>JAQXBA010000021.1 GCA_029252625.1 Opitutia bacterium | reverse complement strand
CTGCCGCTGTCTTCGAGTAGCGAATGAGTGGGCAGGATACTGATGTCGTTGACGTTGGGGTCTCCGCCAAATGCAAATTCATGTAGTTGGTTGATGCCGTCGTCATCTGTGTCGGCCGTGTTGTCTGCGTCGGCTCCGTAGAGGCTGTGGTCCGTTTTCCAGCCTGCGTAGGTGGCAGTGTCGGGGATGGCGGCTTCGATGGCGGAGGCGTAACTGCTGATGCGCACGAAATAATTGCGATCGCGCGAATTAAAAATGCCAAAGGTGGAGTTGTAAGGATTAGTTGGTTCTTGTTCTGTCGGACCGTTGATTGAGGTAATTGCAGCCGTTAGTCCCACAAGCTTCCAAGACCCATTTTGCTCTAAATAGAGTCCAGATCCTGAGTCGTATAGTGTTGCTGCAGCTTCATTAATTCCTGCATTTCGGTCTAAATAGGTAATTAAATAATCGTAGTTCGTGCCTGTGGTCACTTCGCCGCTACTTGAGGCGGCGATAGTATTTGTGCCCCATCGTTTTTTCAGAGTTCCAGTGTTGCCCCATTGCCAAATATTTGTGGATCCTGCCCCTGAGTCATTCACGCCGGTGTCCCTGCCAACTCCCCATCCAATTAAAGTTGTTGTTACAGATGTATCACCAGAGTTGTCGGAAAATAGTTCGGTCGCGGGCAACCCGGGGGATTGTACCAGCTTAATTAACTTCATGTCAGTGGTGCCGATTCTAATAGGGTTGAAGCTGGTGTCCCGCTCCAAGTATGTAATGCCATCGAATGTGATATGCGTCCGTAGTTGGACGTGATTCGCGGTGAGCATGTATTTCCCGCGAATATGGACGGCACTGCCTGCTGTATTTCCACCTCCATTGTTGCAAACACGTGCGACAGAATCGAACGGCGCTCCGCTCGAAGGTGTAGTTAAATTTCCTGAATCATCCCCGTCATAGAGAATCACTGCTTGGGTAGTTGGCATAAGCAGCAAAATGCTGACGCCGATAAGATATACTTTTTTAAGCATTTAATGTGCATACGGATATAAAAAGCTAAGACTCCTGAGGAAATGCTTCAATAGTATAAATGTAAATGCGATGTAAATAACTTGAGGGGGTTGTTGCGTTGATGCATGCACAAAAACACCCCGTCGGTTTCGACGGGGTGTCAGGATGCTTCAGCTTATTGGCAGTTTAGTCGCGATTGCCGAGGAGCATGTAGAGCAACCAGCCGAGGCTGGAAACAAAGGCGGCGACGTAAGTGTAGGCGGCGGCATCGAGCGTCTTGTTAACGCCGATCATCTCATCTTGTTCGATGATGCCGAGGCCGACGAGTTGCGCTTTGGCACGTTTACTGGCGTCGAATTCGACGGGTAGGGTGACGAGTTGAAAGACGGTCAGGATCAAATAAATTGCGATGCCGAGGTTGATCAGCATCGGGCTGTGGAACAGCATGAAGCCGCCGAGCATAACAAAGGGCAAGGCTTGTGAGGCGATACTGGTGACGGGCACCAGCGCCATACGCAGGTTGAGCGGCGCATATGCCTGCGCATGCTGGATGGCGTGGCCAGCTTCATGCGCAGAGACGCCGAGTGCGGCGAGGCTGCAGCCGCGATAGTTGTCCTGACTCAGGGCGAGGCGTTTGTTGGTTGGATCGTAGTGATCGGTCAAGGTGCCGTGACATTCGACAATATCGACGTCGTAAATGCCTGCGCTTTCCATCACCGCCTGAGCAGCTTCGCGGCCGGTGATGCGTCCGCGCGAAGGAACTTGCACATATTTACCGTAAGCGCTTTTGACTTTCATTTGCGCCCAAAGGCCGATGGCAATAGGAATGAGAATGAGTAGAATGAAGTTCATGGTTTAATTGATATAAAAGATCTAAGATCCATCAATAGCAATTTCTGTTCCCTTAAATCGTTCGACTGGATTAGGCCTGCAAAATTTTGAATAAGCGCTGGAATAAAGGGCCTAGTGCTGGTATCTAATTAGTCCAAGCAATCAAAATAAATACTATGAAATCTCAAAAAATACTCTTATTATTCTGTGTCGTTTTTCTCGGTTTGGCGGCGTCGGCTTCAGCTGCTGGTGACGGGTGGATGACTAATTTCGAGGCGGCTCAAGTTAAAGCGAAGGCAGAAAACAAACCGATGCTGCTTGATTTTACCGGCTCAGACTGGTGCGGCTGGTGTATCAAACTGGATAAAGAGGTGTTTGGTGAAGCCGCATTTAAAGAGTATGCTGCGGCTGAGTTGGTGCTGGTTGAGCTCGATTTCCCGCGCGGGAAAGAACAGCCCGCTGAGTTGAAGGCTCAAAATGAAGCACTGGCGAAGCAATATGGTATCCGCGGCTTTCCGACAATTTTGCTGTTGTCGCCGGATGGCGAGCTGATCGAGAAAACCGGCTACCAGCGCGGCGGACCTGAGGCTTACGTCGCACACATCAAAGAGATCCTCGCCCAGTAGCAGCCAAGGCTGCTATTCATAAGGTTCATCGTCGAGTCGCGGGGAAGGCATTGATATCTGTTGGGAGCGTTGGATTTGCTTGTTGCTCTTGGGAGGGACGACCTCCGTGTCGTCCGGTACCGATGCGTGAGAGTTTGACAGGATTATCCGCTCTTGGAGGCTCCTAGAATTTCATGTGGTTTCCAAAGTGCCCGTGGATGACACGGAGGTCGTCCCTCCCGAGCAAAATAGCCGGCCTATTAGGCTCAGAATAGTATCTCCCCGGTAAATGACGATGAACCATTTTTAAAACCGCATGTCGTGATTGAGCCTATGGTTTTTTGTGAACTAAGGTTGCCTAGGGTATTCCTAATCGACAGGTTCAGTAGCATGCAGAAACAGCAAGCGCTCGTCATGTGGATTATTTGGTTCGTCTTTTTACAGATGGGCTTCGCCTATCACTTTGTGTTGGGCGATGGGTTTCCGCAGGGCGACAATGCCGCCGAGCCGATGGCGAGTTGGCTGTGGGTGCTATGCTTCATGCCAGTAATTCTGGCCACGCTGCTGCGTTGGTGGGTGATCCCTAAATTAAAGGATCAAAAGCAAATGTTGAGCGCGCTGATTGTCGGCCTCGCATTGACGGAAGCGCCGATCCTGTTCGAGTTGTTTCTGGTCGGTTCAGATTACCCGCAAAATCAGATCGTGGTATTGATGATTGCGGTCTTCAGCTTGATCCAGTTCGCCCCGATTTATGCTACTCCAGGGGTGGATTTGGAGATGTGACGTGGGCGAGTCGCCCAAACTCCCTTAACTGCGCTCGAAGATAGCAGCGTTTGGAGTGTCGCGCTTGGGCTTGCCGAAACGGCGGACGATTTGCCAGCCTTCGATCTCGGGGCTGAGATTGCCAGGCAGTTCGAGAATGACGCTGGCGTCTTTGCTGCCGAGTTCGTCAGCCTTGGCAAAGATGCGCTGCAGGTTGGCCTCGATGTCGTCGTAGGGCGGATCGATGAAAATTAGCTCGGCGCGCTCGCCACCAGCGGTGCGTGCATACAGGTCGCGGGCGACAGTGTTGACCGCGCTGGTCGGCAGTTCGCAGCATTTCAGCACGGCCTGCTGATTTTGTTTCATGCAGGCGAGTGCCTGCCGATCCATTTCATAGAACGTGGCTTTGCTTGCGCCGCGGCTGAGGGCTTCGAGGCCGTAGGCACCGGTGCCGGCAAAGAGGTCGGCCACGCGGCAGCCTGCGATGCTGCTGCCGAGGCTGGAAAAGATCGCCTCACGCATCCGATCCGTGGCGGGGCGGGTCGTGTCGCCTTTGGGGGCCTTGAGCTGGATGCCGCGAGCTTTACCGCCTGTGATACGCATAATTAGAGGGCTGAAAGTGGAGGGCGAATCGTGGAATGATCGATCAACTATCTAACTGCTTGCCAGACGCGCAGCAGGCTTTCGATGAGCGCGGGGAGTTCATTGAGTGGCACTTGGCTGGCGGCGTCTGAAATCGCTTTTTCCGGGTTTGGGTGTGTTTCGAGAAAGACGCCATTGGCACCTGCGGCGAGAGCGGCTCGGGCTAGGGCTGGGACGAATTCGCGTTGGCCACCGCTGATGCCTCCGGCTGCGCCAGGAAGCTGCACGCTATGTGTGGCATCCATGACGGTTGGGTAGCCGTTCTCGGCCATGATGCTGAAGCTGCGCATGTCGACCACTAGGTTTTGATAGCCAAAAGTGGTGCCGCGCTCGGTCTGCCAGATCTCGTTGGCGCCGGCTTCTTTGAGCTTATTAGTGACGAAGGTCATTTCGTAGGGCGACAGAAATTGGCCTTTTTTGACGTTGATCGCGCAATCGGTTCGGGCGGCAGCGGTGAGGAGGTCGGTCTGGCGGCACAGGAAGGCGGGGATTTGGATTGCATCGACGACGGCTCCGACGGTGGCGCATTGATCGGGTGTGTGAATGTCGGTGATGGTTTTAAACCCGTATTCTGCGTTGATGGTTTGGAAGATTTCAAGCCCAGCTTCGAGTCCAGTACCACGGTCGCTACTGATCGATGTGCGATTGGCCTTATCGAAGGAGCCTTTAAAGAGAATGTTCAGCTCTGGGTGCTGTTGCTGCAGAGCAGCGAGTGCGTCGGCGACGGGCCGACAGGTGTCGAGGCTTTCGAGCGAGCAGGGGCCAGCGAGGAGGAGCAGCTTTTCGGAATCGTAAATCATAGATGCATTAAGTGTGAAGGATTGGACTTCGCCAAGTCGCAAAGCAAAAAGTATGTTTGAGCGTTTGTTGGAAATGAGTTGCACCGCGGGGGGGAGATCCCCCATTTTTTCGAAATGAAGTGGCGTCGTTTTGGTTGGTTGATCCTAGGTGTGTTGTCTTGGTGTGCGTATGCAAAGGAAACAGTTGTCCCCGTCCAGCCAGTTGCAACGCAGGATTCGGTAGGCGCTTTAAAAAATTATGAAGGGCGCTGGGTGGGCCACTTCACCATTCATTCAACAACGTCTGACTATTCCGAGACGTTTCCAGTGGAGCAGCAATATTGGTGGAAAGAGGGCGTGCTGCATGGCCTCGCGGTGACGGAACGGGACGTGGGTATTTCGAGTGCGCGCTCTAAGTCGGTGATGGAGAATGGTCAGTATTTCTCCGAGGTTGAGGCTGGCGCGGCGATCGAAAATTATTGGGGCGTGCTGCATGATGGTGGACTGATCTGGTTTTCCTCAGATTTGAAGCGGACCAAAGATTATCAAATGAAGGAGTCCATCGTCGAAGTGGATGGTGAGCGAGTGCTAAAGACCGAAGGCTTTAATACTTATTTGACTGGGGATGGCCTCGCGTATCTTATCTATCACGGCGAATTAAAATTTGTCGAGTAGGGCGGATGTTGTTGGTTGGCCGTTGGTAGTTTCTGACGCAATGTGGCGCATTTCCCTCCAGCCAATAAGCAGCAATCAATGTTCAAATTTCGACCTTAGTCCGCCCCGATCTGGCTGGCTAAGGCATTGTGCAGGTCGGCTTCGAGCTCGGCGTCTTTGACCCATTGCAGTGCTTCATTCGGCTGGGTATGACTCCAGCTTAGGATGGCGCGGTTGAGTTGTTTAACGCGTTGGTTCGGCTCGGAAATAGTGTTGCTCCAAGCGGCTGCGGCTTCTGGGTCGAAGTCAAGCATGCTCGTGGTGAAACCAACAATCGCGGCATCGCGCTGGTCACCTGCTGCGGCAGCGTTGAGCCAAGTGGAGGCCGCGACCGAGTCGGTCCGGCTCCATTCTTGCATGATAACTTCTGAGTTTTTATAATTATTGAGGGGGTCGGTCTGTGGAAGCTGAATTTGCCATTCCATTGCATCCATCGGGTTGGTTTGAGCGCGAGTGCGAACGTAGGTTTCAATCGCCGCGGGGGCCTCATAGGCTTCGTTGACACTGCGCAGAAATTGTTCGGCCTGGGCTGGGTTAGCTTGTGTGTAGTGCTGAATGCTGAGGTTGAGCAAAGCTGTATTGCCGTGATATTCTGCCTCGGTAAGCGCCCAGATGGCGGCGGCTTCAGGCGCGGTGACGGCCCACGATTCGACCAAGGCACTGGCGGCATCGTTACGCAGGCTGCCCGAAGGAAGTTGTTCGACCCATTGTGCGGCTTCATCGGGATTTTGGCCTGCCCAGTTGGCGGCGAGCGCTTTAGCGGCGGTGACTTTGCTGCCGTCGTTGGCCATGCCACCGATCCATGTCGCAGCGGCGGTCGGGTCCTGTTGGGCCCAGAGTTCCATGCCGCTTTGAATCGTGGTGTGGCGGGCGAGACCCTGAGCGTTCGACTCTAGCCAAAGAAGGGCGCTTTCGGAATCTTCTGCGGCCCAGACGGCAACGATTTCCAGCATCCCTCGCAGGCTGTCATGGCTGAGTGATTGCACTTGCAGCCAAGCCATGGCGGACTCGGGATCGTCTTTGGCGCGCCGTCGTGCTTCGGCTAGGAAAGGGTCGCTGTCGGCTTCAGGCTTTGTGGTGAACTGCGCGTCTGCTGGCGTTGGCTTGAGGACGGTGCGACCACGGCCGGACGTGCTAGGCGTTTTGATCGGTTGAATCGTTTCAGACACTTGGCTCGTTTCGCTGCCGCGGACGATCTCCCATGTCTCGCGCAGATGGTTCCATTCCTTGCGAAGCGTTTCTGTGTGAGGCAGTAGCGCAAGCGTGGCTAAGCCAACAAAGGCGAGCGTGAGGCAACTACGAAAAATCCAGCGCATACAGTATTAGCTTAGGTTAAAGAAGGCCTTGGTGTTGGTGCTGGTGTGTGCGGCCAACTCCTCGGGAGTCATCGCCAGTGCCTCAGCGCAACGTTTAGCGATGTCGGCGAGATAGGCGGGCTGGTTCGATTCGCCTCGATGCGGCTCGGGGGTGAGATAGGGACAATCGGTCTCCAGCATCAATCGATCGATGCCTTGCGTGCGCAGGGCTGCGCGGATGTCGGCGGCATTTTTATAAGTGACGACTCCGGTGAAGGAAGCGCGTCCGCCGCGTTGATTGACTTGAGCAATTTCATTGGGGCCGTAGGTAAAGCAGTGAAAGACGATCCGTGACCAATCGACGCCAGATTCATCAATCATCCGCAGGCTGTCGTCGAAGGCATTGCGGCTGTGGATAATTACGGGGCAGTCGAATTCGGTCGCGAGCATGAGCTGCTGACGAAAGGCTTCTTCTTGATAAATCATGGTTTCGCCTGCTTGGATTGGATCTTTCGGCAGGTGAAAATAATCGAGACCGATCTCCCCGAGGGCGACGGGGCCGTGCGGCGGCATGAAGAAGGTGGAGATTTGGCTAACATCGTGGTGCCACTCTGCATCGACGTAGCAGGGGTGAAGACCAACGGTGTAGTCGATCCGTCCGGCGTAGGCCGCATGCATTTCGCGGTAGGGCACCCAATCTTTCGGTGAAGTGCCGACGGTGATAAAGCGTTGTACGCCAGCTGTGGCGGCACGCTCCAGCACTGGCTTGAGTTCGCCTTTATCCTTGAAGCCGAGTAAGTGGCAGTGGCTGTCGATCAGTTGCATAACTGCGAAAATGCCGAAAAATGATCAGACTGAAAGACTGAAAATGGACTCGGATTGAACTTAGTGTGGTTTTTGCTTGGTGTTCGCACTTGCGCGAGCCTGTGGATCTTCTGGCTGAGTAGGAGCAGGCCATTGCACGCAACGACGGCACTTTTGTTAATTCTACATTTAAATCGCCGGCTAAATGTTTCTGATTCGAAAGTTCTTGAGAATAAAGCGGGTGGCTTCATCGTCTGACCACTTTAGCAAATTCAAACTCCACTTTTTAGTTAAATTATCATGGAAGACGTCATCATTTTAGGAACCGGTTGTGCCGGACTCACTGCAGCCATCTACACTGGCCGTGCTCAATTGAATCCGCTGGTGCTGGAAGGCACGCAACCAGGAGGGCAACTCACCACGACTTCCGAGGTAGAGAATTTCCCTGGTTTCCCTGAAGGAATCGATGGTTATACCATGATGGACAACTTGCGCAAGCAAGCGGCGAAGTTCGGTGCGCGCTACGAGCATGCTAAGGTTGATAAGATCGAGCTGGATGGTGCGGTGAAGAAACTTTATGCTGGGGATAAAGTCTACGAAGCCAAAACCGTGATCGTCGCGACTGGTGCGCGCCCACGCTTCATCGGTGTTCCAGGCGAGCAGGAAATGTTTGGTGGTAAGGGTGTGACTACTTGCGCTACTTGCGATGGTGCGTTCTACCGCGACATGGAGGTCGTGGTGGTCGGCGGCGGCGATTCCGCTGCCGAGGAAGCGCTGTTTTTAACTCGTTTTTGCACGAAGGTGACTTTGATCCATCGCCGCGATGAGCTGCGTGCATCGCAGATCATGGCCGACCGTGCGACTTCGCACCCGAAGATCGAGATGGCGTGGAACTCATTACCACAAGAAATTCTCGCTGACGAAAAGGGCTTTACCCGTGCGATTCGCGTGAAAGATTCTAAGTCTGGCGAAGAGCGTGAAATTCCTTGTAAGGGCGTTTTTGTCGCCATCGGTCACATCCCGAATACTGACTTTGTCGAAGGCGTGTTGGAGCGCGACGGAGACGGCTACATCATTCCTAACCACGGAAGCCAAGTGAAGACTGAGCATGATGGTTTCTTTGCTGCGGGGGACTGTGTCGATCATGTGTATCGTCAAGCGATCACCGCTGCTGGTATGGGTTGCCAAGCCGCAATCGAGGCCGAGCGCTATTTGGCTGAGCTGTAGTTGGTTGGTTGAAAGTTGCTGAATCTTGTTAGCGGTGCTACATCCCAAACAACGAATAATAAACAACTAGCAATTTATCCCTCATGGACCACATCTCAGACCTTCGCGAAGATTACACCAAGCACGCCTTGCGAGCTGCAGATTTAGCTGCGGATCCGTTTGCCCAGTTTGAGCAGTGGTTTAGACAGGCCGAGGAGTGTGAAGTACAGGAGCCGAATGCGATGTGTCTCGCCTCTGTGGCTGCGAATGGGCAACCCTCCACGCGTGTCGTGTTATTGAAGGGGTTTTCTAAAAAGGGGCTAGTGTTTTACACCAACTACGAAAGTCGTAAGGCAATCGAGTTAGAATCGAATTCGCGAGTGGCAGTGAATTTTCTTTGGCTGCCGTTGCAACGTCAGGTCAACATCACGGGCCGCGTCGAACGTGTTTCGAAAGTGGAGGCCTTGCAGTATTTTGTCTCTCGCCCGTTCGCGAGTCGACTCGGGGCATGGAGTTCGCCGCAGAGCCAGGTGATTACATCGCGGCAAATTTTGGAAGCTAAGCTCGACCAGATGAAACGTAAGTTTGCCGATGGCGAAGTGCCGCTGCCAGATCACTGGGGAGGTTACCGCATTGTGCCTGAGACCTTTGAGTTTTGGCAAGGTGGCGGCGGGCGCTTGCATGATCGCTTCATGTATCGACTCGATGATGCCGATCAATGGGCGTCCGCTCGTTTGGCTCCTTAGGCGATCCAGTTGCCCACTCTACTATGCGTGTTGACTCACATATGCACACCATTCTTTGCGGTCACGCAATCGGTGCGCCGATTGAATATGCGATGGTTGCGATGGAGCAGGGGATCGATGTAATGACAATCACTTGCCACATTCCGATGGAATGGGAGGCATTTGGCCAAGAAGGAATTCGTATGCGCCGTGATCAACTCGATCAATATCGCAGCTTAGTGCACGACACCGCAGAGAAGGCCAAGCCACTTGGCGTCGAGGTGCTTTGCGGGATCGAGGCAGAGGTATATCCAGACGAAGCACAGATGCAGTCCATGGATAAAATCCTCACAGAGTTTGAGTGGGATTTTGTACTCGGATCGCTGCACGCACAGTGTCGGAGCTATTTGACGTGGTTGAAAACAAACAAGGTCAATGACGATGCGATGCGAATTGATAGTTACTTTCGGCACCTTAAGGATGGGGCGCAGTCGGGGCGCTATGATAGTATGTCGCACCCCGATGTGATCCGTACCTACGGAGTGGTGAGTGAGTTCAGGGCCGCAGAGCACGAAGGAGTGATCCGTGATTTTCTTCAAGCAGTGGTGGATGAAGATATTTGCATGGAGGTGAATACCAGCGGCCTGACTAAGGGTGACTTTGAGGTGCACCCCGATCCGTTAATTCTCGATTGGGCCAGCGAGATGGGTGTGAAGCTAACGATTGGATCTGATTCGCATCGGCCACAGTCTGTGGGGCAGTTTTTCGATACGATTCAACCGATGCTTCGCGAGAAAGGCTTTAAGGATCTACACTATTTCCGAGCACGTAAGCGTATTCGGATTGATATGCCGACATGGGGTTGAATGGACCGCGTCATAGCATGTCGCAGCAGAAAATAAGGCTCATCTTAACTTGTGGGAGCAATGCAAAGGTCGTCGGGCGACTCAATCTTCTTTACGGTAATAAGGGCTAATTGTGCGAGCTGTGGCTAAGCCCTCTTATCTCGGTCTGTTGTTTTGGTCGAGACTTTACCACGAATCGCTGAAAAAAAGAAATACAGCACATGGCTTTTCTTTTATGCTTATTTTGTGGTCAGCGCTTGGCTGATTGGTTTAATTGCTAAGATGCTAAAAGTTGGCTTATTGTCTTTTCTTGCCCTTGCTTTAACTTCGTTACATGGAATTCATTCGATTGACTTGAAGAATGGCAGTGGTGTCCGCGGTACGATCATATTAGAGCGTCCGGAGCTGTATTATGTGGATTTAGGCTTTAATGTAGTTGCCGTGCCCAAGGATGCCGTCGCAAGTCTGGGGGAGGTGGATTCAGTCACTGGAGAGGTCGCGACGGCGTTGGTTGAGGAAACACTTTATCGTGTTGCGGCGGATCGTGGCGATCAGCCGATTTTGAAGTGGGTGGATCAGTTGGGCGAGGCAGTAGCTCTGGTGCAAACACCGACGGGCCTAGGCTCTGGGTTTGTGATTCATGAGGATGGCTATGTGGTGACTAATGACCATGTGATCGCGGGCGAACATCGTATCTCGGTAACAATTTTTAGGGAGGGTGAACGTGAGCTTTCTAAGGTGACGTATGATAATGTGCGGATCGTTGCAACCAGCGCGGAGTTAGATTTGGCTTTATTAAAAATTGAAGCAGGGTCGGAAGAGGTATTTTGCAGCGTCACTTTAGCTGCTGGTTCTGGCCGAGTTCGTGAGGGGGAGACTGTTTTTGCGATCGGTAGTCCTTTAGGGCTAGATCGGACCGTTTCGGAGGGCATTATTAGCGTCGCGAATCGTGTGGTCGGGGGTCGACTTTATTTGCAGACGACGACGCAGATCAATCCCGGTAATTCTGGTGGGCCGTTGTTCAACCTGAGAGGTGAAGTGGTGGGCGTAAATAATATGAAGATTGCGGCTGTCGGAGCTGAGGGCTTGGGCTTTTCAATCTCTTCAGCTGTAGTAAAATCTTTTTTAGACAACCGAGATGCGTATGCATTTGATCCACGCAATCCGAATTCTGGCTTTCGTTATTTGAGTCCCCCTAAAATTGCTGAGAGTGAAAAGTGAATTGATATTTTAAGTATGAATAAATCATTATTATCTTGTGTGTGTTTGTGCGTCTCGGGCGCGGCGGCTTCTGCGGTCCCTTTTCAGGAGATTATCGGCGAAGATGCAGATTTTTTCTGCACGGTGCGCAGCCTTTCGGAAACCCGTGCGCAGTGGGCGACTCATCCAATCGCAGCATTATTCAAAGACGAAGAGCTTCTCGTATTCTTCGATGCGCTGAAGGGCAATAATACGTATGAGGCTGGCAGCAGTGCCGATGAACCCTCAGGCTTTACTGAAGTGATGGAGGGCGAGTTTGGCCTCAGCTTCGATGAGTTGTTCGAGTTGTTTCCGGGGCAGATGAGTTTGGCTTTTTATAATCGGTCAGAGCTAGCGCAGAGGCAATTAGAGGGTGGGGAAATGGTTCTGATGGCAGAGTTTTCTGGAGATGCCGCGCGACTTGATGCGTTGATGCAGATTCAATTTAAGCGTAATATAGCGGCGCATCAGGCAATCAATCCGCTAGTAGAGCATGAGATGATTGAGGAATCTTTTATGGGGGAAACGCTCTATTTCGACGAGACCTTTGATGGGGTCGCTACTTACATTGAAGATGGTTACGCGCTGGTGGATGGCATCCTGGTTCTGGCAGCTCCCGAGAGTCGATTACGCGCGGCAGTTGAGTCGATCAAGGAAGGAGCCAGCGCGGCGATCGCAGACTCTACGGTGTATCAACGTTCGCGAGAAGAAGGCGGGCGTGGTGACTTTGGGTTGTATTTAAATTTGGAGAAGTTGATGCCGACTTTGAATCGCGCATTGATTGAGCATTCCGCAGTCAATAATTTGGCAATATTCGGGGTGACTGCGCAGAGTTTGGATCGTGCGCTGTCGCTGGAATCACTGCAGGCCTTATACGCTGATTTTGACCTAATTGATACCGGTTTTCTGTCGCATTATGGATTAATCTATCGTCGGCAGTTGGGCTTTTTAAGTCTATTTAGCTACGCAAATACTGCACTTCCGAAGGCACACTATGTGGGGGAGGAGGCCTTGAGTAGTACAATTACGACCTTCGACTGCAGTGCGATGCTTGCAAATGTCGAAAGATTACTGACTTCGGCAAGTCCTACATTGTCGCCCTTGATTAATATGCAGCTGCAGATTGTGAAGGCGAAGACGGGTGTCGATTTGCGTGCCGCGCTATTGGATAACTTCGGCTCTCAGACTGTTAGCCTCTCGGCCTTGCCTGAGGCGAATCTGGGCAACTCTAATATTGCACCGCCCCAGCAACTTTTCGTGATAGAGGTTAAAGACGCGCAAGCACTGGCACAAGCTATCGAAGCCTTTAAGGATTTATTTCCTGACTTACGCGCGATGGTTAAAGAGCATATGTATGAAGGGCAGACCATTTATACAATCAGGGGCTCGAGTGAGCCAGAGATGGATGATGGTAATGTTGTTAACTATGTGCTTTTGCGCTCGAGCTTGATCGTCAATCTCGGCGAGGTGGGCTTACTATACAAAGTGTTAAATCGCATGAGTGAGGGCGCCGAAGGCTTGTGGCAGAGTGCCGAGACGAAGCAATTATTTGAGCGTATTGAACGCCCGAATGCGGTGACACGTTCTTTTGTAAATGCGGAAATGATGGTTGAGCCATTGTTTGAATCTTTGCTGCAAGTTGCTAAGTTAAGCGGTTTGATGGAGAATATGAGCAAGGCAAACATGCCGTCTCGTCTGGATAGTGCCTACCGCATGATTTCTGAGTTAAATGAAGCGCCAGATGGTTTTTTTGGGCGCACATTAATTATCAAAAGTGAAGGTGAATAATGAGTGCTAAATGGAATCGATGGGAAGGTTTGCAAGGTGTGAGGCGCGGTGTCTTTTATTTAAGTGGCTGGTTGATGACCTGTGCGCTTGGGTGTGCAGAGGTAGCGTCGTTTTCGTTTTCAGGACCAGAGGTGCTGAAGTTGGATTGGGGCACGCGGGCGCTCAATGTCAGTGATGTGAACCAGGATGAGTTGAGCGATTTAGTCGTGATCAACAATGATACCGCACAGATTGAGATCTTTTATCAGTTGGCAAAAGATGCGCCAGAGTCGAGTGGCAAGACACGCTTGAATCGTAATCGTTGGGAACCGAAGCTTGAGAATGCTCGCTTCGAGAGTGAATCGATAACGATTGGCTTTCCAGTTTTTGACTTGTCGGTAGGGGATTTGAATGGTGATGGCCGCGATGATCTAGCCTATACTGCTAGGGAGGTGCCACTGACAGTACGCTATCAAAATGATGCGGGGCTCTGGGCGGACACGCATGTGTTCGATGATTTCGAGGCCTTGGGATGGACGGGCACCGTTCGGATTACAGATGTGGATGGCGATGGGAGGGCCGAGCTGGTCGTCGTTGCGGCGGATGCGTTGCGAGTTTTTCGCCAGGATTCACATGGTCATCTCGATGAGGCGGCGGTGTATTATGTGACGGGGGAGAATCCGTTTAATTTATTGCTGGAAGATGTGACGGACGATGGGCGTAAGGATGTGCTCTATATTTCCGCGAATGGGAATCAGTCGCTGGCATTCAGAGAGCAATTAAGTGATGGTGGATTTGGGCCCGAGCGGCGGTTTGTTTTTGAACGGCCTGTGCGTGGGGTACGTGCGATGCCCCAAGTTGAGGGTACTGGGCGGTCTTTTTGTTCGGTTGATTCGCGCAGTGGTGGGGTGGATTTTTTCCGCCTCACACAGGTGGAGGCAGTGCCGGAGGTCAACGGTTTTCCAGCCGCGCAAGCGGAGATTTACCCGATTTTCAAAAAAGGGCGTATGGCCGCGAGCTATGCGCTCGGTGATTTGAGTGGCGACGGGCAAGAGGATTTACTGGTCGCAAATCCTGCTAGTGCTGAGTTGGTACTGTTCTTGAAGAATTCGGGCCAGTTCGATTCGCCCCAAACTTTTCCGTCGTTTTCGGAAATATCCTCGATCGCCAGTGGGCTCTTTTTTAAAAATAACCGAGCTGCTGTGGTGGTGGTGAGTGCTGGTGAGAAGACAATCGGATTGAGCCAGATGGATCGGGGAGGGAGACTTTCATTTCCGCGGCAGCTTTTAATTGGAGAAGGAGAACCATTGGTCTGTGAAGCAGTGGATTTGGACGGTGATGGCTACGATGAGTTGGCATTAGTCAGCGAACTGAAGGGCGAGATGGCATTAACGCTGGCTCGCCCTGAGAATCGGAAAAATACTGATTCAAGTTGGGTTGTACTTTCCCGCACTCCGCTGACTGGGGTCAAACGTAAGCCGTTTGAGATCCGTGAAGTGGCGGTGTTTGATGGCAACCGTAGTGGGCTGATGATCTTTGTGCCACGTGAGGCACCCGTGCTATTATTTCCAGAAGCGGTGGATGGTGTAGTGCTTAAGGAAGTGGCGCAGGCATCGACGATTCGAGAGAGCTTGTTGAAAGATATACAGCCCGCGCAGGTCAGTATATTTGATGTCGATGGAGATGGGAATAATGAGCTTGTCGTCGGTCGATCCGGCTATGCTCGAGCGCTGCGAGTGAAACATGATATGCTCGAAATGGTGGATCAGTTTAATGCCCTGCGAGGAGACGATGTGGTGTCGGCTGTGATCCCATCGGATCAAGACGGTACGGTGCAGCAGTTGTTTTTTTACATAGCGGCTGCCGGAGAATTCCAAGTCCTCGAGCGTGACCAGGATGGTGTTTTTCGATATTGTACAACGGTCGATGCTGGGAAGATTAATCTAAGTGAATGGTATCAGTTAGAGGAGACTAAAGGGGCACCGGAGTATATTTTTGCAGGGGAAGATCGCTTCTGGCGTGTGCCTGCAGAGGCAAAGCTATGGAAGCGGATCCTTGAGGAAAGCTTCGAGACGAATCTTGAAGACGTGCATTACAGTTTTGTAGAAGGAGCTGATTTTAATCAAGATGGTCGTTTCGATTTACTCGCGGTGGATGGCCAGAGCCATGTACTAGAGATTCTCGTGAAGCATGAACTCGATTGGCAGAGCTGCGTCTTCTGGGAAGTGTTTGAACAGAACTTACATTACCAAGGGCGCACAGGTAGTAATGTGGAGCCGCGCGAGGTGGTGATTGCAGATTTGACTGGCGATGGAAAACTCGATTTTGCTTTGTTAGTGCATGATCGGATTTTGTTTTATCCACAAGAATGAGTCACTTCATCCGCCAGTTTGTTTCACTTCGTGTGTGGTATTTAAGGTGCACAGATTGTCGGCTATGTCCTCTAATTGCTGGAGGTTGTTGGTGCGGTGTCTCAGTTAACACGAAAGTCTGAGAATTCTAAATCAGCTAATAGAGGCGGAATTGGATGTGGCTGCGTTGAAAGGCTTGAGCCTGCGCGGTCCATCTGTTCACGAAGTCTTTGGTTCTGGCCTGAGCGCCACGTTGGCTGATTTCATTCCACCACGCGGTACTACCGACGTGCTTGTTAAATAAGGCGGGGTTCTTTGCATTCGCGAAGGGATTGCCCGACGTCCATGCCGCGGTGATTTGCATCATATAAAAACTAATTTCGGTGGGGCGTACTTTGGTCCAATCGCTGACACTAACATATACGCCTTCGACGCTTGCGCCAGATTTGGTTTTGGTGCGGAGGATGCGAAAGTTTATGCCTGGGATGTGCTGTGCGCTGAGTGCTTGTTGCACTTGAAGTGCGGATTTACCTTTGTAACGAAGTAAGCGAAAGGGATAGGGAGTGCCGATGCCATGCGAGAAGCCTCCGACTTGCGCTCCGAGCCCTGTCATTGCATAGCCGAGAACGGCTGAGAGGTTGGGAATATAAGGCGAGGTCGGCACCCATTTGAGCCCTGTTTGTGGCCACAGCATATCGCGCCGCCAGCCACGCATCTTGATTACAGTGAGCTTCCCTTGCTGGCGCACTTTGTCGGTCACATCCATACTGCCGGATGTATACTTTGCGATTTGTGCTAGCTCACCTATGGTTAAGCCATGAACGTAGGGAACTTGGAAGGCACCGACGTAGCTGCGCCATTTGCGGTCGAGCGGAGGACCGTCAACTTTCAGGCCGCCAAGCGGGTTTGGGCGGTCGAGCACGACAACTTCGACGCCATTTTCAAAGCAAGCTTCCATCGCATAGCGCATGCAACTGACGTAAGTGTAAGAGCGCACGCCGACGTCTTGAAGGTCGATAATAAGCGCATCGAGCCCGCGCAGCATCTGAGCGGATGGCTTGCGATATTTGCCGTACAGCGAGTAGACGGGGAGCTGGGTGCGTGGATCGATCTTGTTGTCGACTGGCACGTTGGCCTTTTCGTTGCCGTAAATGCCGTGCTCTGGGCCGAACAGAGCAACGAGTTTCACATTCTGTGCGCGGCGCAGCACGTCGATAGTACTGACGCCATCACGGTTAACGCCAGCTGGATGGGTAAGCAGCCCGACTCGTTTGCCTGCGATGGCGCGAAACCCAGATTGTTGCAGTGTGTCGATGCCAAGGGAGATACGTTCAGCTTGTGAGATGAGCGTAGAGCTTGCTAGGAGAGCGATCGGGAGGAGGCGAAGGAAATTAAACATTGGAGTCTGGGTCGGTAGGGAGGGCTGATTTACGCGCTTTACGGTCGTGGATCTTGTGAATCAAAAGTGCATAGCTTGCGGCGGTTCGTTTGGCTGTGAAGCGATAGGCATAGCTAAAGATCAGGCCGAAAAAGACCCCCATGACGATGCCACCGAGGCACATAATGCTGAAGTTGGCCAACAGCGGTTCAATATTGCTGCTCCACTCACCGTGTTTGAAATTATGCACTATGGCTCTAACATCGTGTTGGCCTAGTGGCCGTGTTTCAATGCTGACGATGCGGAGCACGCTGCTGCCGACTTGATAGGCGGCATACCAGAACGGCAATATCGTGAGTGGGTTGGAGAGCATTTGTAATCCGACGAGAATCGGTAGATTTGCCCGCAAAAAAAGGGCTAGGCAAAGTGCGATCGGAATCTGAATGCCGTAGAGTGGCATGAGTGCGAGAATGAAGCCTGCGTAGAGTGCGGGCACCGCGTTCTCGACGCGAAAGCTCCAGAGATAAATGCGTTTGCGCGCACCGATGGAAAAGCGCCAGAGTATGGGGTAGCGATGTATGTTGGAGCGGCGCGGTAAGTGCCTAAGCCAGCGCTTAACTCGACGGATTCGCCGAGTTCGTATCTCTCTTAGTTCATGCTCTTCAATGGTCATTGTTGAGTCTGTTGCTGCAGGACTTGCGCGGTTTTTTTTTGTAAATTGTCTGGGCCTTCTGCGAGTGCCTGTGGGAGTGGGCAGCCTTCGGGGGTAATGGCTGCAATGGTGCAATTGGAGAACTCTCGGTGCAGTTGTTCAGCTGCTGGCGCTTCGATGCAACCCGCTAAGAGTATAACTGGTTTATGGGCAAGATTGGCGGCAGTTGCGAGTGCGTAGGGGCCTTTGCCGTTTAGTGAGCTGAGGTCGATCTTGCCCTCTCCGGTGAGGATTAGATCGGCTGCAGCGATCTTGCTCTCTAGGTCAAGCCAAGAGCTTACAAGCTCGAAGCCCGCGACGTATTGGCTGCCGCAGGCCACATTAAGGCCAAAGCCGATGCCACCGGCCGCGCCGCTCCCTGGTGAATCGCGGAGTGCATCAGATTGCTTGAAGTATGCACTGAGCATCGAGGCGATGCGAGCAGATTCTCGCTCGTAGCTTTCCAGTTCGTCTGCGAGTAAGCCTTTCTGAGAGCCATAGATTGCTGCGGCTCCACGTGGGCCGAGTAGTGGATTATCGACATCGCACGCGATGAAAATCGGAGGCGTGACGATTTTGAGACTGCCTGAGATACAGGTGACCTGTGGCCAGTTGTCTGGGAGGATGCGTTCAATGGCGTGACCGTTTGAATCGATGAACTCTAAGCCTAGTGCTTGCAGAAGGCCGAGCCCAAGGTCGCTGGTGGCACTGCCGCCGATCCCAATAAAAATCGCATCCGCACCTTCTGCGGCTGCAATTCGAATTAGCTCTCCCACTCCGTAAGTGGTGCAACGTTTTGGGTGTCGGAGCTCCGCAGGCACTTGTTCTAGGCCTGCAGCAGCAGCCATTTCGATAATCGCGACCTTGCCCAGAGGAAGGTCGAATCGCTCACGCACTGCAGTGGGCAATGCAGTGCTGTTCACCCAGCCTAAGGGTGCTTTGAGATCCGCTCCGAGTGCGCCGCAGACGGTATGTGTTTGAATGAAACCATTTGCGGCATTTGTTAGAATACTACAAAAGCCTTCGCCGCCATCGGTCAGTGGTGCTTGAGTGATGTGCGCGATATTACCCAGCGCTTGGCGTGCGCCAGAACTAGCTGCTGCACATGCCGCGACAGCGGTCATGGAGTCTTTGAACTTATCGAATACAGCGAGGATTTTCATAAACTGCGTAGATGCAAATCCTGTGCCGAAGGTCAGATCTTGAGTGTTCTTATCAGTCGACGTGCGGTATTGGAAAGTTTAGCGCTGTTCGTGCCCAGTTTCGACGTCGAGGATTTTGAAGTTTTCGACGTGATAGATCGGATCGGCACGGAATGAGAGGCGTGCGCCATAAGATTCCTCAATACCGAGTAGTAGATCTTCGTCTTCGTTGCGCAGGCGTTCCAAATTGGACGGGTTGAGAAGCACACGAAGGTTAATTTCTTTGTCATGGCCATCGCGTGCACGGGTGTGGCGAATGATGCTAATAATACGGCGCTGAATCTCAACACTCATGGTGCGAGACGATTTGACAGAGCCGCGACCGTGGCAATACGGGCAGTCGGTGTAGATGCCGCTGGAGTGGCTCTCGGAATGGCGTTGGCGAGTCATTTGCATGATGCCGAGTGTCGAAATCGCGAGGATGTGATTCTTCGCCTTGTCGTGCTCCATTTCACGTCGCATGCGGTTGAGCACGGCGTTGCGATCCTTCTTTGCCTTCATGTCGATGAAATCAAGGATGATGAGTCCGCCGATGTTACGCAGGCGTAGTTGGCGTGCGATTTCGCTGGCCGCTTCGAGATTCACCTGCGTGATGAAGTCTTTGCCGTCTTTCTTGGTCTTGTTCTTGTGCGACCCTGTGTTCACGTCGACCGAGATCAACGCTTCAGTTTCTTCAATCACAATCTCGCCACCACCTGGGAGTGGTACACAGCGCATGTAAGTCTGTTCAATTTGACGCTCAATGTTAAAGCGCTCAAAGACGGGGATATCTTCCTCAAAAATGTGGATTTTGGATTTCGATCGAGGGGAAATAGTCGTCACTTCGGCGATAATATCCTCATAATCCTGCTTCTTATCAACCATGACACGATCGATATCTTCGGTTAGGAAGTCGCGTACGGTGCGGCCGACGATGTTTGGCTCTACGTAGAGGCAACCTGGTTTGTTGGTTGCGTTCATGCGTTGGTTGATGACTTCCCAGCGCTTGAGAAGAATGTGTAAGTCGCGGATAAAGAAGCGTGCTTTTTTGCCTTCGCCAGCAGTGCGGATAATCAGTCCCATTCCTTCGGGTAGGGTGAGATCGCGGAGGATGCCTTTAAGCCGACTACGCTCCTTGCGGTCGTCGATCTTACGAGAGATGCCGAGTGTGCCGGCGTGCGGCATGAGTACTAAGAAGCGTCCTGGCAGGGCGATATTAGTTGTGGTGCGCGGTCCCTTGCTGCCGATTTGGCCTTTGGTGATTTGCACGACAATTTCGCTACCGATTGGGTAGAGTTTCGGTATGTCTTTGATCGAAACCTTCTCGCTCTCGCGCTTGCGCTGCTTGGCAGACTTGTTATCGCGCACGATCTCGATGCCGCTGTCGTTGGCAGCTGGAAGGATGTCCCAGTAGTGCAGGAAGGCATTCTTGGGCTCGCCGATGTCAACGAACGCAGCTTTGAGGCCTGCTTCTAGATTTTGGATGCGGCCTTTAAAGATCGCGCCCACTTCGCGGGCTTCGCCAGTGCGTTCGACCTCGAACTTCTCAAGCACGCCGTCCTTCAGCAGAGCAACACGTTTCTCGAGCGGCTCGGAGTTGATGATCAGCTCAGAATAAGACTTCTTTTCATTCTTAATCGCTTTGATAATGCGAGTTACCAAGGGCTGTTTCTTCGCACGTTTTGCTGCGTCGTTTTTTAGCTCTTTGTGATCAATTCGCTCTGTCTTCTTTTCTTTTGGAGCAGAGGTGAGTTCTTCAGTGTATTGTGAATCGGAATTTTCAGTAGTTGAATCTGGCATTGGTTTTGGGTGTCCCTGGTTTAATTGGGGATCCCGTGCTCTGGTCGCTGCTGCAGGTTGGTGTGAGTGTGTGGATCGTTTTTAAGATCATGTATGATCCTTTCTATGACGATATACACTTTGCACTAATCCTTGCAGAATAAAACAGCTCAGAACAAAGGAACCTCCGTAACTTAAAAACGGAAGCGGTAGTCCTGTAATCGGAGTAATGCCGATAGTCATGCCAATGTTGATGAAGAAGTGGACGAGGAACAGTACACTGACGCCGATGGCCAGTTGCATTCCAAATCGATCTCTTGCGAGTCCGGCAATACGTATGCCGTTGGCGACCATCAGACAAAAAAGTCCGACGACGAACGCGCTTCCAAGAAAGCCTGTTTCCTCCGCAATAACGGAGAAAATAAAGTCGTTGTGAGCCACCGCTTTAGGAAGGTAACCGAGTTGTGCCTGTGTTCCTTTGAACAGGCCTTTGCCGGCGACTCCACCTGTGGCGGCGGATATTTTTGCTTGTTTGGCATTCCAGCTTGCGCCGGTGCCTTCCGGATCGACTACGTCAGGAGCGACGAAGGTTAAGATCCGGTTTCGTTGATAATTGTGAATTGGTAGGAGTGAATGATACTCTTGAGAGGGAGTTGTGATTGCGGTGCGTTCGATTGCGCGAACCTGCTCCAGGTGCTGGCTGTAGGCGTAAATATCCAAGCCGAGGACGCTGACGGCGACGGCAAATAGAGCAAAAGCGCTCACAAAAAATTTCTCCGATAAACGGGAGACATATAGCAGGGCAAAAATCATTGGTGGAAAGACAAGCGAGGATCCTAGGTCAGGCTGCAGAAAAATCAATAACATTGGGACTAAAAATACCACAGCCACTTTTGCCAGCACCAACAGCGAGTTTTGCACGGATCCTAGCTCTGAACGTGCTAATATACTGGCAGCCATGATCAAGGTGCCGATTTTGGCCCCTTCAGTCGGCTGAATGGTGGTAATGCCGATGTCCACCCAGCGCCGAGCCCCCATCATTTCGACGCTAATTGGGCTCAGCTTGGTAGCCAACAGTAAGCCGCAAATGCCCGCCCCGTAAATTAAATGCGCGTAGCCAAGAAAGATTTTGTAGTTAATCAGCGACACCACTCCATAAGTGCCGAGCCCGAGCGTAACCCAAAAGAGCTGCTTTTTCCAATCGTCGCCGCCATAGGTATACTGTGCCGAGTAAATAAACAAAATACTAATGGCGCATAGCAATAGCATGCAGAACGGGCTTACCCAATCGACGCGCCGTCGGTCATCGGGGTGCATCATGTTCTGATTTTTTTTACTAAATATTCGGCGGTAGACGCTCACGTGAGAGTGGGAAGGCAGTAAAGGTGGAAGAGTGGAAAGGTGTTACTGTGAAAAGGTGTCAAAAGTCGTAAACGAAAGTTACATTCTCACCTTCATACTGTTGCGCCTGGCCACATCAATTGTGATGCCATGCACTCAGTTAACATCCCCCAGATAATTCGAACTCGGCTCAAAGCTATCTGTGGTGAAAAAGGGCTTAATCACCTCAGGTAGGAAGCGGCGGGTGTCCAGTTCGTCGAGTGGGATCCATTCGACACCGATTTGCTTTTTGTCGTGCTCGGTGCCAGGGCCGATACCGTTCGGATTTGGCAGTGAGCAGCGAAACACGCTCTCGACTTGATGAAAACTGCGGTGCGCATGGCGGAATTCGTGGTTTTTACCGACGTATTCACGCAGATACAGGAATTCGCCGACGTCCACAGCGGTGCCGATTTCTTCGAGGCATTCGCGTTGGAGGCATTCAGATAAGGTCTCGCCGTGCCGCTGTCCGCCCCCAGGTAGGATGTAAAACACGCCAGACTGATCGCGCATTTTGATGGCGAGTAGTTTGCCTTCTAGGACAATGAGGGCTCTGGCAGCTGTGCGAATGGTGCGCATAATATCCTACAGCCAAGGGTTGAATGCGCTATGAGCAAGACTCAAGCGCTAGAAATCACGAAGTGAGCGAATTTAATCGATAAAAACCAGCGCAATCAATTTGTCTCGAACGCCTTTTGCTGACACAAATCGGCAGATGCCAGAATTTGAAACAAGCAAGTGTTGGGAGCAGTTTGCAGACACACCCAGTGTACTCGCATATTTAGAAGCACATTTCACAGGTGCAGATGACTTGCAGCGAGCCTTGCTGGAAGAGGTCGATGAGAGTGATTTCTCGCTATGCGACTGGATGGAGGCCTTGCTCGTGTTGAATCAATGGCTGGAGGAGCGTAGCTTGAAATTACCGATTAGCGACAATGTCGGCTACGTGTCTTGTGCGGTCGCGTCAGCGGGTACGGGTGCCAATTTGTCGCATTTGCCGAGTCTAGTGGCTGATTTATTGGAGCAGTATGGTTGCGAGCGTGCGGTGAAAAAGTAGTCAGTTGAGATTTCGCGGCTTTACTCTGCGGGTGGGGCTTCTATTACCAAAGGTTGGATGCGAGAAGAAAACACAGTTACAGACTCGGAGGTCGAGGCACTTGTTAAAAAGGGCCAATTAAAGGCGCTTTCTGAGTCTTTGACTTCCTGGGCGAATCCAGAAGTCGGTGATTTGATCCTGCGCCTAGACAAACCCCATCAAGTTCTGGTCTATCGCGCATTGCCTCGTGAGCGTGCTGCTGATGTGTTTGCCTATTTTGAGCCAGAGGACCAAGACGATGTATTAGCCGCGCTGACTGATGCAGATACGCGTGCATTGTTGGCCGACCTAAGTCCTGATGACAGAACGGCGATGCTTGAAGAACTGCCAGCGACCGTGACCCGCCGGCTGATGCAGCTCTTGAGCCCTGAGGATTTGGCTGAGTCGCGTCAGTTGTTGGGTTATCCAGAGGAGAGTGTTGGGCGTCTGATGACACCAGACTATTTGCGCATTCGCGCGGAGTGGACCTGTGAACAGGCGCTGACGCATATTCGCAAATTTGGCCGCGACTCTGAGATTTTCAACATTCTCTACGTGACTGATGCTAGCGGGAAGTTGATGGATATTGTACGTATACGTCGACTGATCATGACCAATCCGGCTACGCTGATTCAGGAGATGTTGAACTATAATTGCGTAAGTATTTCAGCGTATGACGACCGCGAAGTGGCGGTGGAGATGATTCAGCGTTACGACGTCAATGCCTTGCCCGTGGTCGATTCAGAGGGTGTATTGCTCGGGATTGTCACAGTGGATGATATTTTGGACGTGGCCGAAGAAGAAGCCACCGAAGATATTCAGAAGGGTGCGGCGGTTGCGCCGTTGGAGACGCGCTATAGTGTGGCATCACCTGCTCAGCTCTTTCGCAAACGTATTGGCTGGCTGCTGGTGTTGATTTTCGTCAATTTGATTTCGGCGAGTGTGATTTCTAGTTACGAGGAATTTGTGCTCGAGTTCATTACTTTGGCGCTCTTTATGCCGCTGGTGATTGCGAGTGGTGGTAATTGCGGCGCACAATCGGCCACTTTGATGGTGCGTGCGATTGCTACTGGAGATCTCGAATTGAGTGACTGGCTGATGGCTGTTGGTAAAGAGCTGTTTGTTGGAGTTTTACTTGGAATTGCGATGGCGGTGATCGCCGGTGTCGTCAGTCAGCTTTATGGCGGAGACAGTCACATCGCTTGGATTGTGGGCTTGAGCATGATCGCGATCGTATTTGTGGCGAATAGCTTCGGTGCCTTGTTACCGTTTGCGCTGAGTCGCTTAAACGTCGATCCCGCAGCAGCGAGTAGCCCATTGATCACCTCTGTGATGGATGTGCTCGGTTTGATCATCTACTTTTCGATCGCGGTGGTTGTGCTGGGCTAGTATGAGGGCCTTTTAAACTTAAGGAGGAAACATAATGGAAGAGAATATATTTCATTCAAAAGGGATCCTGGTGGGCATATAAATTCCGTTCATATTCTGTCTACTTATAGGCGGCATTGATATGTGGGCTCATTACCACTCAAATACGCTGGGTTCAGCAAATGCTTAAGTCTACATTACAATGGCAAACCCAACTTATTTTCCTTCGGTGACCGCACTGACAGATTGCAGTGTAGCACAATATGGGGAGTGAATGAACTTGAACCTGAATGCAGTCCTAGCAGTATAGTTACCATGAATTCTGCCCCCGACAGTTTGATAGAGACCATCCTCGAGCGGATGCGTGCAGAGGGGGGGCGAATCACCCAAAAGCGAATCCGTATCGTCCGAGCCTTAACCCAATTCGACCATCCAGCGAGTGCGGACAAAATTCGGCAGAGCGCAGGGCTAGCGGAAACTGACCTCGTGACAGTGTATCGCAACTTGGAGGCACTGCATGGCATCGGTGCCGTTCAACGCATCCCGCTAGAAAATGGCACACAACTTTTCGAGCTGACTGCTCCCGGCGAGCATTACCATCATCTAATTTGTCGCGAGTGCCATCAAGCCGAGCGCTTGGACCTCTGCGTCGGCAAAGAAGTGCTTGGGCGGGCAAAGGCGCATGGTTACTCGCAGATTACGCACGTAATGGAAGTTTACGGCGTGTGTAAAGACTGTGACAATCACAGCTAATTCACGCTGCAGGGCTAAAATGGAGTTCTTCGTCGATTACTGGGGAGATACTAATCTCCGCCTAATGGAGCGGCTATTTTGCCGGGGAGGGTCGACCTCCGTGTCGACCACGAGCACTTTAGAAGCCGCATGGAAATCTAGAAGTCTCCAAGAGCTGATCATCCTGTCAGACTCTCACGCATCGGTATCGGACGACACGGAGGTCGTCCCTCCCAAGAGCAAAAAGCACATTCAACGGTCCCAACATATATCAATGCCTTCCCCGCTAATCGACGATGAAGCTAAAATGGAGCTGCCAATATTTTTATCGTCGATTTGCTACCGGCGTTTGCTGCACTGGTACTTTTAGTGGCGGCTTATTCGCCATGGTGCGGATTTTGTTGAGCGATTTATGGATCACCGATTGGCGCATCATGCGCCGTTCGAGGCGATATTTACCGGGGAAGTTGGTTAGTGTCAGACCGACCAGGATGGTGAGTGCGCCTTGCCCGGGCAGGACCAGCAGCGCTATTCCAAGGAAAATAAAGAGGATGCCGAGTAGATTTTTTAGCAGTGATAACCCTCGCCAGGGTAGTGGATGTGGGTGTGTGAGGCTGGTCGGAGCGCGATGATCGCGAGTGAAGTAATTATCGGGCAGGGTGATCACTACCAGCACCAGAGCGGCGAGGGTGAGTGTAAGTAGGAGCAGCGAGAGGCTGCCGAGCAGCTGTAGCAGTTGTTCCTTGCGTTGTATCCAATCTGTCAGGGCAGTCATAGGGGGCGTAGCTATAAGGATAACAAAGCTCCACGCATTGTAAACGGGGTGTTGAGGAATTCATTGATGCGTTCGGCAGGGTCCGCGTTCAGCCTGCCAGTAGCAGAACAGGCGGCTTGCATTTTCCGGCGGCTGAAGTGGCGCATTATAAAGTCACTCATAAGCAAGGCCTTGGGCGCTATTTTGGCGTAGTTCGAAATTTGGTAGAAAAAACTGAAAGTATTTTGAACGCTTTGGCCACTAGCACGTCTATCTATATATAATCTTAATTAGATTTTTCATGTGTTTGTTGTTTGTAAAAGGCGTCGTCTCGAAAGAGTCGGCGCCTTTTTATGTAGCGAGTGGCTATCTCCGCATAGGTGTGAAGAGGTGCAATAGGGAAGTCTGGCGATCTCGGCCTATTTCACCATTGATAGCTTGCTCAGCAGTGCCTATTGATCCTGCATATGAATGACGCTGAGACTCGCCTACAGGAAATCAAAGATCGTGTGCTAGCTTTCGCCAAGGAGAGAGATTGGGAGCAATTCCACAGTCCCAAGAATCTTTCGATGGCGATTTCGGCAGAGGCGGCCGAGTTAATGGAGCACTTCCTCTGGCAGAGCCCAGATCAGTCACACACTGATGTCGAGGTGACCAAGCTGCGTGCAAAGGTTGAGGAGGAGTTGGCGGACGTATTTATCTTCGCAATTGAGTTCGCTAACGTCACTGGAATTAACATTGCGGCGATTATTGAGGCGAAAATGCAGCGTAATGCAGAAAAATATCCAGTCGAGAAAGCCCGCGGGCGAAGTATTAAGTATACTGAGCTATAGGGGCTGATGAGGCGCAGATGCGCGCTTTCAGCATTTAATTAAAAAAATAAAACTATTTTGAACGTTTGGGCCATTGGTCCGTCTATCTTTATATAATCATATTGTTTAGGTTTTATTAGTTTGTTGTTTGGAAAAAGCGTCGTCTCGAAAGGGACGGCGCTTTTTTTAATATAATTGGCTATGGTCATTAATCTGGGGCAGGTGCGATCCTTCTGATGCCTAGGCACGCAGAGGATGTTTCGAATAAATTGGCAGCCAATGAGGGTCGGCAGACGATGACGACGCAAGTCGGCGAAGTTCTGATCGTACGTTGAAGAATCGACATCGCGGTGCCGATACCGAGCCTACAGCCCAAGCTGTACTTTGACGGCGGGCGCTTTATCCAGCGCGGCTTTGAACTCGCCGATGTCAAAGTCGGCGACGACGAATTCTCCGTGTACAAAGGTGGGGGTTTTGGTTTGGCTGCTGTGCTGTACCATCTGCTCCATGAAGACTTTGTTGCTGCGCACTTCGCGAGTTTCGAGACGAATGTTATTTTCGCTGAAGTAGCTGAGGGCTTCTGTGCACCAAGGGCAACCAGATTTTATATAAAGGATTGGTGTGTTCATTGCGAGGAGCTAAACTGATCTGGAGGGCTAGAGCTACTATAAAATATCCAGATAACTCTCCGTTCTTACGACTGCGTGCAGGTATTGAATCGCGTCAGGTCTGCGGTAGACTCCGTCGTGAGACAGGGGTGTTTCTTGCCACAAAAAAAGTTAATCGTCATTTCCCGCGGAGATGCTATACTGCCCCTAATGGTATGGGTATTCTATTGGGGAGACTCGACTTCCGAGTCGACCGCGGGCACTTTAGCGACGGCATGAAAATCCAGGAGTCTCAAAAGGCTGATAATTCTGTCTGACTCTTACGCATCGGTACCGTACGACACGTAGCTCGTCCCTCCCATGCGCAAAAGCAAATTCAACGCTCCCTAAATATATCAATGCCATTCTCTAAGCTGAGAATAAACCAAAAAAAGCCTCGGCGTGTAAATGCCGAGGCTTGCTAAATGTTTGATCCGCCGCCGCAGCCTATAGCTTGCGGATCTTAAAAATATGCGCGGGGCGCACGTGTGGATTTATCTTGATGAAATTACGCGAGCCTTGCCAGGTGAATTCGGCTTCATACGGATCGTAGAGGTCACGTACGGTGAAGCCGTCGTGCTCGCCGAGGCCCAGGTGGTCGAGTGGTAGGTTGATAGATCCGCTTTGGGTGTGCTCCCAGTCCATACTGACGACGACTAGGATTTGATCTGAGCGATCCCAATTCTGCTTAAGGTAGCAGAGGAAGTGCGGGTTGTCAGAGTCGGCGAAGAACAGGTTGAAGGTGCGCTGCAGGGCGGGATGGTGGTTACGGATCGCATTGATGCGGGCGATCTCTCCCTTGAGGTTGCCTTGCTTGTCCCAGTCCCACTGCTTAAGTTCGTATTTCTCGCTGTGGTTGTATTCCTCTTTGCCGGGATAGGGCTCAAAGTCCATCAACTCGTATGCGGGGCCGTAGATGCCGATATTGGACGAGAGTGTTGCTGCCAACACGTAGCGGCCTAAATATGCGGCGCGGCTGTTGACTTGTAGGTCGTCGTGAAGGATGTCGGGTGTATTGGGCCAGAAATTGGGCCAGAAGTAATCTTTGGTTTCCGAAGTGGTGAGTTCGGTGAGGTATTCACGCATTTCAGAGGGTGTGTTACGCCAGGTGAAATAGGTGTAGCCATGTGTGAACCCAGCCTTGGCTAAATTGTATTTACGCTTCGGCCGTGTGAAGGCCTCTGCGAGGAAGATGACTTCGGGGTGCGCCGTTTTGATCTCTAGGATACACCAGTTCCAAAATGGGAAGGATTTGGTGTGTGGGTTGTCTACGCGGAAGACTCTAACACCTGCCTCGATCCAGTAATCAAATACCGACTTTAATTCTAACCAGAGGTTTTCCCAATCGTCGCTCTCGAAATTGATCGGCACGATGTCTTGATATTTCTTAGGCGGGTTCTCTGCGTATTGGCAGGTGCCATCGGGGCGCCACTTAAACCATTGCGGGTGTTGTTTGACCCACGGGTGTTCGGGGGAGCATTGGAAGGCGATGTCCATTGCGACTTCGATTTTGTAATCTGCGGCGGCAGCAATAAATGATTTAAAATCATCCAGAGTGCCGAGTTCGGCCAAGATGTCTTTGTGCCCGCCGGATTTTGCGCCGATTGCCCAAGGGCTGCCAACGTCGCTGTCTGTTGGAGTGAGTGAGTTATTCTTGCCCTTGCGGAAGGCTTGGCCGATTGGATGGATCGGCGGGAAGTAGACGATATTAAAGCCCATTCGATCGATTTCGAGCAGACGGCTTTTCGCGTCCTCAAAGGTGCCGTGGGTTTCGGTATCTGGTCCGCACGAGCGGGGAAAGTATTCATACCAGGTGCTGAAAACTGCTAACTTGCGCTCTACCATGAGCAGGTGGATTGGCGACTGAGTGGCAAGTTTGGCGTCGAAGCAACGGGAAACGAGCCCGCGAAGTTCTTCACTGTGCGCAGCGTCGATTCGCTCACGGTCGATGCGATCGGAATTCTTGAGGGTGTTGCCAAATTCTTTAAGGCGGATCTTGTCGTCGCCCTTGGCGCGCTTGGCCGCATCGAGCACGATGTCGCCGCCAATGGCTAACTCGACGTCGGCTGATTGGCCGTCCTCGAGCTTGCGGGCGAAGCCGTGTCGCCATGAGCCGAAGTGGTCGACGGCTGACATCACACAATATTCATACAGCCCGATTTCCCATGGTTGTAGATTGTAGGTCCACTCGTCGTTGCCGGCTTCGTGCATTGTATTCCTGACCCATTCCTTGGCGCCTCTACGGCGATGACAGAAATCGACAGTAATGATGTCGTGGCTATCAGTAAAGGCATGTACGCGGAACTCTTGGGCGTCGCCGATGACCCGTTTGAGTGGATATTTCTCTGCTTCTAGAGCAGGGGTTAGGGTATCGATAATGACGCGATTGCGCCCTTTAAATTTTTTAAGCAAGCTCATTATAAAGTGAGAGAAGTGAAAAGTGAAGGATGAGGAAGTGGTTAGTTCTGCTCGATCAGGTTTTGGTAGAGCGCCTGCGTTTGTTGGGCGATGGAAGTCCAGCTGAAGTGCTCGATCGCACGTTGGCGGCCAGCCTTGCCCAATGCTTCGCGGCGCTCTGGGTTTTCCATCAGTCGATTGACTTGGTGGGCTAGATCCTTGGCAAAGGCTTCGGGGTTGAGCGGGCTGAACGGGCTCTCATGGCTCTGTGCGAGTGGCACGAGGTAGCCAGTCTCATCATGCACGACCACTTCGGGGATCCCGCCGACAGCTGAGCCGACCACCGGTGTCTCGCAGGCCATGGCCTCGAGATTGATAATACCGAAAGGCTCGTAAACGGATGGGCAGCAAAAGACGGCAGCGCCGCCGTAGAGTTTGATGACGGTGGGTTTGTCTACCATTTCATCGATCCAGAAGATGCCGTCGCGCTCTTGCTTGGCGCTTTCTACGGCAGTTTTCATTTCTGCGGCGATCTCTGGCGTGTCGGGTGCGCCGGCACAGAGCACGATCTGGTAGCCGGGGTGCATATGCTTGATCGCTTCGACGAGGTGAATGATGCCCTTTTGGCGGGTAATACGACCGACAAACAGCACGTAGGGCTGTTCTTTATCGATACCGAAGCGTTCGAGTGCTTCGCTCGCGTCCTGCTTATAGTATTCGTCAGGGTCGATGCCGTTGTAAATAATGTGGAGCTTCTCAGGATCGACGTTGAAGTGTTGCATCACGTCGGCCTTGGTGCCTTCGGATACACAGACGACGGCGTCGGCCATTTCGATAGCGGTCTTTTCGACCCAGCGGCTGCAGTCATAGCCACCGCCCAGCTGCTCGCGTTTCCATGGGCGCAGCGGCTCTAGCGAGTGCGCGGTCACCACGAGCGGTATGCCGTAGTTGAGCTTGGTGAGGATACCGGCCATGTGCGTATACCAAGTGTGGCAGTGCACGATGTCGGCATTGTTGCCATCCGTGTTAAAGTCGAGGCCTTGCTGGAGGCAGGCGAACACACTGTGCAATTTTTCTGGGCAGGTGTATCCGCTCTTGTCAACTTGGTAGCCTTTCGCGGTTAGCGTTTGCTCTGCGACGTCTTGATCGCCGAAGCAACGCACATCGACGTCGATAAACTTCGCCAGTTCACGGGTGAGGTATTCCACATGGACGCCAGCGCCGCCGTAAATGTGGGGAGGGAATTCGTTGGTATATATAAGTGACTTCATGAAACGCCAGTAAAGGTGTCGTTATGCTTGAAGGGGGCAATTCTAATCGCTTGCTTGGAGCCGAGGACCTTCCGGTGCTCGCCGGCACTCATTCGGTTTTTGCTTAGTATGCATCGTTTGATCTTTTCGGTTCATTAAGATTGCAAGTGTGCTTTTAGGGACAGTCTCTTGAGATGGCCGATAAAAATGTGGGCGACTCGCCCACATTGATCCAGTGTGAAAGTAAAGAAGAGCGAGTGGCCCTTCCTTCTTTACCCATTAGTCGACGATGAACCTAAAGAAGAAAGCGACTGCTCTGGGCCCCTCTTTCACAATTGCCTGGATGATATAGGCATTGCTACCTGTTATGTTGGATGATTCTCGGGTGCTGACACTGCTGGGACAGGCCGCAATGTCTGTTTCACTGTCAGGGAGTCGTAGGCGCTGTGTATTTACCTTTCTCTGTCGAGCGTTCTCTGGTGTGGCGCTCTGGTGGCTAGTTCTCGCTGTCGCTGATGCCTAGGTGATGCCGGACTTCAGGGAACTCGTTGAGTTCGGCGAGAAATTCATCGACCGAAAAGTCCGCTACGACGAAATCGCCATATTCAAAGGTCGGTGCATTAGTCTGGCCGCTGATGGCGACCATCGCGTCCATATCTTTTGCATTTTCGTTCACGTCGCGTAGATCTAAGTCGACGCCTTGAGAGTTAAAGAAGGAGAGTGCTTCTCGGCACCATGGGCAGTCGGCTTTTACATAAAGAATTGGCTTTCGTCTGCGACTCATAACTAACTCAAATGTTAAGCATTAAAGGGGCTCTGGCAACGTGAATTGGGACTTTTAGTGACTTTAATTGAGCGCGATTGCTTTGGTATTCGAATCTTAATATGCGCACCGATTCGCAGATGTTGTTGGCGGATTCATTCGGAAATATGTGGCAGTTAAATGACGCTGCAATCGGTTTAGCTAAAAAGAAGATGCGCCAGAGTGCTTCTTTTCGTTGCAATTCGGTGGCGGTGAAATTTACTGCTCGGCTTTCTATGAAAATTCTAGTCGCAGACCGTATTTCTCCCATTGGTGTTGATTTGTTCAAATCTGAAGAAGGTTTTGAAGTAATCGAGGCTTATGGATCCACTCCTGAGGAGCTCCTTAAAATCGTTAAGGATGTCGATGCAATTGCATTGCGCTCTGACACACGCGTGACTGCGGAGGTAGTCGCTGCTGCGCCGAAGCTTAAGGTTGTCGGTCGTGCGGGTGTCGGTGTCGACAATATCGACATCGAAGCAGCCACTGACGCGGGTGTGATCGTCATGAACACGCCGACGGGCAACACGCTGGCCACTGCGGAGCTTACATTCACGCACATGCTCGCTGGTACTCGTCCGATCGTGCAGGCGGCTGCTAGTATGACGGCGGGTCGCTGGGACCGTAAGCTTTACACTGGTTCCGAGTTAAACGGCAAGACGCTTGGTGTGCTCGGAATGGGCCGCATCGGCGCAGAAGTCGCGAAGCGAGCACAGGCCTTCAATATGACTGTGTTGGGCTACGACCCTTATTTGACTGAGTCCCGCGCAAATACGCTGGGCGTAAGACTTTCGACGCTCGACGAAGTGATCGAGAATGCCGACTACATAACGGTGCACATGCCGCTGACTGCAGATACCAAGCACATGCTCAATGCCGATGCGTTTGGTCGTATGAAGGATGGGGTGCGCGTGTTTAACTGCGCACGTGGTGGTATCATCGACGAGACTGCGCTGATCGAAGCGATGAATTCAGGCAAAGTGGCAGCTGCTGGTCTTGACGTTTACGAAGACGAGCCACCCGCTGCAGATAGCCCGCTACGTCAAATCGACAATTTAGTGCTCACGCCGCACCTCGGTGCTTCCACTCAAGAAGCTCAGGAGAACGTCGGTATCGACGTGGCCAAGCAAATGATCGAGGCCCTTAAGGGTGAGATGGTGCGTAATGCGCTCAACATGCCGTCGCTCGATCCGAAGGCGCTGGAGCAGATAGCGCCTTACCTGACGCTTGGTGAGAAGCTCGGCACATTTTCTCAGCAGCTCGCGCCTGAGGGCGTCGAGAAAATCACGATCCGCTACTTCGGTAAGATCACCGAGCTCGACACTTTGCCGCTCAGCTACGCAATCCAACGCGGTTACCTGCGCGAAATTTCCGATAACGTCAACGACGTCAATGCACCGAAGAAAATCGCACGGCTTGGCATCGAGACGGAGCAAGTGAAGAGCTCTGCGCACGCTGAGTTTACTGAACTCGTCGAAGTTCAAGTCACCAGCAAGAGCGGCAAGACGCGCACGATTGGTGGTACATTGGTAGGTAAAAACCAGAGCCCGCGCATCGTCGCGATCGACGGCCACAGCGTCGAGGTCAATACTGATGCGACACTGCTCGTGTTGAAGAACAAGGATGTTCCTGGCATCGTCGGTTTCATCGGGGTGACACTCGGCGAGGACAATGTGAATATTGCCAATATGTCGCTCAGTCGCGATCAGGGCGAGGGCTTCGCAGTCAGTGTCTTTGAGTTGGATAGTGCTCCGTCTGAGGCCGCGACTAAGAAGATCGCGGAACATGCCGCGATCGATAAATATCGTGTGATCCGTCTCTAAGGTATTATATTTTACAAGCCGCAGAGTGCGCGCCGGACGCAGGGATTGATTCTCTGTTGCCATTGCGCCCTCTGCGGCTTTTTTATGTAGTCTCTTTCAACTCCGAATTTAAGATCCTGGCGTAAAGCCAGTCGCTACGAATTTGTAGCGAACGGGTTTATCCCGCGATTCAGAGCCACGGGCTTACCCTGCGATTTTTAACCTCTAATTTCAAATATGAGTAGTCTCAACATCCTCCTTGTTTCCGTCGTTGGCTATTTGCTCGGCGCTATCAGTTTTGCCGTGATCGTCGCCCGCAGTCAGGGCGTCGACATTTTGAAGTATGGCAGTGGCAACCCCGGTGCTACGAATGTGACGCGCGCGCTCGGCTCGAAATATGGCAACATCGTGTTTGCCTGTGATGCGCTCAAGGGCTTCGCGGCGGCAGCTTGGCCGTTGCTGTGGATGAGCGATGCAGGCTTGAAGCTTGGCATCATCGGGCTGATCGCGTCTATTATAGGGCACAGCTTTTCGGCCTTTCTCAAATTTAAAGGCGGCAAGGGTGTCGCCACCACGATGGGTGGATTGCTTGCTATTATGCCGATCGTGTTGCTGATCGGCGTCGCGATATGGGCGGCCATCTTTTTTACGACGCGCTTGGTCGCGGTCGCATCGATGTTATTTGCTGTGAGTTTGGCGGTGAGTGCTTATGTGCTCTATGGCGCGGGCGACCCTCGGTTCACTCTAGGTCTGGTGCTGAGTGTATTAATTGTGGTGCGTCACCGCTCGAATATCGTCCGTATGTTTCAAGGCACCGAGAATAGCTTTAAGAAATAGCTGTTACGGTCGTTTGGGCTGAAGTATGATACAGACATTTCTGCCTATTCTAATTTCTAGGACAGACAGGAATGTCTGTTTCACGAGCGAACTCTGGCCTTGAAACTTATCAGGCCTCATATTGTCTGGATCGTTTCGAGCCGCACGGCTCGCGTGCTCACTGTTCTCCGCGCTATTCGCGCTTCGTCACTCTCACTCTCACCCTCACCCTCACTCTTAGTATGTCTCAAAAACGCATCATTCGCATCGGTCTTCTTGGTTTCGGCGTCGTCGGCCAAGGTGTCTGGAAAAATATCGAGAAGAACCGACAAGCACTGGAGTTTCGCCTCGGTGCCCAACTCGACATCACTCAAGTGGCGGTGAAGAACCTTTCGACCAAGCGCGAGGTCGCTGTGCCCGCAGAGTGTTACTCGGATGATCCGTCGCGCGTGGTGGACAATCCAGAGGTCGATATCGTTTGTGAGATGATGGGTGGTACTGGAGAGGCGCTCGAGCTGACTCGCCGTGCGCTCAAGCAGGGCAAGGTCGTGGTGACTGCGAATAAGGCACTGGTTTGCGAGCACGGCGAAGAGTTGTTCAAAATCGCACATGAGAATGGCGGCCACTATTTTTATGAGGCATCGGTTGCAGGTGGCATTCCGATCATTAAGACGATCCGTGAGGCCTTGGTGGCGAATCGTTTTAAGCTGATCTTCGGTATTCTCAACGGGACCTCGAATTACATCCTCACACGCATGGAGCGAGAGGGGCTAAGTTTTGAGGCGACACTTGGCGATGCACGACAACTGGGATATGTTGAAGCGGATGAGGCGCTCGACCTCGATGGCATCGATGCCGCGCACAAGGCGGTGATCCTCGCATATCTCGCGCATGGTAAATGGGTGAAGCTCGATGAGATTATTTGTGAAGGTATTCGTGATATTTCTGGAGACGACATTGCGATCGCTGGGCAACTGGGCTATAAGATTAAATTGCTGGCCGTGATTGCTCGCGACTTTGAGGCGAATAAACTATCCGTACGGCTACATCCTGCGCTGATTGCCAAGGGCGAAGTGATTGCCGGCGTTGATGAGGTTTATAATGGTGTCAGCGTGACGGGTGACGTGGTTGGCACGACGGTATTGATTGGTCGCGGTGCAGGGCAGGATGCGACTTCCAGCTCAGTAATTAGTGATATTGCCGATGCCGTCTTTATGCTCCAGGGCGCCCCGAAACCGGTGATTTCTGAAGAAGACGAGCAAGTGTACCAGCAGTTGGCTGATGGGCTGGAGCTTGCAAACCCCGCTGCACTGGCAGGACGCTACTATTTTCGCATTCATGTGGAAGACGAAGAAGGCGTACTAGCGAAAATTTCAAATATTCTGGCCACGCACCATATCAGTTTTGCGACGGTTAATCAGCAGGAATTGCCAGATGGCACGGCTTTGATTATGTTGACAACGCATGTAAGCGATGAGGCCGCAGTGGCGGCTGCAAAGGCGCACTTAACCGCTGAGTCTGTGGTCGTCGAGGCACCAGTCAGTTTTCGTATATTCGAACCTAGTTAGGGCGGGGATTGTGTGATGGTATATTAGTCCGATTATTGACTGAGTGGACGGATAATCAAGGTTTTGCCAAGCCGATGAGGGCGAACTTTATATTGATGAGCCTCTGTTTGTGCCCGAGCCAATGAAAACCAGCGTGTCGAAAGCGATGACGCGCACTGAATATGAATACAAATCCTAGTATGGCTATAAGCATCACAGTAAGTCTGGCAATAGCCAGGCGAGAGTCGTTATTCATCCTCGATGCGGACGATAATGAAATGGCTCTGTATGCGACTTCAAGCAAGCTGTTGGATAAGTTCCAAAGTATGCAGCGTGGGCTGCGGTTAAGATGAATGGTTTCAATCAGACCAAAGGTCACGGCAGATCAGAGCAATTAGTTGCAGTTGATCAGGTCTCACTGTAAATCGATCGAGGCAGCTGCTTTTGAGGGACAGGCTCTTTGCTTAATGAAAGTCTGGTCTTGAAACTTGCCATACCTAGTATTCGCTTCAGTTCTCTGCTTCTCTTTTTACTTTCAGATTTTTAGCTTTTAAAAAAATGGCACTCATCGTTCAAAAATATGGCGGCACATCAGTCGGCGATGTCGATCGCATTAAGAATGTCGCCCGTCGGGTTAAGGAAACACGTGATGCTGACAATCAAGTGATTGTCGTGGTGTCGGCTCGCTCGGGTGTGACGAACGATTTGATCGCGCGTGCGAAGGCGCTCAACCCGACTCCGGACGAGCGTGAGATGGATATGCTGCTCACCGTAGGTGAACAGGAGACCATCGCTCTGACTGCGATGGCGCTGCATGCCTTAGGTGTGCCAGCAGTTTCTCGCACTGGAGCGCAGGCAGGTATTTTGACGGACCCTGCTCACACGCGTGCGCGCATCACCAGTATTTCCGGTGGCGACATTCAAGCTCAGCTCGATGCAGGCAAGGTCGTCATCCTCGCGGGCTTTCAGGGCCATTCGCCGGATGGACAGATCACTACGCTTGGTCGGGGCGGTTCCGATCTGAGTGCGATTGCGATTGCTGCGGCGCTGAATGCAGACCTTTGCCAAATCTGCACCGATGTAGACGGTGTGTATACTGCAGACCCGCGGCTCGTGGCGAGTGCGTCGAAGCTCGACGAGATCTCCTACGAAGAAATGCTTGAACTCGCCAGCAGCGGTTCGAAGGTCATGCAAAACCGCGCCGTCGAGTTTGCGCAAAAATATAATGTCATATTTGAAGTCCGCTCCAGTTTTAACAACAACCCGGGAACTATCGTGAAAGAAGAAGCAGCCTCCATGGAAGACGTCGTCGTGAGCGGTGTCGCACTTGATAAAAATCAGGCAAAGATCGTTGCGAGCGATTTGCCGGATCGCCCCGGAACAGCTGCCAAGCTTTTCAAGGCTTTGGCCGATGCAGATATTAGCGTCGACATGATCGTGCAGAATATCGGTCGCGATGGGAAGGCGAACATGACATTTACTGTGCCGCGCGATGATATCTATCGTGCAGAGAAGGTGGTGACTGAGTCGTTTCCAGACGAAGCAAGTGGCAAGCTGTTTGAGGCCAACGATATTGCTAAAGTATCTGTGGTCGGTGTGGGTATGCGCTCGCACTCTGGTGTGGCTGCTAAGCTCTTTGATGCACTCGCCGTTGCGAGCATTAATATTCAGCTGGTCAGCACCTCGGAAATTAAGATCTCGGTCGGTATCGATCCAAAAGATGCAGAAGAGGCGACTCGGGTGGTGCATGCTGCATTCGGATTGGGGCAGTAGCTCGGCTGAAGACGGTTGTTGATTTTACCATAAATGTTGCCTGAACCCCTGGTCGAGAACCTACGAGGCTGTGAAAGCCAATACGTCGCATTTTTATTGATGCAGTGCTAGCAGAACCAGCAATGCTTGAGTGGGATCGTTTTGATATTGTTGCAGGAGGCTTGCCAATTATAGGGGATGGTTCTTATGAGCTCACTCTTGGCGCTGCTGCCAGCGATTGCCGCAATCGAGGCGCGGAAATGGTAGCGCATGCTGTTTGCGGGGATCTTGCACAATAAACCCTGCGTTTTTGCGGGTTTGGGGCGAAGCTTTTTGAGGGATTTGCCGAGTGGGCGGTCTGTAATCCTGATCACTGTGATGATCTAACTACTGATGAGCCGTTTTTCGCGGCTTTTTGGTAGGCGAAATACCTGTGGATAAGCGGCTTAAAAGTAGTGCCGTTTTTTTTGAATTAAGTGTTGACGGGTCTAGTAGGGGGGAGCATTTTCGCGGACTTTCATTTTCCACGCTGTCCGTGTGGGAGGTGAAATAGCTCTTTTCATAGTCTTTGCTAATGTGCCCTTGTAGCTCAGTGGTAGAGCGCATCCTTGGTAAGGATGAGGTCGGCGGTTCGATTCCGCTCGAGGGCTCCAGTAATAATATAATCACAATCTCTTAACACTAAATCACATCAATCATGGCTAAGGAAACATTCGAAAGAACTAAACCACACGTCAACGTCGGCACTATTGGCCACATTGACCACGGTAAAACAACTACAACGACTGCGATCCTCAAGGTTCAAGCAGACAAGGGACTGGCTGAGTTCAAGTCCTATGCGGATATCGCTAAGGGTGGCACTGTTCGTGACGCAACTAAGACTGTTACAATTGCTGTTGCGCACGTTGAGTACGAAACAGAAAAACGCCACTACGCGCACGTTGATTGCCCAGGTCACGCTGACTTCGTTAAGAACATGATCACAGGTGCTGCCCAAATGGACGGCGCAATCTTAGTTGTTTCTGCTTCTGATGGCCCGATGCCACAGACTCGCGAGCACATCCTACTTGCTCAGCAAATTGGTGTTCCAACTATTGTGGTATGGCTAAATAAGGTCGACCTGCTTGACGACGAAGAGCTCCTTGAGCTCGTCGAGATGGAAGTCCGTGACCTCCTTTCTAAGTACGACTACCCAGGTGATGACATCACAATCGTACGCGGTTCTGCAACTGCAGCTCTTGAAGGTAAGCCTGGTGGCGCTGAAGCGATCACAGCGCTTATGGATGCGATCGACAATGATGTTGCTGAGCCTCTTCGTGAAACTGACAAGCCACTTCTTATGTCTGTTGAAGACGTTTTCTCGATCACAGGTCGTGGCACAGTTGCTACCGGTCGTATCGAGCGTGGTGTTGTTAAGGTTGGCGAAGAAATCGAAATCGTCGGTCTTGGTGACACAATGAAGACAACTGTTACAGGTGTTGAAATGTTCCGCAAGCAGCTCGATCAAGGTCAAGCAGGCGACAATGTTGGTATCCTTCTTCGTGGTGTTGATAAGGAGTCTATCGAGCGTGGTCACGTGATCGCTAAGCCGGGTTCAATCACTCCGCACACGACTGGTCTTGCTGAGCTGTATGTCCTGACTAAGGAAGAGGGCGGTCGTCACACACCATTCTTCGACGGCTACCGTCCACAGTTCTTCTTCGGCACTGCCGACGTCACTGGTATCATCAAGTGCCCAGAGGGTGTTGAGATGGTGATGCCTGGCGACAATCTTACCGTCACTATTGATCTTGGTAAGAAGATCGCGATGGAAGTAGGGCAACGTTTCGCGATTCGCGAAGGTGGTCGTACCATCGGTGCCGGACGTGTGACTGAAGTCATTAAATAATCTAAGCTAGATTGATTCCAGTTTCCGCCGAGGGCCCTAAGAGGGCTCTCGGCTTTACTGTCTTAAACAGCACTATAGTTGAATAACCACAGGAGAGTAGTTCAATTGGTAGAGCAACGGTCTCCAAAACCGTAAGTTGTGGGTTCAAGTCCCTCCTCTCCTGCCATTTTTACATCAAATGAAAAATCCATTCACAAGCATCCGCCTTTTCTACAAGGAGACGATGGCCGAGCTCAAAAAAGCTACTTGGCCGAGCAAGACTGAATTGCGTGATTCGACAATCGTTGTGCTTGTCGCGACTGCAATTTTGGGCTCCTTTATCGCGCTGACTGACTTTTCGCTCATGAATGGTGTCGATTTGCTAACCTCTTGGGTGCAGTAGTACCTTGCCAAATCAATATAGAATCTAGGCACCTTTAATTTTTAAGATCCAGACGTAATTATGTCTAATTCATTTTCAGGCCCAAATTGGTTCGCCGTTCAAACTCTCTCCAATCAAGAGGGCAAGGCTAAGAAATACCTCGACAAGTTCATCGCCGTCGAGGAGATGGAGGACTATGTTTTTGAAGTCCTGATGCCTACCGAGACTGTTACGGAGGTAAAAGAAGGTAAGAAGAAGACCATTACGCGTAAATTCTATCCAGGCTATATTTTCGTTAATATGCGCTTGTATGATGATGATGGCAACTTGTTGCAAAAGCCTTGGTATTTCGTTCGTGAAGGCCACGGTGTTATTAATTTCGTTGGTGGTGATCGCCCAAATCCTCTTAAAAAGAGCGAGATCGAGCGCATTATCAACCAAGTCCAGGAAGCCGAAGGCAAAGAAAAACCTAAGATCGAATACGAGATCGGTGAAATGGTGAAGGTCAACGATGGTCCATTTATGAACCTAGTTGGTAAAATCGAGGAAATCGACCCTGACAAGGGCAAGTTAAAGGTTTCCGTATCTATTTTCGGGCGATTCACGCCTGTTGAACTTGAATACTGGCAAGTCCAGAGAACAGAAGAAAGCTAAACAGCCATGTCTAAAAAAGTAATAGGACAAATTCGCTTACAACTGCCAGCAGGTGCAGCTAACCCAGCCCCTCCGGTTGGTCCAGCTCTCGGTGCGCAGGGTGTAAACATCATGGGCTTCTGTAAGGAGTATAACGCGAAGACTAAGGACCAGGCGGGCATGATCCTCCCTGTTGTCATTACAGTCTACGCCGACCGCTCCTTCAGTTTCATCCTAAAATCTCCACCAGCAGCTGTTCTTCTTAAGAAGGCTGCCGGTATCGCAAAAGGATCGGGCGTGCCGAATCGCGACAAAGTCGGTACCGTCACGCGCAAGCAAATCCTCGAAATCATCGAGATCAAAAAGAATGATCTGAATGCATCCGATGAGGACGCTGCTATCAAGATCATCGCGGGCACTGCTCGTTCGATGGGACTTGAGGTCGCGGGATAATTTTTTAACCACTAAAGATAAATACTATGGCCACCCAGCAAATCAAGGGAAGCAAGCGCTATCGCCAATCAGCCGAAATGGTTGACTTGGAAAAGACCTACTCGGTCTCAGATGCGTCTGCGTTACTAAACACACTACCGAAGGCGAAGTTCGACGAAACTGTTGAACTCTACGCAAATCTTACGGTCGATCCTCGCAAGAGTGATCAGATGGTGCGCGGCACTCTGCAGCTTCCTCACGGCAGCGGTAAGACTGTTCGTGTTATCGTATTCACCGAAAATCCTGAAGAAGCTCTTGCAGCTGGCGCAGACGAAGCCGGCTTCGATGACCTTATCGAGAAGGTAACCGGCGGATGGACAGACTTCGACGTCGCGATTTCTACAACAAGTGCCATGAAGAGCGTCCGTAAGGTCGCTCGGGTGCTTGGACCCCGTGGGCTCATGCCGAATCCAAAGTCTGGCACAGTGACAGACGATATCGCTGAAGGCATCAAGCTGGTGAAAGCTGGTCGCGTTGAGTTCAAGATGGATAAGACTGCAAACGTCGCTATCGTGGTGGGCAAGCGCTCCTTCACTCCAGAGCAAATCGTGGACAATACTGAGGCGGCTATCACTGCTCTCAATGAAGCACGCCCACAAAGTGCGACTGGCAAGTTCATCAAGTCGCTCGCATTGAGTTCGACTATGAGCCCAGGGATCAGCGTTGACGCTGCATCTTACAACAAGAGCTAAGGGAGACTGACATCACATGAGACCAGAAAAACAATATCTCGTTCAAGAGGTGAATCAACACCTCGACAAGTCTGATTACGTTTACCTCGCTAACTACGAGCGTATCACAGTGGAAGAAATCGCAGAATTGCGTGCCTCCCTCTCTGAGCATAACGCAGAATTCCACGTTGTTAAAAACAGCATTTTCGGTGTCGCAGCCGCAGCTAAGGACCTCCCTGATCTCAGTGAGCACTTGACTGGTCAAACTGCGATCATCGTCGGTGGTGACAACCCATCCGGAGTCGCTAAGACAATCGGTGCGTTCTTCAAGAAAAAGGAAAAAGTCGACGTTAAGGCCGGCATCCTTAACGAGAAGCCACTGACTAAGGAAGAGATCGCGATCTTGGCGAAACTTCCGGGCCTCGAAGCGCTTCGCAGTCAACTCCTTGGACTTCTTTCACAGCCTGCGACCGGATTTGTCCGCGTTCTCAACGCTGTTCCGCAAAACCTACTCTTCGCCCTCCAGGCCAAGGCCGAAAAAGACGCCGAGTAGTTCTCAAATCAAATTTTGGTCGTTCATCCCCCGGGTGGGCGGCCTTAAATAACCAAAATAATCCGGTTAGGAGGAATTCCCCTCTTAAATGTCCCAACACTTGGGATGCTAACCATTTGAAAGGTATAACATCATGGCAGATATCACAAAAGAACAAGTAATCGATTTCCTCTCCGCACAGACAGTGCTCGAAGTGGCAGATCTCGTTAAAACACTGGAAGAGAAGTGGGGCGTAAGCGCTGCTGCTCCTGTCGCTGTTGCTGCCGCTGGCGGTGCTGCTGCTGCTGAAGCGGTTGAAGAAAAAGACGAATTTGACGTCATCTTCGTAGCTCCTGGTGACAACAAGATCGCTTCCATTAAGGAAGTTCGCGCTATCACAGGCCTCGGTCTAAAGGAAGCTAAAGACCTCGTAGAAGGTGCACCTAAGCCTGTCAAGGAAGGTGCCTCTAAGGACGAAGCTGAAGAAATCAAGAAGAAGCTCGAAGCAGCAGGTGCTAAGGTTGAATTGAAGTAATCGGATACTTACCCAAGCTTATATTCAATAGCCCACATTTTTCACAGTTAGGTGAGCTCACCCAATCAGGTGAGCCTCGCCTAACTGTTTTTGTCTTTTAGCCGATCCCAGATCGGTCCCTGTCAGTCACACACTCTTTTTTAACCGTCATCGGACATCCGCTCTATGTCAAAACGCATTAATTTCGGTAAGCTCAAGGAAGTTATCCAGCCACCCAATCTGATTGAAAATCAGATCGATTCCTTCACGGAATTCCTCCAAATGGATCTGGCTCCTACGCAACGTAAACAGGTGGGCCTCGAAGCCGTATTTTCCGAGGTGTTCCCCATTGAGAGTTATGACAGTCGCTGCCATCTCGAATATGTCAGTTACACTGTTACGCCACCTCGCGAAACTGAGATAGAAGCGATCCGCGAGGGTGTTACTTACTCTGTTTCATTGTATGTGAAGCTTCGTCTTCGCGAAGAAGACCACATCAAGGACGAAGAGATCTACATGGGCGAAGTCCCTATGATATCTGAGCGCGGATCTTTCATCATTAATGGTGCCGAACGTGTTATTGTTAGCCAGCTTCACCGCTCGCCTGGTATCGCTTTCGAAGAAAGCGTGCACACCAGCGGCAAGGTGCTGCATGCTTTCCGTATTATTCCAGACCGTGGCACATGGCTCGAAGTCCAGTTCGATCAGAACGATCTTCTCTATGTTTACCTGGACCGTCGTCGTCGTCGGCGTAAGTTCCTGCTGACTACGCTCCTGCGTGCGATGGGTTACAGTTCCGATGCAGATATCCTGAATCTTTTCTACGAGTTGGAAGAAATCACTGTCGCTGCTGCATTAAAGCGCGACTCTGTTTCCAACCTCGTACTCACCGAAGACATCGTTGATGCGGACAAGGGCGTTGTGCTTGCACGTGCGTTCGAACCGCTGACAAAGACGATTGTCCGATCGTTTTCAAAGGCTGGCCTAAAAAAGGTCACTACGATTGATACCACTGTGGATGATGGTGCTGTCATTCGCTGCCTTAAAAAGGACCCTACCCAAAACGAAGAAGAAGCGCTTAAGGATATCTACAAGCGTCTTCGTCCGGGTGAGCCCCCCACAACTGCAAATGCCAAGGCACTGCTCAAGCGCTTATTCCAAGATCCACGTCGTTATGACTTGGGTCGTGTCGGTCGTTACAAGCTTAATCAGAAGCTTGCAATGGACACCGATCTGGACTTCCGCGTGATCAGCGCAGAAGATGTCGTCGAAGCGACCAAGTATCTCACTCGCCTCAAGCGTGGTGACGGTGTGCTCGATGACATCGATCACTTGGGTAGCCGACGTGTACGTACAGTTGGTGAGCTTCTTGCGAACCAATGCCGCGTCGGTTTGGCTCGCACAGAGCGGCTCGTTAAGGAGCGTATGACGCTTTACGATCAAAGCGTTGACTCGATTTCTCCACAGAAGCTGATTAACCCAAAGGCTTTGAGCACTGTCATTCGCGATTTCTTCGCGCGAAGCCAGCTCTCACAGTTCATGGACCAAATTAATCCGCTTGCTGAGCTCACACACAAGCGCCGTCTGTCCGCTCTCGGGCCCGGTGGATTGAATCGTGAGCGTGCCGGTTTCGAAGTGCGTGACGTTCACCCGTCTCACTACGGTCGTATTTGCCCGATTGAAACTCCGGAAGGACCGAACATTGGTCTGATTAACTCGCTTTCACTTTACTCCACCATCAATGAATTTGGTTTCATTGAGACTCCATACCGTAAGGTTGTGGATGGTCATGTAACGGATGAAGTCGAATACTTGAACGCTGACCAAGAAGAGCCGCACATGATTGCGCAGGCGAATTCCGAACTCGACGATAAGAGCAATCTGATTGGCCGCGTCACATGTCGTAAACGTGATGAAGTGCTTGAGGTTGAAGGCAAAGACGTGAACTACATGGACGTATCGCCAAAGCAGCTGATCTCGGTTGCTGCGGGCATTATACCATTCCTCGAGCATGATGATGCGAATCGCGCGCTGATGGGGTCGAATATGCAACGTCAAGGTGTACCATTGCTTCAATCAGAGGCGCCATTTGTTGGCACCGGTATTGAGAGCCGTGTTGCGATTGACTCGAAGACAGTCGAAATCGCAGACATCGACGGGATTATTGCTTCAGTTGACGCCAATCACATAGTACTGACTTCGGATGGCGAAATTCCGAAAATGAAGGAGTTGGGTACAGACGCGAAGAAGGGCATCTTTGTTTACAATCTCCGTAAGTTCATGCGCTCGAATGCAGGCACTTGCTTCAATCAGAAGCCAATCGTCGCTAAGGGGCAGCCCGTCAAGAAAGGCGACGTGATCGCGGACGGTGCGTCCACTGACGACGGTGAGCTCGCAATCGGCCGTAACATTCTCGTGGCCTTCATGCCATGGAATGGTTACAACTTCGAGGATGCGATTCTAATCTCCGAGAAAATCGTTAAGGACGACATCTTTACATCGATCCACGTGGACGAGTTCGAAGTAACTGCTCGTGATACGAAGCTTGGACCTGAAGAAATTACACGCGACATTCCTAATGTGGGTGAAGAGGCTCTTAAGGACCTCAACCACGATGGTGTCATTCGTGTTGGTGCGGAAGTGAAGCCTGGCGATATCCTCGTCGGTAAGATCACTCCAAAGTCTGAGACAGAGCTCGCTCCGGAAGAAAAACTTCTGCGTGCGATTTTCGGTGAGAAGGCAGCTGACGTGAAGGACTCTTCACTGGTCGTGCCATCAGGTGTACGTGGTATCATCATGGATATCAAGGTTTCGGCCCGTGTTGATGGTGAGCCAGAAGAACTTTCCGCTTCCGATCGTCGTCGTCAGGTAAAGAAGATCAACGAAGAGTATCGTTCGCAGAGTGATAAGCTCCGTGAAGATCTGACTGAAGCGCTTTCGAACATCCTCTTGGGTGAAAAGATTCCTCTCGACGTCAAGAATGGTGACACAGACGAAATCATCATCCCTGCGAACCGTAAGATTACGAAGACACTCCTGCGTCGTCTTGCAGCCGTCTCCAAGCATATCGAGATCGATCCTTCACCCGTGAAGATCAAGATCATGGAGATCGTGAGCAACTACCAAGGTAAGTTCGACGAGCTCGACTACGACCGTGAGCGAAAGATCTCAGGTGTTGAGTCTGGTGAAGATGCAGATCAAGGTGTTGTTAAGAGCGTAAAGGTCTACATCGCTAAGAAATGTAAGATGCAGGTCGGCGATAAGATGGCTGGCCGTCACGGTAATAAGGGTGTTGTCGCCAAGGTTGTTCCTGAAGAAGACATGCCGCACCTACCAGACGGTACTCCAGTCGAGATTTGCTTGAACCCACTTGGAGTACCTTCCCGAATGAATGTTGGACAGGTCCTGGAGACGCACCTCGGTTGGGCTTGTAAGAAGCTCGGCATTAAGGTGGCGACTCCAGTGTTCGACGGTATTAGTGAATCTCGGGTTCGTGAGTATCTCGATGAGGCAGGCCTACCGACGACTGGCAAGAGCGTGCTCTTTGACGGTCAGACTGGTGAGCCGCTAGCCCAAGAGGTTGTGGTTGGATACATGTATATGTTGAAGCTCAATCACCTCGTGTCATCTAAGATTCACGCTCGTGCGGTGGGTCCTTACTCTCTTATTACCCAGCAGCCGCTCGGTGGTAAGGCGCAGTATGGTGGTCAGCGTTTCGGGGAGATGGAAGTTTGGGCACTTGAGGCCTACGGCGCTGCATATACATTGCAGGAGCTCCTCACTGTTAAATCCGATGATGTTGCAGGCCGAACACGCATCTATGAGTCACTTGTAAAGGGTGACAATAGCTTGCATGCAGGCACGCCTCAATCGTTCAACGTTTTGATGAAGGAAATTCAGAGTCTCTGTCTTGACGTTCGTCTCAGCTCCGAAGGTAAGTTCGCATCCAGCACTGTACTTGACGCTTCCTGCTAAGAGTATCGTTTAAACGCAAATTTCAAAAAAGGTTTTTATTAATGAGCACTGAAGTAGCACGCGACATTCTTGGCTATGAAGCCACCAAGTCCTTCGACCAAGTCGGCATTTCTGTCGCTTCCCCTGAGGCCATTCGTGAATGGTCCCGCGGTGAGGTGAAGAATCCCGAGACGATCAATTACCGCACATTCAAACCGGAGCCTGGTGGTCTTTTCTGCCAGCGGATCTTCGGCCCTGTGCGTGACTACGAGTGCGCTTGTGGTAAATACAAGCGTATCAAATATAAGGGTGTGATCTGCGACCGTTGTGGTGTCGAGGTGACCGTGTCTCGTGTTCGTCGCGACCGCATGGGCCATATCGAACTCGCCGTTCCTGTCTCTCACATCTGGTTTTTAAAGAGCATGCCGAGTCGTCTGGGTCTTCTCCTCGACATTACTGCGCGTAATCTTGAGCGTGTCATCTATTACGAGAACTACCTCGTGATCGATCCAGGCAAGACTCCACTCGAAGAGCGTCAACTCCTCACTGAGCAGGAGTATCTCCAAGCTCAAGACGAGTATGGTGAAGATTCATTCGTTGCCCGTATGGGTGCGGCAGGTGTGCGCGATGCGCTGGCACGTGTTGAACTCGAGTCCACAGTTGCAGAGCTCCACGAGCAAATGCACGCGACTCGTTCCAAGCAGATCAAGAAGAAGCTCTCCAAGCGCCTAAAGACAATTCAAGGCTTCATGGAGTCTGGCACGCGTCCAGAGTGGATGGTTCTCGAAGTGCTGCCTGTCATTCCACCAGATCTTCGTCCTTTGGTGCCACTTGAAGGTGGCCGTTTCGCGACATCCGATTTGAACGACCTTTATCGTCGTGTGATCAACCGTAATAATCGTCTAAAGAACCTGCTTCAACTGAAGACTCCGGACGTGATTATTAATAATGAGAAGCGTATGCTGCAGGAAGCTGTGGACGCGCTGTTCGATAATGGTCGTCACGGTCGTGCAGTCACAGGTGCGGGTAACCGTCCTCTAAAGTCACTCTCCGACATGCTTAAAGGTAAGCAAGGTCGCTTCCGTCAGAATCTTCTCGGTAAGCGCGTTGATTACTCCGGTCGTTCGGTGATTGTTTCTGGTCCTACGCTCAAGCTCAGCCAGTGTGGTCTTCCTAAGAAGATGGCACTGGTTCTTTTCGAGCCATTTATTATCCGCCGCCTAAAAGAACTCGGCTTCGTGCACACCGTTCGTGGTGCGCGTAAGATGATCGAGAAGCAGTCTCCAGAAGTTTGGGATATTCTTGAAGAAGTCACCAAGGGCCACCCGGTTCTGTTGAATCGTGCGCCTACTTTGCACCGCCTTTCCATTCAGGCCTTCGAGCCCGTGTTGATTGAAGGTAATGCGATCCGTGTCCATCCGCTCGTTTGCACCGCTTATAATGCTGACTTCGATGGTGACCAAATGGCGGTTCACGTGCCTCTATCACTCGAATCAGTCATGGAAGCGAAGACTCTCATGATGGCGACGCACAATATCTTCTCACCATCCAGTGGTAAGCCGATTTTGACTCCTTCGCAGGACATCGTCTTAGGTTCTTACTTCCTCACACTTGACCCCCCGGTCAAGCCAGTTGAGGGCGAGCGCTTGCCGATGCTTGTCAACGCTGACGAAGTGGAAACAGCTGTTGCTGATGGTGCGTTTAAGGACCACGATTGGATCAACTACGTCAACCCTGACTTTGGTTGTGAAGATACACCTTACGGTAACACCACTAAGAAGATTATTCGCACCACCATTGGTCGTGTGATCTTCAATACTATCTGGCCAAACGAGCTTGGATTCATCAACTTCCCAGTGCCGAAGAGCAAGTTGGGTGATCTGATTCTTCAGACTTACAAGACTGTCGGCCGCGTTCGCACAGTTGAGACGCTTGACACTCTAAAGGATGTTGGCTTCAAGGTTGCGACTCGTGCGGGTGTCTCGATTGGTATTGATGACATGATCATTCCGCCGAGCAAACCTGCGATCGTTGCTGCTTCTCGTAAGCGTATCGACGAAGTCGAAGGTCAGTATGGCAAGGGTATCATCACCGAAGGTGAGCGTTACAATAAGATCATTGATATCTGGACAGGTTGCACAGATGAAATCGCCAAAGCTGTATTCGAGGAATTGAAGAGTAATGGCGGTAAGGACTCCGTGAATCCAGTTTACTTGATGATGGATTCGGGTGCTCGTGGTAACAAACAACAGGTTCGTCAGTTATGCGGAACTCGTGGTTTGATGGCCAAGCCATCTGGTGAGATTATCGAACGTCCGATTCTCTCGTCTTTCCGTGAAGGTTTATCCGTCCTCGAATACTTCATCTCCACTCACGGTGCTCGAAAGGGGCTAGCTGATACCGCTCTCAAAACCGCGGATGCTGGTTACCTCACTCGTAAACTCTGTGACGTGGCCATGGACTGCATCATCGAAGAATATGATGATGGCAATCGTGACGGTGTTTGGAAGCATGCGATCTACGAAGGTGACGACGAAATTGTCAGCCTGTATGATCGTATCGAAGGGCGTTGCTCATCGAACGATATCAAGAACCCGCTAAGCCCTGATGAGATCCTCGTCAAGAACGGTGAGCTCATCACCGAGGCAGTTGCTAAGCAGATCGAAGATCTGGGAATCGAGCGGGTAAAGGTTCTTTCTTCACTCACTACTCGTAAAAAGGTCGGCATCACTGCACTCGAATACGGCATCAACCCAGCGACTAACGCCATGGTTGAACGTGGTTCTGCAGTGGGTATCATCGCCGCTCAGTCGATTGGTGAGCCTGGCACACAGCTGACCATGCGAACATTCCACATCGGTGGTATCGCGAGTGGTGTACTCAAGAATCCTGAAATCAAGATTCGCGTCGGTGGTAAGGTTAAATACCGTGGTCTCCGCATCGTGCAGACTGCTGATGGTGCAAACATTGTCCTCAACAAGACTGGCTCCGTCCAGATTCTTGATGAAGACGAGCGCGAAATCGAAGTTTACAAGATCGTTGTTGGTTCGGTTCTAACTGTTGCTGATGGTGGTTCGATTAAGAAGGGCGACATCCTCGCTATGTGGGATCCGCACAATATTCCAATTCTCTCTGAGAAGGCTGGTCGTATCGGCTTCCATGAAATGATACCTGGGGTCACCGTGAAGCGTGAGCTTGACGAGTCCACTGGCCGTATTGCGACTGTCGTGATCGAGCATAAAGAAGATCTGAACCCGCAAGTCGAGATCATCGACGACGCCGGCAAGGTGATCGCTACCTATGCGATTCCGACTGGTGCGCAGCTCTCCGTCAATGAAGACGACGAGATCGCACCGGGCACCATGCTTGCGAAGACACCACGTCAGGCGTCCAAAACGCAGGATATTACCGGAGGTCTGCCGCGTGTTGCTGAGCTCTTCGAAGCACGCCGCCCGAAGGAAGCTGCAGAAATGGCTAAGATCGACGGTATCGTTTCGCTTGATGGCACTGTTCGCGGCAAGAAGAAGCTCCTTGTGACTGATCCGGAAACAGATCAAGAAGAAGCGCATCTGATCCCGCACGGTAAGCATCTAACTGTTCAGGTCGGTGATTTGGTTCATCGTGGTCAGCACCTCACTGAGGGTGGCGCAGATCCGCACGAAGTGCTCGATATTCTCGGACCCTCAGCTGTTCAGGATTACCTGATCGCTGAGATTCAGAAGGTTTACCGTCTCCAAGGTGTTTCCATTAATGATAAGCACATTGAGGTGATCATTTCGCAAATGCTCAAAAAGATCCGTATCACTGATCCAGGTGACTCTGATTTCTTCTGGGGTGAGCAAGTTGACCGCTTCACGTTCATGAGCGCCAATGATCACATTGAAGATGCTGGTGGTATGCCTGCTGAAGGTGAACCCGTGCTCCTCGGTATTACTAAGGCGTCTCTTGAGACAGAGTCCTTTATCTCTGCCGCTTCTTTCCAAGAAACCACACGTGTTCTCACCGACGCTTCTACACTGGGCAAGGTTGATAATCTCCAGGGCTTCAAGGAGAACGTCATTATGGGTCACCTCATTCCGGCTGGAACAGGTTTGCCTGTTTACCGCAACCTCCGCATCGACACGCTCGGTGCAGAGCCGGTACAATTGACTCCAGAAGAAGCTGCTAAGCTAGTGGAAGGCGTTGCCATCCCCACTCCAGAGCCGACTCCGGAAGTTGAAGTGGCCCCTGACGCCGCAGCTGAAAACACCGAAACTGCTGCAGCATCTGCTGAAGTCGCTGAAAGCGAAGAGGCTAGCTAATCCGTTTCAATCCTTTACAGAGGCGGGCGGATCGAATGCCGTTCGCCTCTTTTCATCTCTCAATTAAACAATTTTAGAATATCGCCAGTCGGATCGCGAAAAAAACCAAGAATAATTCTTGCACAGCTTTTTCAAAGCGCTACTTTCGCCGTCTTTCTCAAAATCCAGCGATTCAAATTTTCAATGCCTACAATTAATCAACTCGTCCGCAATCCGCGTATTGTGCAGAAGGAGAAGACGAAGTCACCTGCACTTCGCGCCAATCCGTTCCGCCGCGGCGTCTGTGTCCAAGTCATGACACGTACACCCAAAAAGCCGAATTCCGCTATCCGTAAGGTCGCAAAGGTTCGTCTAACTAATGGAATCGAAGTCATCGCTTATATTCCAGATGAAGGCCACAACCTTCAGGAGCACAGCATCGTTCTCGTTCGCGGTGGTCGCGTGAAGGATCTCCCTGGTGTTCGTTACCACATCGTGCGCGGCACACTTGACTGCGTTGGTGTTGAAAAACGCCGCCGTAGTCGTTCCAAATACGGTGTTAAACGCCCGAAGGCGTAACCTCGGATTAATCTTTAAACGAACTTTATTATGTCACGTCGTCGACAAGCCGTAAAACGCCCTTTAATTCCAGACCCACGCTACAATAGCGAAGTGGTTACCACTCTGGTTAACATGATCATGGAGCGCGGTAAGCGCACCGTTGCTCAACGTATCGTATACACTGCCTTCGAGCGTGTAAGCGAAAAAGTAGGCAAGGGTGATCCAGTTGATTTGATCATGGGAGCACTGGAAAATGTTCGCCCTAAGCTTGAAGTGAAGAGCCGCCGCGTAGGTGGCGCGACATATCAAGTGCCGGTCGAAGTATCTTTTGAGCGCCAACAGAGCCTAGCCTTCCGCTGGATGGTGGGAGCTGCTCGCAAGCGCAAGGGCGTTCCTATGAACGAAGCACTTGCTGACGAAATCGTCGATGCCTACAACAACACCGGCGCGATCGTTAAGAAGAAGGAAGAAACACACCGCATGGCTCAAGCAAATCGTGCATTTGCTCACCTGCGCTGGTAGTTTCGATTCCTGCTTCGCCCCCTGTTCTTTTCCAGTCCATTTCAATGTCCGCTACTATGTCAGCCAGTGTAAACTCGTCGAAGCGTAAGTTCCCTTTGGAGCATACGCGCAATATCGGCATAGTCGCACATATCGACGCGGGCAAGACGACGACCACCGAGCGCATCCTGTTCTATGCAGGCGTCGTCCACAAAATGGGCGAAGTGCATGAAGGGAGTGCGGTCACGGATTGGATGGAACAAGAACGCGAGCGTGGTATTACAATTACCTCCGCCGCAATTTCATGTAACTGGACGAATCAGCACGGCCCTTATGCTGGCATTCAGAACCAGATCAATATTATCGACACCCCAGGGCATGTCGATTTTACCGCGGAAGTGGAACGTTCACTTCGTGTGTTAGACGGGGCGGTCGGCGTTTTTTGCGCCGTTGCTGGTGTCCAGCCGCAGTCCGAAACGGTCTGGCGACAAATGACGAAATACAATGTCCCACGCATTGCATTCGTCAACAAGATGGACCGCGTCGGAGCGGACTTTTTCGCTGCCATCGAATCGATGCGTGAGCGCCTCGGCGCCAATGCGCATCCGATCTGCATTCCGATCGGCGCTGAAGAAGACTTTACAGGACTCATCGATCTAGCGTCGATGCGTGCGATGATTTACGATCCAGCCGATGAATCGGGCATGTCAGTTGAAGTGACTGACATACCTGCGGAGTATGTGGATCAGGCCAGTGAATATCACGAAAAGCTGATCGAAGCGCTGGCTGACTTTGATGAAGGCTTAGCTGATAAATATCTCGAAGGTCACGATTTGACTGCTGACGATATTCGCGCTGCCATTCGCACGGCCACGATCTCACTTGATTTCTGCGGCGTCATGCCTGGCAGTGCTTTCAAAAACAAAGGTGTGCAGACCGTGCTTGAGTCAGTGGTCAACTATCTGCCTTCGCCACTTGATTTGCCTCCGATGAAAGGCGAAGACAAGAAGGGACGTCCGGTTGAGATCAAGCCCGACGATAATGCCAAGCTTGCCGGCCTCGCGTTCAAATTGATGAATGACGGCTATGTCGGTAAGTTGGTATTTTTCCGTGTTTATTCCGGATCAATTTCAAAAGGTTCTGTGCTGCACAATCCGCGCACAGGTAAAGTCGAACGTATTTCACGTCTTTTGGTCATGAAGGCGGATGCTCGTGAAGATATCGACACCGCATATTCCGGCGATATATGCGCTCTGGTGGGTGCGCGTGAGGTTGTCACAGGTGATACACTTTGCACTAAGGGTTTTGATGTGCGCCTTGAGCCGCCAACATTTCCGGAGCCAGTCATCTCGATGTCGATTGAGCCGAAGACGACTGCCGACCAAGAGAAGATGGCCCTCGGCCTTCAACGCCTCTCAGAGGAAGACCCGACATTCGTTGTCAGCTCCGACGAAGAAACTGGTCAGACATTGATCGCTGGGATGGGGGAGCTACACCTCGAAATTATTAAAGATCGCTTGTTTCGTGAATTCAAAGTGGGGGCCGAAGCCGGTCGTCCGCAGATTGCTTATCGCGAAACCATGACCGAGAATGCTGAAGGGGAGGGCAAGTTCGTTCGCCAGTCTGGAGGTAAAGGGCAGTACGGTCACGTCCGTATTAAGGTCGAGCCACAGGAGCGCGGCGCAGGGTTTGAAGTGATCGACAAAAGCGTCGGTGGCGTCATTCCCAAAGAATTTATTAAACCTGCAATCGATGGTATTAAAGAGGCTGCGTGCAATGGCACAGTTGCCGGCTATCCTGTGGTTGATTGTAAAGTTACACTGTTCGACGGTTCATTTCATGATGTCGATTCCTCAGAACTTGCATTCAAAATGGCAGGCATTTTTGCTTTTCGTGATGTGATGCAAAAGGCTGGTCCTATTTTGTTGGAACCGCTGATGCATGTGGAAGTCGAAACCCCTGAAGATTATCAGGGCGACATCATGGGCGACTTGAATCGCCGCCGCGGGCAGATACAGAAGATCAATGCGAAGCCCTCGTTTATATCAATTTCGGCCCTCGTCCCCCTCGTGGATATGTTCGGCTATTCGACGATCATGCGTTCATTGAGCAAAGGCCGTGCTTCCTTTAGCATGGAGCCAGAGCGCTTTGAAGAAGTGCCGTCGAACGTAGTAAATCAAATTCTAGAAACATCTACTCGCGGACGGTATTAGAGAGCTGAGAGCTGAAGCTTGAGAGCTGACTTTAAGAACTGAACAATCAACAAATTTTAACTAAAAACTGATTTTTTTCAAAAAATCCAACTTAACCAAACCAAGTACAATATATGAGCTCACCACGTATCCGTATCCGCCTCAAAGGCTTCGATTATCGCGTTATCGACCAGTCTGCAACAGACATCGTTGAAACAGCAAAGCGCTCAGGCGCACGCGTTTCCGGCCCTGTGCCTCTTCCGACTCACATCGGAAAGCTCACAGTCAACCGTTCTCCGCACGTTAATAAAAAATCCATGGACCAATTCGAAGTCCGCACGCACAAGCGCCTGATCGACATCGTCGAGCCAACAGCTGCCACAGTGGACGAGCTCAAGAAGCTCAACCTCCCAGCGGGTGTTGATATCTCGATCAACGTTTAGGATCAGCCGGTAGTAGCCAGAAGGCAGTAATCAGAATTTTTTAAAGCCCGCCTCTCGTAAGAGTTGCGGGCTTTTTTGTAAGTGATCTAGATTGTGTGGTCGTTCGCCTTGAATCGTTTCCCTGTGTTTCATATTGTTTTAATACTTCACTACTAAAGGTGTAACGCCGAATCTGTTACTCCATCCTGGGAGCATTTTCGAAGGAGTATGTTTTGTAATATCCTGCGCCGAGCTAGTCTGATCAAAGGGTGTAGGAGAGTTACAATTATCGACATCCTTGGGATTCATCATTCCTGAGTTATTAACGGGACTCAAAGTGTTTATGTCGGCATTTCTAAATCACATAACGTAGCGTCCCTTGTGCCTTAATGAACTCCTCTTTGCTGTTGACTGCCAATGATGTGAATTTTCTTGGCGAAAGTGGGTGAGTGTCCGCACTGCCACTGTAGCTTTACTTTCTTAAGTCTATTGCAATCAGGCATGTGAATGCCCCTTAAAGTGCTGCGTTCTTTGTTCCAATGTACCGAGCAGTGTTGGTTCTATTGTTTTGTAGGAACTAGGCAAAGGTGCATCGTTTTGAAAAATAATGTATTTTTTCGAAATAGGGGGTTGACGAGGCTGGAATTTCACTCTTTTTTCCGTCGCTCGCTTCCCATCTGAGGCGATAAATCACATTTTTTTAAACTTTCTAACGCAGGTCTCTTAAACGAAGCATCCGCTTCACCTGCCTATTAGTATTATGAACATAGCCCTACTTGGTAAAAAGATAGGTATGACACAGGTATTTGACGATGCGAATCGTTTGATTCCGGTCACTGTCATCGAAGCAGGTCCTTGCCCGGTTACACAGATCAAGTCGACTGACAAGGACGGATACGACGCCATTCAAATTGGTTTCCGTCAGCAAAAAGAGCACCGCCTGACTAAGGCTGCTCTTGGACACTTCAAGAAAGCTGGAGTTGAACCGGTTGCAGAACTCAGTGAGTTCCGCACCGATGGTGAAACTGAAATTAACCTCGGCGATGTGTTGACGGTTGAGCGTTTTGAAGCTGGCCAGAAAATCGATGTCGTCGCGACAACTAAGGGACGTGGTTTCCAAGGTGTTGTGAAGCGTTACGGTTTCGCTGGTGGTCCTGCGTCCCACGGTTCCATGTTCCACCGTCGTGGTGGTTCTTATGGTATGTGTCAGTGGCCCGGCCACGTTATCAAGGGTAAGAAGATGCCAGGTCACATGGGTGACGTATCTCGCACCGTTCAAAACCTTGAAGTTGTTAAAGTGATTGCCGACAAGAATCTGATCCTGGTGAAGGGCAGCATTCCTGGCTCACGTGGTGGCCTTGTCACCGTCCGTACTGCGATTAAAACAAAAGCCTCTAAGGCGTAATCGAAGGGACATACTAAGATGAAACTTAATGTATACACAGCCGACGGGGCTAAGAGCGAAGAGAAGGAATTCTCAGCGTTTCCCGCTTTCACCGACGATAAGGGCATCGCTGCGCTTCGTCAGGTAGTCATCGCGCACCAAGCGAATCTTCGCCAGGGTAATGCTTGCACCAAGACACGCGCTGAAGTTCGCGGTTCGGGTAAAAAGCTCTTTCGCCAAAAGGGGAGTGGCACGGCTCGTCAGGGCTCTCGTCGGGTTCCGCATCAACGCCACGGTGGTGTTGCGCACGGACCAAAGCCACGCGACTACTCACAAAAGATCAACAGCAAGATGAAGGCACTCGCGTTTAAACGCGCGCTCTTCAATCGTGCAACTGAAGGTGGTCTTTCTGTTATTGAGGCTTTCGAAGTTAAAGAGCCTAAAACAAAGCTTTTTAACAAGGTGCTCAGCGCTGTGCTTCCTAAGCGCGGTAAGGTTTTGATCATCGACGATGCTTTTGAAACTAATGCTGCACTGGCTGCTCGCAACATCGATGGACTTTCCCTCGCTGAAGCAGGTAACCTCAGCACTCTTGATGTTGTCCGCTACCGCCACATTATTGTGAGCGCTAAGGGCATCGAAACACTCATCGCTCGTGCAAACGGAGGCCAGTAATGATTATTGCAAATACAATTCTACGCGAATTCCGCGTTACTGAAAAAGCAGCAAATCTTGCCGCGAACTTGAACCAATACACTTTCGAAGTGAATCCTCGCTCTAACCGCAAGGAAGTCGCTCGTGCAGTGGAAAAAGTATTCAGTGTCTCAGTAACCAACGTAAACATTCTTAACAGAAAGCCCAAAGCTAAGACAGACCGCTCTCGCGGTGGCCGTCCTGGCACTAAAGGTGGCCTAAAGTTGGCCATTGTTAGCCTTAAGGAAGGAGATAAGATCGAACTCGTCTAAGACGAAGGAGACCTAAATATCATGGCACTTATAAAATCCAGACCTTTGACTCCAGGCACTCGTTTCCTTATCCGAAACAAGGCGGACGTCTCCAAGAAAAAGCCCGAGCGTCAGCTCACGACTTACAACCACAAGAAGAAGGGGCGTAATTGCTACGGCCGCATCACTTCTCGTCGTCGGGGTGGTGGTCACAAGCGTGCTTACCGCATCATCGACTTCCGTCGCGATAAGTTGGACATCCCCGCGAACGTGCAGGCGATCGAGTATGACCCGAATCGCACGGCCAACATCGCTCTACTCGCTTATGCGGATGGTGAAAAGCGCTATATCCTCGCACCTCGCGGTGTGAAGGCTGGTGATATGCTGATAAATGCAAGCGAACGCGTCGAGTTCTCTCCCGGCTTCAGTATGCCTTTAGCGGTAATCCCACCAGCAACTAAGATTCACGCAATCGAATTGCACCCAGGTCGCGGCGCTCAAATTGCTCGTTCTGCCGGTCAATCCGCACAGCTCATCTCTATTGATGGCGATCGTGCGACTGTGAAGCTTCCTTCTGGTGAAATTCGCTTCCTTAACTCTCGGTGCCGCGCAACGATTGGTGAGGTTGGCAATCACGAGCACGGCAGCCAAAGCCTCGGTAAGGCTGGTCGAAATCGCTGGCTCGGACGTCGCCCACGGGTTCGTGGTGTTGCGATGAATCCTGTCGATCACCCTATGGGTGGTGGTGAAGGCCGCACTTCTGGTGGTGGCCACCCGCAGTCTCCTTGGGGCCAGCTCTCGAAGGGCTTTCCAACTCGTAAGAAGGCTAACCCAACCAACTCGCAGATTCTCGTTCGCCGTAACGGTCGTCAGCTCAAGAAAAAATAATAAACTCTTTTAGCTATGTCTCGTTCCATTAAAAAAGGTTTCTTTGTTGATCCACATCTTGCCAAAAAGGTAAGTGCGGCTCAGGCCAACAACGATCGCAAGCCGATCCAAACTTGGTCTCGTCGTTCGACGATCACTCCTGACTTCGTAGGTCTCAACCTCAACGTTCATAACGGTCGCAGCTTCCTGCCCGTCTATGTGACTGAGAACATGGTTGGCCACAAGCTCGGTGAGTTCTCGCCAACTCGCACGTTCAAGGGCCACCAAGCCAGCAAATAAGTAAACCTCTTATTTACGTCATGCACCTTCTGTCCACACAACGCCGCTCAAAGCTCGCTAGCCTGTTCCTTCTCGGAGCGCTGCTTGCAGGGTGTGTTGTGCGAGCGGAAGTTCCCGCTTTCGTCAAAGAGTCGATCTATAGCCCAAACGCAGCCACCGTCTCGACAGTGGTCCCTAGCTTTGCCGCAGATGTTGTCATTCTTGACGGCGGACTCGAGCAAGGTATGCGCCTTGGAATGAAATGCCGCATTAATCGCGGTACACAATCGATCGGCGAATTGATTATTATCGAATCACGAAGCGACCGCTCAGCAGGACTTATCCTAGAGTTGGTCGACGACTCCACCATTCAAGCGGGAGACATTGCCCGCGTAAAAACACTTCAAAACAGCTGAATCTCATGCAGGTCCAAGCCTATACCAAATACGCCCGTATGTCGCCCCGCAAGGTACGCGATATCACTCGTGCCATCCAAGGCCGTAATGCTGCCGAAGCAGTCGAAATTTTGCGCTTCATCCCGCGCAAGTCGGCTCGCCTCGTAAGCAAAACGCTTCAGTCGGCAATCGCCAACGCGGAAAACAATAACAACCTATCATCGGATGCACTCACTGTTGAGTCTGCAATCGTTGAGCAAGGTCCTACGTTCAAGCGTTTCCGCCCTGCCGCTCGCGGCTCTGCGCATCCTTACAAAAAGGCTACCAGCAACATTCGTATCGTCCTTACCGACGAAGCCTAAGCTAACACGACACCGATTTTATTATGGGACAGAAAGTTCATCCAACCGGCTTCCGCCTTGCAGTAACCCGTGACTGGGACTCACGCTGGTATGCATCTAAGCAAGATTTTCCAGGCTTCATTAAAGAAGACTACGAAATCCGTAAATTCCTTACGGGCAAGCTGCGTTATGCATCCGTGCCTCGTATCTTTATTGAGCGCGCCTCTGGCCGTATCCGTGTGAAGATCTTCACTTCACGTCCTGGTGTTGTCATCGGCCGTAAAGGTGCAGAGCTCGACAAACTGAAGGAAGGCCTCAACAAGGTCGTCAAGCAGGAGATCATGCTCGACATTCAAGAAGTGAAGCGTCCAGACCTCTCTGCGCAGCTTGTTGCTGAGAACGTAGCACTTCAACTTGAGCGCCGTATCGCTTTCCGCCGTGCGATGAAGCGCGCTGTTCAGACTACAATGGCAATGGGTGCGGAAGGTATCCGAATCCAATGTGGTGGTCGTCTCGGTGGGGCTGATATCGCTCGCACAGAGCGTCAGCATCAAGGCAAGGTGCCGCTTCAGACACTTCGCGCCAACATTAACTACGGCTTCAGCGAAGCAAGCACAGTCTATGGTATCATCGGCGTGAAATGCTGGATCTGTCTTTCTGAAGAAGAGGAAGCGTAATCACACGTCACCTAGACAATTTTTAACCTATTAAACTGAGCGAACCATGGCATATCTTCCATCACGCACAAAATACCGTAAGGTTCACACTGGCCGCATCTACGGAACAGCCCAGTCGTGTAATTCCCTCGCTTTCGGCGAGTTCGGTATCCAATCACTCACTCGCGGTCGTATGACTTCCCAGCAAATTGAAGCTGCTCGTGTTGCTATGACACGTAGCCTCAAGCGTAAGGGTAAAGTTTGGATCCGCGTTTTTCCACATAAACCGGTAACAAAAAAGCCAGCTGAAACTCGTATGGGTAAAGGTAAGGGTTCTGTTGAGAAGTGGGTCGCTGTGATCCGCCCCGGTACCATGCTTTTCGAAATCGCAGGCTGCACCCAGACTGCTGCTCAAGAAGCACTTCGCCTAGCTGACACCAAGCTTCCGTTCCACTGCCGCTTCGTTACTCGCGAAGACTCCGCGTAACAAAATATTACTCCAGGAATCATTTAATATGAGCACCACAAAAGATATCCGCGAAATGTCCGAAGTCGAAATCGAAAAGAAGCTACGCGACACGCACGATGCACACGTTAACCTTCGTCTGCGCAAGCAGACTGGTCAGGTTGAACGCCCGCACGAATTCACTCAACTGCGTCGCGAAATCGCGCGCCTCGAAACCATTCTTAAAGAGAAGAAGTTGGCTGCGGCCTCTGCTTAATCTTAACAGACGACATATACTATGGAAGCAACACGCAATTCCCGTAAGTCCCTGATTGGAACCGTAACTAGTCGTTCCGGTGACAAGACAATCAAAGTCACTTACCTCTATAAGATTCCACATCCGCTTTACCGTAAGGAAATTAAGCGTAAGACAGTGGTTCATGTGCATGACGAAACTAATGACTGCTCTCTTGGTGACAAGGTTGAGATCATGGAAACACGTCCACTTAGCAAGCTCAAGCGCTGGCGCGTCACTAAGGTTCTCGAAAGAGCACCGAAGGTTGGCGACGAAGCATAAGCTCTAAGTTTATTATTTTTAACCGTATAACGGAGATTTAGATATGATTCAGATGAACAGCCGCGTTTTTATCGCGGATAACACAGGTGCCAAGGAAGCGGAGATGATCCGTCGCCTTGGACAAAACAAGCGTACTGCTGACGTTGGAGACGTAATCGTCTGTAATATCAAGGTCGCATCCACAGACTCGTCCGTTAAAAAGGGTGAAGTTGTTCGTGCTGTAGTAGTACGCACAAAAGCTCCAATTCGTCGCGGTGATGGAAGCTACCTTCGTTTTGATAACAACGCAGTTGTTATTCTTACGCCGGATGGTAACCCAAAAGGCACACGTATTTTCGGACCCGTTGCTCGTGAGCTTCGTGCGAAATATATGAAAATCATCTCTCTAGCTCCGGAGGTTCTTTAATCATGGCTAAAGCAATTAAACGCGAACAAGAAGTTGTCGTCATCTCAGGCTCCCACAAGGGCAAGCGCGGTAAAGTTCTCTCTGTGAAAGCAGGCGAGAGCGTCGTGATCGAGGGCGTTAACCAAATCACTAAATTTCTCCCTAAGTCTCAAGAGAATCCCGAAGGCGGTTCTGTTGAGCGCGAAACTCCGATTCATTACTCTAATGTAGTGTTGGCTGAGAAATTCGACGCGAAGACTAAGTAAAAGGAAGCTTGCCAGGTTGAGTAAATGTCTCATTTTCACGCCCTTTTTTCAAAATCACATCGTCAATCCATTAAAAAACCTAGCCGGGATAGAAATCCGGCTTAATTCCGATGCAATCACCAGCACTTAAAACACAATACGCCGAAAAGGTTGTTCCTGAACTCACAAAGAAGTTCGGTTACGCTAATAAGCACCAGGTTCCTTCAATCAAAAAGATCGTCATCAATTCAGGCTTTAGTGCCACTGACGACAAGAACCACATTCTATACGTCAACCAGGAGATCGGTAAAATCGCTGGTCAACGTCCTGTTACCACTAAAGCAAAGCTCAGTATCTCGAATTTCAAGCTTCGTGAAGGACAGCCGATTGGCGTCAAAGTAACTCTTCGCGGCCGTGCCATGTATGAGTTCCTTAATCGCTTAATTCAGGTATCACTTCCAGCGATTCGCGACTTTCGTGGCGTTCCTGCAAAGCTTGACGGTCAAGGCAACTACACTCTAGGCGTGTCCGATCATTCAATCTTCCCTGAAGTGAGTTCGGACGGCACGACCGCTACAATTGGCATGGATATTTGTATTAACACGAGTGCAAAGAATGATGAAGAAGGTCGCGAGCTCCTCGCTCTCTTTGGCATGCCGTTTCGTAAGACAAGTACTGAAACTGAAGCCGCAGAGGCGGAAGCAGCTCAAGCATAACAGAACAAATTCCTCATGGCTAAAAAATCAGCAATCCAACGTAACCTCAAGCGCGTCCGTCTCATTGAGAAGTTCGCTGCTAAGCGTGCAAGTCTTAAAGCAATCCTCGCGAACCCTGAAACTCCAGATGAGGAGTTCTACAAGGCGCAAGCAAAGCTTACTAAGCTTCCCAAGAACAGCTCACCGATCCGTGCTCGCAACCGTTGCTCAGTCACCGGACGTCCACGTGCTTACATCGGTAAGTTCGGTCTCTCTCGTCTCACATTCCGCGAGCTTGCTACACAAGGCAAGATTCCTGGTGTGACAAAATCATCTTGGTAATTCTCCAAGGCTCAATACACCCACTGAAAACCCATTAGTTAGACTATGGCAGTTCACGACACAATCGGTGATTTCCTCACCATCATTCGCAACGGTAGCTCCGGTCGCAAGGATGTTTGCATTACGCAGCACTCCAAAATGCGCGCTGCTATTGCAGCGATCCTCAAACAAGAAGGCTACATCCGTGATTTCACGGAAGGCAAAGATGCGCGCGGTTTCAAGACCATCGAACTGACTCTGAAGTTCATCGATAACACGCCCGCTATCACTGGCATCGAGCGTCACAGCAAGCCAGGTCGTCGCCTCTACTACGGTGCAACTGAGATCCCTCGTGTTCTTGGTGGCCTAGGTGTTGCAATCCTTACAACTTCCAAAGGCGTAGTGCGCGCCCGCGATGCCCGTGAATTGGGTGTTGGCGGTGAAGTGCTCTGCAAGGTTTGGTAATATACTGAGACTACTACAATGAGCAGAATTGGTAAACTTCCTATCCCCGTCCTTGATAAGGCATCTGTGACCATTGATGGTCAGACTGTCCGCGTCGAAGGCCCTAAGGGTAAACTTGAAAAGACTTTCGATCGTTCTACGAACATCGAGTTGGTCGATAATGAAATCAAAGTGACTCCTGCTGACAGCAGCCGTCACGCTAAAGCAATGTTCGGCACTGTCCGTTCCATTATTAACAACATGGTGATCGGCGTTGTTGAAGGCTATAAGAAAGAGATTGTTCTAAAGGGCGTCGGCTTTCGTGCTGTCCTCACGGGCAACGTTCTTGACCTTGCACTTGGTTACTCACACCCGTGCCTCCTGACTATTCCAGAAGGCATCACCGTTAAAATCGCTGAAAATACAAAGCTAACAATTGAAGGTGCTGATAAGCACATGGTTGGCGAAATTACTGCGACTATCTTTAATTACTACCCAGCCGAGCCTTATAAGGGCAAGGGTGTACATATCGTCGGCAAATACGTTCGTCGTAAGGAGGGTAAGAAATCCGCTTAATTGAGGCACACATAACATGAAACTCGATAAGAAAAAATCTCTTTTACAGCGCCGGAAGTGGCGCATCCGCAAGAAGGTCAACGGCACTGCCGAGCGTCCTCGTCTCGCGGTCACATTCTCTAACAAGCACATCTATGCGCAATGTATCGATGATGTAAAAGGCCATACAATGGTCTATGTTACATCGCTTACTAAAGATTCAACTCTTAAAGCAAACGCTGAAGGTGCAGTCGCACTCGGTAAGACAGTTGCTGAGAAGGCAAGAGCGGCAGGCATTGAGTCTGTAGTTTTTGACCGTTCCGGTCGTCGCTACCACGGTTGCGTTAAATCATTTGCAGAAGCTGCCCGCGAAGGTGGTTTACAATTCTAAGGTTACCATATGAGCAGACAAAACAGATCATTCTCTCAGAAGAACGAGCCAGAAGAAGCACCAGAATACGTTGAAAAGGTGGTTCACATCAACCGTTGTGCTAAAGTTGTAAAGGGCGGACGCCGTTTCAGTTTCTCGGCACTTGTGGTTACGGGTAATCAAAAAGGTGAAGTTGGAGTCGGTTACGGTAAAGCGAAGGAAGTTCCTGAAGCGATCCGTAAGGGCACAGAACAAGCCAAAAAGAACCTGATTACTATTAAGCTGCGCGGCGACACGATTCCACACCATGTGTTGGGTGAAGCTGACGGCGGTAAAGTTCTTCTTCGCCCGGCATCTGACGGAACAGGTGTGATCGCAGGTGGCGGTTGCCGCGCGGTTCTTGAGTCTGTCGGCATCAAGAACATTCTTTCCAAGTCTCTCGGCTCGAACAATCACCTTGCAATGGTCAAGGCGACAATGGCAGCACTGGTGCAGCTCCGTTCGAACGAGGAAATTAAAAACGTCCGCTTTGGTGATAAAGCTGAAGCATAAGGATTATTATAATGAATCTCGAAAACATTCCTACAATCAAGGGGGCAACCCATCCTACTAAGCGTCTTGGACGAGGTGAAGGTAGTGGTCACGGTAAAACATCCGGCAAGGGACATAAGGGCCAAAAGGCTCGTTCTGGTGGTGGTATCCGTATCGGTTTCGAAGGTGGCCAAATGCCACTCTATCGTAAACTTCCACGTCGTGGCTTCAATAACTTCAACTTCAAGGTTAGCTACCAGTTAGTGAACCTTGGCCAGCTCGAAAAGCTCGAAGGAGACGTCGTCTCTCGCGAAACTTTGATCGCAGCCGGTCTTATCCGTGACAACAAGCAAGGCGTTAAGCTACTTGGTGACGGTGAAGTATCTAAAGCATACACGGTAACAGTCTGTAAAGTATCCGCTTCTGCAAAGAGCGCTATCGAGGCTGCTGGCGGCAAGATCGTTGAGGCAGCACCAGTTGCAGCTGAAACGAAGGAAGAGGCTTAATCGGCGAATTCTTTTAATCGTTCGTTTAGAATTACCAAAACATGCTATCTGCTTTCACAAATTCTCTGAAGATCCCAGAGCTGCGCCAGAAGATTTTCTTCACATTGGCGTTGCTATTCATCGCACGCGTCGGGGCTAATATCCCGTTGCCTGGGATGAATGTCGGTCCAATCCGCGAGTTCATGGCGGATCAGGCATCGGCCAGCGGTGGACTTGTAGGTCTTTACAACATGTTTACCGGTGGGGCGCTCCTGAATGGTGCTGTCTTTGCTCTGGGAATCATGCCTTACATCAGTGCTTCGATCATCATGCAGTTGGTCGGCGCTGTTTTTCCTGTCATTGCTCGTTTGCAGCAAGAAGGGGATGTAGGACGTCAGAAAATCAATCAATACACGCGCTACCTGACTCTCGGTATTTGCGTGGTTCAAGGTCTACTTCTCTTGGTTGCGCTCAGCACCAACCCGGGCAGCATCATTGGCCAAGGTTTTAGCCCTGAGACATATGGTCCGGTCGTTATCGCTGGTCAGGTTCAGTTTCTGATTACTGGCACAATCTTCCTGACTGCGGGTTCCATGATCATGGTTTGGCTCGGTGAGCAGATTACAGAGAAGGGCATTGGTAATGGGATCTCTTTGTTGATCACCATTAGTATTATCTCTGGGCTTCCCGCTGCGGTTGCATCTGCTTATCAAATGTTCGTTGCGCCAGTTGGTTCTGAAAGTGCCGCACTTGGCGTGCCTGAAGGTGTGTTGATGTTGTTTCTATTATTTGCGGTGACTGCCGGACTCGTAGCGATTACGCAAGCGCAGCGCAAGATCCCGGTTCAGTATGCCAAGCGTGTAGTTGGCCGTAAGGTCTATGGTGGGCAGAGCTCGTTTTTGCCGCTCAAGGTCAATTATGCAGGTGTTATGCCCGTCATCTTTGCCTCTGCGATTCTGATGTTTCCGACACAGATCCTTAGTTACTTGGGGACTGCGACTGGAATGCGCTTCTTTAACGACGTCGCTGATTCGCTCGGTCGCGGTGAGGTGGCATACTACCTCGTCTTCGGCTTATTAATTTTCGTATTCAGTTATTTCTGGGTGTCGATGATGTTCAAACCAGTTCAGATCGCGGATGATTTGAAGAAGAATGGCGGTTACATTCCAGGTGTTCGTCCAGGTGAGCCAACTGCGAAGTTCTTGGATCACATCATGACTCGCCTTACTCTATTCGGGGCGTTATCTTTGACTGTGATCGCTTTGTTCCCTGATATACTTCTGTTCACTTACAATGTGCCGTTCTCAGTTGCCGTGTTCTTCGGTGGTACTGGAATGCTAATTACGGTCGGTGTCTTACTTGATACCATGCGTCAAATCGAAACTTATTTGTTGCAGCGCCATTACGACGGTTTTCTCAAGAAAGGCAAGATTCGCGGTCGTTCTGCTGCACGCAACAAGCAACTAGTTGACTCAGCTGGGTTGCAGGATTTTTGGACTGCTTGGCGTCCGCTCTTGTTTATTGCGGTGGCTCTGTTCGTTCTCGGGATTGTATCCTTCTTTTTAAATTTAAGTTAAACATCAGTCGATTGACTGACCTCCGAAGAAGCATCCGTTTCAGTTGCCTCTCCGTTTCATTTCCTGTTCTTTGAATAATCCCCGTACTGCAAACCGATGAAAAGCATTCGTTCCGACGAAGAAATCCAATCGATTCGCGAAGCCTGCCAAATCGCAGCAACTGTTTTAAAGCAGTTGGTCGATGCAGTCGGTGAGGGGATGACTACCTACGATCTCGATCAACTCGGCCGCAAGGCTATCGAGGCATTGGGGGCTGAAAGCGCTTGTTATAATTACCGTAACAGCGAACACGTCTTTCCTGCTTATACCTGTATTTCTGTTAATGAAGAAATCGTCCATGGTATTGGAAGCATGCGCCGCGCCATTCAAGGTGGTGACGTTGTTTCCATTGATGTAGTGGTTCGTTACCGCGGATTTATTGGCGATAATGCTCGCACGGTTCTGATTCCACCAATTGTGGATGAGAACCAAGCTCTTATTAGCGCCACACGCGAAGCACTAGACTATGCAATTACTTTTGCACGGGCTGGCAATCGCGTGGGTGATATTTCCAATGCTGTGCAGCGCTTTATTAAACGTCACAACTACGGTATCGTTCGCGAGTTTGTAGGACATGGTGTAGGAGCTACGATGCATGAAGCGCCGCAGATCCCGAACTATGGTCGTCGCGGATGCGGTGCATTACTCAAGCCTGGTATGGCGCTCGCAATCGAGCCGATGATCAATCTTGGTGGCGCTGCAATCGAGATGCTTGATGATGGTTGGACCGCTGTAACGCGCGATCGAAAGCCATCAGCCCACTTCGAACACACTGTCCTCGTCACTGGCGCGGACCCGGAAATCTTAACAATTCCGAAGAATTAACTTTTCAAACTAAACTTAACTGCTATTTATCACAATTTTCCCGCAATCACGCGGGTAATACAACATCTTTTATCATGCCACGTATACTTGGAGTCGATATCCCCGCAAACAAGAAGCTAGAGTACTCGCTTCGTTACATCTATGGCATTGGGCCAACACGCGCTAAGGCAATTGTCGAAGTGTCTGGTTTCGATGCGGATCGCCGTGCTGGTGATCTAAGCGAAGAGGAGCTCAATCAGCTCGCATCTTTGGTTGCTGAAAAACAATATATCGTTGAAGGTGATCTCCGTCGTGAGCGCACTGCCAATTTAAAGCGTCTTTCGGCGATCCGCAGCTATCGTGGCGTTCGCCATATGCGTGGACTTCCGGTTCGTGGCCAACGCACTAAAACTAATGCCCGTACACGCAAGGGCGCGGTCAAGCCAGTCCGCAAGTAACCTAAGACATCTTTCCTATGAGCGAAGAAGAAACAAAACCTGTAGAAGAAGAAAAAGTAGTTGTTGACGCAGCTGTCGAGGCTGAGGCCGAAGCACCAGTGAAGAAGCAAGAAACTGCTGAAGATCTTCTTAAAAGCGATCTTGATGGTGTCAAAATCCGTCGTGCCAAGGGCAGCAAAAACATTACCGTCGGTATTGTTAATGTACTCGCTACTTTCAATAACACTAAAGTTACTTTCAGCGATCCTCGCGGGAATGTCATTTCCTGGTCAAGTGCCGGCAAGTGCAACTTCCGTGGCTCTCGCAAATCAACTGCATACGCGGCACAAGTTGTCACGCAAGATGCAGGTCGTGTCGCGATGTCGCACGGCATGAAGGAAGTCGTCGTTAAGCTGAACGGTCCTGGTATGGGACGAGATTCAGCTGTTCGTGCGCTTCAATCTTTAGGCATGGTCGTGACCGAAATTATTGATGTGACTCCGGTCCCTCATAACGGTTGCCGTGCTCCTAAACGTCGTCGTGTCTAAGATGCTACTGCCATCTAGATATATATAATTAGTCTGCAGATAACCTATTAAGGAATAAAACTATGTCCCGTTACACTGGACCAACAACTCGCATCAATCGCCGCTTCGGTCAGGCTATTTTCGCGCCCACCAAGGCATTCGAGCGTAAGCCTCACCCTCCTGGTCAACATGGCCCTCGTCTGCGCCGTAAATTCAGCGAGTACGCAGTCGGCCTGAACGAAAAGCAAAAGCTTCGTTTCATGTATGGCATCACGGAAAAACAATTCCGTCTAACTTTCGAAAAAGCCAAAAACACTCGTGGCGTAACTGGTGAGATCTTTCTTCAGGTGCTTGAAACACGTTTAGATAGTGTTATCTACCGCCTCGGCTTCGCTAAGTCACGCGCTGGAGCTCGGCAGCTTGTTGGCCACGGCCACGTTTGCGTGAACGGCCAGAAGACCGACATCGCTTCTTTCATTGTTAAGGAAGGTGACGAAATCGAAGTGCGTGAGCGCACCTCATCTCGGCAGCTTGCAACACGCAGCATGGAAGAAAGCCAAGGTCGCACCGTCCCTGAGTGGCTCACACTCAATGCGGATGCTCTTAAGGCAACGATCAACCGCCTTCCGTCGACAGAAGAAACTGAAAACAGCATTAATGTTCAGCTCATCGTTGAATTTTATAGCCGATAGTCAGTTTTCGTTTTATGACCTCTCTGGTCAGACATTAGCAATTCATTGTAATCAGTTAAAACAAAGCATATTATGCCAAAGCGCTTAGGAAAATTCGAACTTCCAAACCGGCTAGTAAAAGTCGAAGAAACTGCTTCCGACACTTTTGCCACTTTCCAGGCTGAGCCGTTTGAAGCGGGTTACGGACACACGATTGGGAATTCTCTCCGTCGCGTTCTTCTCAGCTCCATCGAAGGTGCAGCCATCTCATCGATCAAGATCGATGGTGTACAGCATGAGTTCCAGAGCATTGATGGTATCGTCGAAGACGTTACCGATATCGTTCTCAACTTGAAGCAAGTTCTTCTCGTATCTGAAGGTCGTGAAACCGCGAGCCTTGTAATCGATGTTAACCGTGTGGGCCCCGTTACTGCGGCTGACATTCAACTCGACGCTAACATTCAGGTCGTCAATCCAGATCAAGTGATCTGCACACTCGACAAAGAACAGCGTTTCCTCGCTGAACTCGAAGTGCGTGTAGGTCGTGGTTATTGCGCAGGTGATGACAACAAGAAGGATGATCAACCGATCGGCGTTATCGCTATCGATTCTCTCTTCAGCCCTGTCAAGCTCGTGAAATACTCTGTCGAAAACACACGTGTTGGACAAGAGATGGACTACGATAAGCTTATTCTTGAGATCACAACAGACGGACGTATCACTCCGGACGATGCCCTCAAGCAGAGCGCTGCAATCGTTAAGCACCACATGGATGTCTTCGATGAAGTGTCTAAGGAAGACATCGAGTTCGAAAGCGAAAGCAAGGAAATCAGCGAAGAACAGAATCGCCTGCGTAAGCTACTCAACATGAGCGTTAACGAAATCGAACTTTCTGTTCGTGCGGCTAACTGCTTGAACAACGCAAACATTACCACTGTTGGTGAGCTTGCGATGAAGTCTGAGCAAGAAATGCTTAAATATCGTAACTTCGGTAAGAAATCCCTCAACGAGATTAAAGACAAGCTCGAGCAGCTTGGCCTCTCTTTGGGAATGAAAATCGACGAGCGCCTCCTTGAAAAAGGTACCGAGCTTTAATCCCGCCTTTTAGGCACAAGACATTTAGAACATGCGTCACAGCAAAAGAAGACATTCACTCGGGGTTTCCGGACCTCATTTATCCGCCATGATGGGCAACCTTTCCGTTGCACTCATTACACATGGTCGTATTCAAACAACATTAACTAAAGCCAAGGCGCTTCGTCCATTCATCGAGAAGATCATTACCTTCGCGAAGAAGGCAGAAGCTGCAAACGACACTGCACGTAAATTGCACTTCCGTCGCTTGGCGATCTCTCGTGTTCGCGACAAAAAAGCAGTCGCTAAGCTGTTTGATGAGCTCGCTAGCGAGTTCACCGAGCGCAATGGTGGTTACACACGTATCTATAAGGTTGGTCAACGTATCGGCGATGCAGCTGAAATGGCATTGATCGAACTGATCGACGGCAATGACGAGGGCTACTCCAAGAAGTCAGCCAAAAAGCCAGCTAAAAAAGCGACCAAGGCCGAAGCAGAAGTAACTGAAGCGGTAAAAACGCAAACGCCTGAGGCTGATGCGCCCGAAGCTGAAGCTGAAGCTGAAGCTACTGAAGCGGTCGCCAAAAAAGCGGTTAAAAAAGTCGCCAAAAAGGCAGCCAAAAAGGCGGTTAAAAAGCCGGTTAAAAAGCCGGTTAAAAAAGAAGCGCCAGCTAAAGAAGATACCGACGCGTAGTTCCTTTCATCGCACACACTTTCAAGAGCCCGTCCAATTGGACGGGCTTTTTTTGGGTTCGCCTTCGATTCGTGGGAAAGTCTTGGTTGGAACTGCAGGCTGTTTTTCTAGGAGGCAATGACTACCTACTCAGGAATTTTTTGAGCAACTCAACGTGGCAGGACTGCGATCACATGCCTCAGTCATCCTGACTTGCTGCACAAAAAGGCGAATCGATCTCCCTCTCTTTGCGTTCTCGCACTAATCGATGTTGACCCAAAAAGCTCTGTGTGTCGCGCGGGCCTTATTTGCCGAACAAGCCCTTGATACTTTCGGTCGCCTTTTCGAGGGCAGCTTCGCCTTGTTCCAGTACGTCTTTGCCTCCTTCGCCGACAAGGTCCCCTGTATTTCCAATAGCGGGGCCGATTGATGTGAGCACTTCGGTCAGGATCAGGTCGATGATTTCTGCCATGCTCTTGCTGTTGCCGTCTTCGCCAATGTCATTCATCTCGATCCGTGGGAGCGGTACGGTTGTACCAGCGCCCATTAAGCCTAGAAAGACGGTGCCGTCTTCAATGACAAGTTGCTTGATGACTACTTGCTTTGCGGAGCCGTCTTCTGCAGCAACTGCCTCTGTGGAATCGGGCGCGTTCTCGTCAGCACTACCAGTGAAAGCATCGATATTTTTCATCAGTGTTTTGATATTCGAGCTCATCAGCGTCTTTTCGTAGCTGATTTCAGGCTTTTGGATGATGATTTTGTTAATGATGACCTTATCGCTAAAGACGGTACTAGTATCAATATCGACCTCGATTTCGCCGAGGGCGAAGATATTTTCGCTCTTATAGCCATCTGGGTTGCCCACGTAGAGGCCCGTGAGTGTGCCATTGCCAGAAAGAATAGAAAGATTCACCTCATCGAGTCGCACGGAGGTTTGAGTGATCTCTGGGCCGAATTTTTCGACACCAGTCTTGATACCTTTATTTAACGCGCTTGAGCCGAGGAAATAAATCGCGGCCACAGCGGCCACTGCAACGATTACAAGGAATAGGAATATTTTTTTTATCATATACGTGTTAAGTTAATTGATTGATTGCGTGCTGAAGAATAGCGCATAATCGCTATATGGCGAGCTTGAAAGCGATAGAAAGTAAGGAGGTGCTGAAGGGTCTAGTCGATTTTGAGCCCGAAGAGGGGCTCGCCGCAGTCGCTGTGTTTGATGATTATGTCGCAGCGGGAGAAGCTGGGCTGGCGATTTTGGCGATGGGAAACGCGTACTGGATAATTCTGCAAGATGGGCGCTATGTGATTTGTGTGGTCGAAAATCGGTACACAGCGGTTAGCGCTGAGTTAGATGCAATCGCGGCCTTGGAGGCTCGGCGCGTCGGTGGTGCTCTGTTTGAGTATCAGGAGTTTGATTTTGGCTGGTTGTCGTTCGCGCTGTATGCTGGGGTATTGATTGCTTGCTTTGTGTGGCAAGAGAGCGCCGGTATTGTTTCGCTGGGACAGGCGGATTCGGTGGCCATGGTCCAAGGTGCGCAGTGGTGGCGAGCGGTCACTGCGCTGACTTTGCACGCAGATGTGGTGCACTTGGCCTCCAATTTGATTGCCGGCATGGGTTTTGCGTTTTTTGTCTGTCGCTTTTTTGGGGCAGGTCCTGGTTGGCTGCTAATATTGCTCAGCGGCATTGCGGGAAATGTGCTCAATGCGGTGGTTTATTATCCAGTTGAGCATTACTCGATTGGGGCCTCGACTGCAGTGTTTGGCGCCTTGGGTTTGTTGACGGGGATCGGTCTTTGGGCGGCCGCCTTAGACCCATATCATCGGCTGTCGTTGCCACGATGGTTGATTCCTGTGTTCGGTGGGCTGACTTTGTTGGGATTATTGGGCGTGGGGGATGGCACTGTAGATGTTGCCGCGCATATTAGTGGATTTGTCTGTGGCATGGTCTTCGGTTTGCTGGGGGCCTGCGTGCAGCGCTGGGTCTTCGTTTTGCAGCATTGGTCAATTGCTTGCGCGGCCCTATCCCTAGGCTTGCTGGCCTTGGCGTGGTATGCGAGGGTTGGGGCATGATCCTCAAAAGGGCGGTGAGTTGGCGGAAATAGAAGTTAGTTGCTGATGCACTGCAGGTCATGAATCGACTATCGTTTATCAATTTTGAGTCAGAGCCATAGTAACGTAACTGATTGATTGAGGAAATCTAACTGGCTTACCATTAACGACAGACTTTCGCCTCGCTGCTGAATCGAGCAAGATGTGCTTGGCAAAGTGCTTTACCTTCTGTTGGGAACTGCTTAGCACTAAGATATGAGTAATTTAGGTCTCAGTCGACTCGAAGTAGGGCGTCAATCAATGCAGGCGGAGGCGGCTGCAATCCAAATCGCGGCAGAGCGTTTGGATGCTGCCTTTGAGCGCGCATTGGATTTGATCTTAGAGTCCGGCAGTAAGTTGGTGATTTGTGGCATCGGTAAGTCTGGGCACATCGGCACGAAGCTGGCGGCGACTTTATCGAGTTGTGGCATCCCTTCAGTGTTCTTGCATGCGGCTGAAGCCATTCATGGCGATCTGGGAGTGTATCAGCCCGGTGATCCGACGGTCGTGTTGTCGAAGAGCGGCAGCACGGCGGAGGTGCTGCGCTTGATGCCGATGTTTAAAAAACTTAAGTCTCCTGTGATTGCGATTGTCGGCAACGTGGACTCTCCGATCGCGGCAGCAGCCGATGTGGTGTTGGATGGCAGTGTCGAGCGAGAGGCTGATCCGCTGAATTTAATGCCGACGTCAAGCTCGACGGTGAGCTTGGCGATTGGCGATGCCCTGGCGGCGGCCTTGGTTAAAGCGCGTGATTTCACCAGAGAGGAATTCGCAAGCTTCCATCCCGGTGGACAACTTGGGCGGAATCTGCTGATGACAGTGGCTGATGTGATGCACGCCGTCGATCAGGTCGCCTGCGCGCAAGCGGAGGAAACCCTGCGCGAAGTGGTGATTCGGATGACGAAGTTTCCATTCGGTGCGGCTTGCATCGTGGATGCGGCGAATGGCTTGGCTGGAATTATAACCGATGGTGATATTCGCCGTATTCTTTCGCAGGAAGGTGATATTCTGAACTTCAAAGTGGGGGATTGCATGACGAGATCTCCAATCTCGACGCAGCCGAATGTGCCTCTGGGTGATGCGGTGCGTATGATGGAAGACCGCAGTTCACAAATTTCGGTGCTACCCGTAGTGGCTGAGGGCGGCGAGCTGTTGGGTTTACTGCGTCTGCACGATGCCTACCAACCGAGCTTTTCATAAGGCATTGCTATGGGATCTCCATCTGTTGCGCCTCGTGAGTGGGCGGTTGTTGGGTTCGGTGGCTTGACCTTGGCCTTTACGGCTTGGGGGCTGGCTGGTGTACAGCTCTGGTCGTTACATACTTTGTTAGCGGGCGGCTTGTTGACCTGGCTACTCTCAGTCGTGCCATTGCCGCAGAAGTGGAATGGGACGGACGGTGAGCATGGTAATGCACAAAATGTAACACGCCTGCTGAAGTTTCCCGTCTTTTGGCTGGGGTTGGCTTTTTTGGCCTATATCGCCATTCAGGGGCTGAACCCTGCGTGGGAGCTGTTGCGGAATGACGGTGGCTGGTGGGTCGAGGAAGTGGAGCCGGTGAGCTGGCTACCTGCTGGAGTCGATACCAGCTATGTGCCGATGAATGCGTTTCGTGTGTTGTCGAGTTTCGCGGCGGCGTTTACTTTGGTTTGGGGATTGTGGGTCGGGGTGCGTCGGCGCAGCAGTGCGGTGCTCTTACTGTGGACTTTGGTGATTAGTGGTGTGTGCATGGCGATCGTGGCGATATTGCAAAAGTTCTCTGGCGCCGATTCGGTGCTGTGGACAGTGAAATCATCGAACGCTAATTTCTGGGGCACGTTCTTTTACCGAAATGAGGGAGTAGCTTATCTGAACTTGATTATCTGCGCCTGTGGCATGCTCTATTTTTACCATTTCAATCAAGCAGAGCGTCGTGGGCAGAGTGGCGGGCCGCACTTGCTACTCTTTGTGTTTGTGGCGGTGCTGTATACGTCGATTGGCTTGGCGCTTTCGCGGGGCGGGATTCTTTTTGGTGGTCTGATGATGGCCTGCTTCTTTATCGCGGCCGCTGCGCGTTGGCTGTTTTCGAACTCGGTGCGCAATTCGATTCTTCTGACGTTGCTGATTGGTGCCTTATTGGGTGGTGGGGGCTATATTATGTTTCAATACGTCGATATTCAAGACATCGAGACGCGTTTCGGTAATATAGAAGAGGCGATTCAAACGGCTGACCAAGATTCGCGAGCGATCACGACCAAAGTGACCTGGGAGATGGCGCAAGAGGAATTGTGGCTCGGATGGGGGGCGGGATCATGGCGCTACATCTTCCCGATGTACCAGAAGAGTTACCCTGAGATTTACTATCAGCGTTATCACCCGAAGCGCGGCTGGATTGGACGAAAGGTCTATCACTATGCGCACAATGATGTTGTGCAGTTTATCTGTGAGTATGGGCTTGTTGGCTGCGGCATGTTGCTGCTGATCTTTGCCTATTGGATTTGGCATATGCTGTTTCGAGCATCGGGCAATGCCCTCAGCGCGCTGATGCTAATGATTGGCCTCAGCACGGCATTTGGGCATGCCTTTGTGGACTTCATCTTTCAAAGTCCCGTCTATTGGCTCGCGCTCAATGGCTTACTCTGTGTCAGCGTGAAGCTGCTCTCACTACATAGTGAGCGCGTCTATCGCTAAGCAGCCGTTACGATAAGAACCGCGCTGTGAGTTGCTCGATAATATAGTCGCGTGCTTCTTCGACAGTATCGACCACTTTAAACAAATCGAGGTCTGCCGGTGAGACCGTGCCCCATTCGACTAGCGCCTCGAAGTCGACTACGCGGTTCCAAAATTCACTGCCAAACAGCACGATCGGAGGTGGCGTGGAGACTTTGCCGGTCTGCACCAGTGTGAGTATTTCAAACAGTTCATCCATGGTGCCAAATCCACCAGGGAAGGCGATCAGCGCTTTGGCCAACAATACAAACCAGTATTTACGCACGAAGAAATAGTGGAACTCGAATTGGAGCCCATCCGGGACATATTCGTTCACGCCTTGCTCAAAAGGCAGGCTAATGCCGAGGCCGATTGACTTGCCGCCGACATTATGCGCGCCGCGATTAGCAGCTTCCATAATGCCGGGGCCGCCGCCAGAGCAAATAATGAACCGGCGTTGATCTTTCTCTGCTAGGCTCATCGACCATTTGGTGAGTTCTTCGGCGAGTTCGACTGCCATCTGGTAGTAAGGCGCTGCCTTCACTGCGCTTTGTGCAAGCTGCAGCGCGCACTTCTCGGCGGTGTTGAGGTGCTCGGGGTCACTGATGGCCGCCTGTACGTCCTCTAGTTTAGCCTGTGCGACATCAATGGGCATGATCCGGGCCGAGCCAAATAGCACGATGGTATCTTTGATCTTTTCCTCTGTGAAGCGCAGTCCAGGCTCAGTCATTTCGCAGAGCACCCTGATATTACGGGCTTCGTCACTGTTCAAGAAATTGAGGTCTTTATAGGCCTTGATCGGCCATTCGTCGCGAGAGCAGTGTATAGATTTTGGCATAAAAATAGGATGAATGAGGGTTGGAGTGATTATGGCTAGATGCTATCCCCCTAGCAACTGTTTCTCTATTATCTTTTAGGGTTGCGAGGGCCGCTCTGAGCGATTCTTCTAGGCTCTTTCTCTCCTATCCTAGCTGTCCATATATAGTATTCATGTATCTCAAAGAGATCGTCATCAGTGGCTTTAAGAGTTTTGCCGATCGCACGCGTCTCGACCTGCGCCGTGGGGTAACTGCCGTCGTAGGTCCGAATGGTTGCGGCAAGAGTAACATCGTTGATGCGATTCGTTGGGTGCTGGGTGAGCAGAGTGCCAAAGCGCTGCGCGGTGCGTCCATGCAGGACGTCATCTTTGAGGGCACTGATAAGCGCAAAGGCCTGCCCACCTGCGAGGTCTCGCTGACGTTTACCGATTGCGAAGCCGAACTTGGCACTGCTTTTAATGAGGTCGAGATCGCTCGCCGCGTCACGCGTGATGGCGGCAGTGATTACTATATTAATGGCAAGGTCTCACGCCTAAAGGATATCCAACGTTTGTTTGCAAATACTGGGATAGGCCGTGTGTCTTACTCGTTCATGCTGCAGGGCCAGATCGATCAGATCTTATCTACTAACCCTGGCGAGCGTCGCACTATTTTTGAAGAGGCTGCGGGTATTACACTCTACAAGGCGCAACGCAAAGAAGCACTTAGCAAGCTCTCGCTGGTCGATGCCAATCTCGCCCGTGTCACCGATGTGATCGAGGAGGTCAGCCGTCAAATCGGCTCATTGAAGCGTCAAGCTAGTAAAGCGTTACGCTATCAGCGTATTAAGCACCGCTTGACTCACTTGGATTTGGCCTTCAGCTCGTATCGCTTCACCGCCTTAAAAAGCTCGATTGATGAGGTCGCCGCACGCGCGAATGAGCTGCGTAAAAAGCTGGAGACGCACACCGAATCTATGGCCGCCGATGAGGCAGCACTGACGACGCAAAAAAACGCTCGTGCCGAGCTATACGACAACATGCAGGATCTGCAGCAGCGCGTGTTTAATTTGCGCTCTGAGAAGGAGAACTCCGAGAATCAGGCCGAGTTTTCTGGTATCCGCATGAAGGATCTCGAAGCGCGTATCGAAGAATACCAAAAAGAGATTAAAGGACTGGAAGCGCAGCAAAACGAACTAGCGGTGCGTGCGCGAAGCGAGTCGGAAAATAAGCAGCTTCAGATCGATGTGGTGGATGACTCGGACCGTACCTTTCGAGATCGCAATTCCGAGTTGGTCAATTCTCAAGAGCAACTTGGCGAGATGGAAGCGCAACTGCAACAGCGCCGCCAAGCTCTGTTGCAGGCAGAGAACCGTATCAACCGGGCTCGCTCGCGTTGCACCACGCTCGAAGTAGATTTGAAAACCTATCAGGTAAAGCACGCCGCGTTGACAGAGGCACTTTTGACCTTGAAGGAAGAAGTGGTCGTTCTGGAAAAAGGCCATGCCGACATTCAACGGCTGTTGGCAAAGCGTCGCGAGGAGCAACAATTTAGTGAGGGCTTACTAGAAAAAGCCCGGATCGACTCAAAGGCCATTCTCCAGCAGTTCCGCACCATGCAGGAACAAATTCAGGAGCAGGATCGAGGCATTGCACGTAAGACTGCACAACTCAATGTGCTTGAGGACTTGCAGGCCAAGTTCGAAGGATTCGGCGAAGGTGCAAAGGCGATTCTCGGCGATAAACTCGGCGACCTCGTGGCGAAAGACAGCGTATCGATCATTTCCAAAGAGCTAAAGGTGCAGTCTGCCTACACTGGCGCTCTGGAGACGCTCCTCGGCCAGGCCGCGGAAGCTTTATACATCGGTGATCCGAAACAAGCGCTCACCGTGATCGATAAGCTCGATGTTGATCAACTCGGGCGTGCCTGCTTACAGGTCAATCTTGAGGCGGGCTATAGTAAGCTGCCGGGCGTGAAGCTGCCCGACGGAATCGTATCAGCGGCTACAGTCGTGCTTGCGCGCGATTCCAAGCTCAGTGAGGCAGTGACTCGTTTGTTGGCCAATTGCTATTTTGCGGAAAGCTTAGAGGGCTTTGTTCGTTTTTGGAAGGCGCACCCGGAGTTTAACTTCCTGTTGGTGGCGACTCAAAATGGTGAAATGATTGATTGCCGTGGTTTAATTCATGGCGGACGAGCCTCTGGCAATAAATCATCGAGTGTGATTGAGCGCGAATCTGATATTCGTAAGCTTCGTAGCGAAATCGACACTGAGCGTAGGACGCTCAATACTTTGCGCCAACAATCCACGACTTTGGAAGATCAGCGGCATGTCGCTGAAGCGTCGGTTGAAGAGCAGCGGCAACGCCTGAGTGAACTGGCCAGTGAAGTGTCCGGGCTTGTCGCGGAAGAGCGCAACCAAGGGCAGAAAGTTGAGCACAATGCCCGCTCGCATCACAAGAGTGAGGATGAACTAGAACGACTGGACGCGCATCACAGTGATTCTGTGCAAGACCTCGAAGAGTCGAAGCAAGAGCTTGTGTTAGCGGAAAAAGGCTTGCTTGAGGAGCGTCAGAGTGGCACCGATTTGGAAGATGCCATTGCACACGCCCGTGAGACTCGTGATCAAAAACGCGAAGTCTTGGCCGATGTGCGACTTGAATTGGCAGAGAAGAAGCAGCGCCTCGAATCTGTCGATCGAGTGCTCGGAGAAGTGCAACGTGAGACCGCGAGTTTGCAGAATCGCATCATTCGTCGTAGCCAAGAAATTGATACGATTAATGAGCAGATCGCGCAACTTAAGGGTAGTGGCGCTCGCGAGCGCGAAAAGAGCATCGAGCTGGATAAGACTTTAACTGTGGCCGCAGGCCAGTTGTCAGAAGACCGTGCCGCGATCAAAGAAATGGATGCGATGATTGCTGGAATTGATGGTGGCCTTTCTGGGCGTCGCAATGAAGGTCGGACATTTGATAAAGAGATGACTCGCCTTGAAATCCGCCTTGCCGAAGATCGGTCGCAGATTGGTTTTATCGAAAGCACCACTCAGGACGAGTATCAGGTCGAACTTAAGTGCGTCGACTGGAAGGCTGAGCTGTGGGAGGGTAATGTTGAGTTTGATAAACGCGTAAATCTTGACGACTTAGATGACCCCGATATGCTCGCTGCACAGCCGAAGCATGAGCGCCGTGATCCGACCGAAGAGGAACTTGCGGAGATGGATGCGACTAATTGGAGCTTAATTGAAGAGGAAGTGTCTGAGTTAAAGAGCCGTATTTCGAATATGGGGCCAGTAAATCTCGATGCAATCAGTGAATATACGGATTTGAAAGAACGGCATGATTTTCTCAAAAATCAGAGTGAAGACCTCTGGAATGCGAAAAACACATTGGTCAAGAGTATCGATGAAATCAATGAGACGTCGCAAAAGTTATTCCGCGACACCTTTGATCAAGTGCGTAAGAATTTTTCCTTCACGTATGAAAAGATTTCTGGTGGTGGTGAGTCTGATCTTATTTTAGTTGATTCAGATGATCCATTGGAATCGGGGATTGATATTATTGCGCGCCCTCCTGGAACTCGTTTGAAGAGCGTGACACTCTTGTCGGGTGGTCAACGAACCATGGCTGCCGTGGCATTGCTGTTCGCGATCTATATGGTCAAGCCCAGCCCGTTTTGTGTGTTGGATGAGATAGATGCGGCGCTCGATGATGCTAATATCGGACGCTTCTGTGAGACGCTGCATGGCTTTACTAATAAGTCTCAGTTCTTGATCGTTACTCACAATAAGCGTACAATCTCTAACGCAGATACAGTATTCGGTGTGACGATGCCTGAGAAGGGAGTGTCGAAGTTGCTCTCAATGCGCTTCAATAAAGACACTAATCACCCCGACCTAGTCGGCATAGACAATTCTCAGCCGTTTTAAGTAGACTTTGCTGTGCGCAATCCTGGTATAAAGCTAGTCAAAAAAGTAACGAGCCGATTTGTCCTGCGATGTTAACCGCATCCTATCATACTTCATTGTATTGATCTCTACTTCGCATGCAGAATGCGTGAGATTCGTTTTTCGGTAGTTTCGCAGCCTTGATTAGGCAACATATGCGGATTTGATTTCGAGTGCTCCAATTTGTTGTGATTGTAGTGGACGACTTTGTTTTTGTTCGGGTAGATGGTGATCGTGGGAGGGCGATAATAGTAATTATTATACGGAGTAGCATAGCTGCTCAGCCCAAAGTTTGAGCGACGGCGAGCTGCGGTTTCATTGCGTATTTTTTCGGTTTCGAGGCGCGCTTCTGTGGCCTGCTGCTCGGCGAGAGCAACGCGGGTCTCTAGTTCGGCAATTTTTTGTTGGTTCTTTAGCTCGGTTAGTTCGGTTTTGTAGCCCTCCAGTGCACGGGCGATTTCATCTGCGACATCTACCTCAGGGAAACGAATTTGAAAACTGCGCCAGTAGTCCACTCGATCTTTGGCGGGCAGCGCACAAAAGCGGCTGCTTTGTCTTTTATAGGATTTAAGATCTTCACCCTGTTTGAGTCGGGCGGCAGAGAGCTTTTCTTGTTGGATCAACCAATCCGCACGCTCATTTTTTAGCCGCTCTTGATCTGCGGAAAATTGCGCCTCACTCATTAGGTCGATGTCTGTTATCCTCTCTTGACGGAGGGTGACTTCGCCGTGTGGGTAAAGTAACAGGGTTTTGTCTCGGAGTTCGATGATTCCGATCGGCTTGCCGAGCGCTGCGATGGTTTGCTCGAAACTCTGTCCCACTTCGATTTTCGAGTGTGCGCTCCATAGCAATACTGGAAAGAGTAGGATGATGGCGAGTGGGGATGGCTTCATCATAATAAAATGATAGTCTAAAACGTGAAAATGGCAAATAGGTCTTTGCTGATCAGTTTGATTGGCTTGTCTGTGTGGACCTAAGGCTATGGTTCGATCAAGCCTCAGAGCTCTAGCTGTGAGCGTCCATTGGATCGAGCGGTTTGTCCCTGGGCTCATTATCGACAGGGCCGTTGAGCAGAATCCAAGTTAGTATCAAGCAGCTCCAGTAGGTAATGGTGCCGACGATCTCGTGCATCAGGTGGTAGTGATCCATGGTTGATGGCGCCAACAGCACGATAATCAGAATGCGCAGTGTGTTAAATACGAAGCCTAGGGTGATGCCCGAGAGTAAATTGAGGGCAGTGTCGATCGGGCCGAGTCTGCGGTAGATTGCCAATAGTACCGAGAGAAGTAAGCTCGTTAAAATGACGCCGAATCCATTGCACTCCGATGCGACATGGAACGGTTGCTGGTTGACGATGAGTATGAGCTGAGGTGGTGTCGTCGCTGTACTACCTTGCACACCGAGTTCGACTGTCTTGCCCAAGGCGCTCAGAGCGATGCCGCTCCATTTGCCCGCAAGGGTGCGTAGTGGCCAGTCGAGTGGTGCCATCAATATACTCAGAAATATGAACGCACAGAACGTTCCAGTCGCGGTATACGTGATTCGGCGCACACCTTGGCCGAAGATGAAAAGCATCATCGATGCCAGCCCGAAGCAATAGGCCGGGATTGCCAGCAGGGAGCTGATTAAGAAGAGAATCTCGGCCGAGGAGGGGATGATCTTACGCGAAACGACACTCAGTAGCAGTAGCCCATAGGCCGTAAACAGTGCGTGGCGCGCGCTCTTATTGAGCGTGAGTGGTTTTTCGACTTTCATTCCGTTATAGAACACGAGCACTAAAATCGCCATGGCCAGCACGATGAGGGCGTGCAAGATGCGGCTCTGCTCATTTGTGGTTGCAGCGACCCAGAGTGTGATCGGCAGAAAGGCGATTCCTAGACAGCCATACAGCGTGCAATTGATCCAAAATTCGCTTTGCATGCGCTTTTCTTGGAAGCTGGCTAAGATCTGCTGACGTTTAGACATGTTTAAGAATTTGGAGGATGCCGTGCTAACTGGCAAGGCTATCGAGCCATGAACGTGTTAGTAGAGCCTCGTTCATCTCGAGTGGGTTCCCTTGCGATTTCTAAATGGCAGGTATCCGGCGCAGCAAGTCGAGAGTGGCAAGCCCGTAGGCCTGTTCGGAAATTTCTCCGGAGTCACCTTTGGCGCGAGTGAGCGCTTGAATTTTTGGGTGCGCGTTGGCGGGGCAGAGGACTCGGTGGAAAGCCTCAAAGACGGGAATGTCATTGAGATAATCTCCCACTGCGAGCGCGTGGTCGAGGTCGAGCTGCAGGTGTGCGGTTAGTAGGTGAATGCCGTCTAGTTTATGGATTCCCGGCAAGATGTCGATGTACTTTTCTGACCGTAGAAATAGTAATGGCTGGATGTGTTCTGGAGCGAGTTGGGCGCTGGCGATCGTTTCGATATGTCGAAGCAATGCCTCGCCATCGACTCTGTTCGGGATTCGGAAAGATAGGTTGGCTACTTTGTCCAATGGTGGGAGTGGAGTCTGGTAGTGTGCTTCGAGCAGGGCCATTCCATGGTATCGATACCAGTCGAAAAGAATTTTAATATGCTCTAGATTTTGATAGCGTGTAACTAAGTCATCCAAGCCGTTGGCAGCCGCCATTTGTGCGCAGTCGAGATAGGTTTCGAGCTGACGATCATAGAGCACGCAGGCATGCTCCAATAAAAAGTAGCGCACCTTTGGCGAAGTTAAATGTTTGGCGATGTGGCCCACCAGGCCCCACGGGCGACCTGTGTTGATGACAAAATGCTCGACCGAAGACTGCTCCAATGCGGAGTTAATCGCATCCAGCATGGAAATCTGCTTGTTCGATGGTTCCCAGTCTGCAGTGACTCCAAAGGCCTCACCGTCGACCGGATTGAGGCAGCCATCAATGTCTTGAAAAATGATTCGGATGTTAGGATTCGTCACGTTGCAAAAAATTATTTTGAGCCAGAATCTGAGTGCGAGTCTTATATATCATTTGCAAAAAAAAGCGTAGACCCGGTGAGCGATATTGGTGCCAGCGCACTGTTACTTAAAATTTTTTCTTGCCGCGCTCCCATGGGCGGCGGTCGTCAACCGCTTGCACGGCGATTGATTGAATGCGCACGCCAGCCAATGCGGGATGGCGTCGTAGCTCTTTATAATTGGTGCCAGTTATAGTGAAAGTGAGCGACTGCGCGGTCTCGGTCTCGACGATTTGATGGTCGATTAGAAAGCTTAGATTCACGCGGGTTGAGCCGTATTCAATATCAATCATCTCGCGGAATTTATCGATGAAGTCTGTGGCGTCTTTTTCGTGAGGGTGAAGGATGAAGTTGATGCGCTGAATGATGCGCGGGATAGATTGTTCAAGATCAAACACCTCGTGAGCGGTGAGGCTCATTTCGCCGTTGCGTCGACTAATCTGGCCGTGGATCAGCGCCAGTTTGCCGTCTTCCAGGCGAGCGCCGTTTTTCTCATACGGGTCGGGAAACATAATCATCTCGTAACTGTGCGAGGCAGTTGCGAGATTGAAGACGGCCATCTGGCGACTGTCTTTACGAGTGTATTTAATCTGCAAATTACTGATAATACCACCGAGTCGGTAAGTCGTGCGATCGTCAAAATTGGCTAAGTCTTCTGGCTTTGCAAAAGTGTCGATGACGGTGTCGAGGCCGGCATAGGCATCCATGGGGTGTCCCGAAATGTAGAAGCCGAGCAGCTCTTTCTCGTAGCGCAGCTTCTCGGTCATCGGCATCGGCGGCACGGTCTTGCGTGACGGGCCGCTTTTGTGCTGCGAGTCACTCGCAGTATCAACCTCGCCCATCATGTCGAACAGCGAACTTTGCCCAGCTTCGCGGTCGCGGCGGGTGCTCTCGGCTTCGGCTAGTTCGGAGTCGAGGCAATCGAGTAGAGTGGCACGGTCTTCGCCGAAAGAGTCGAAGCCGCCAGTCTTGATCAGTGCTTCAATCACGCGTCGGTTCACCGCTTTGTCGGCTGAGCGAATGATGAAGTCGGTGAAGTCCTCGTAATTGCCGTTGGCGTCGCGTTCCTTGATGATCACGATCGAAGCGCCTTCGCCCACACCTTTCATCGCTGCCATGCCGAAGCGAATGCTACCCCGATTGCCTTCGATAATTGGCGTGAAGTCGCTGCCGGAGTCGTTGATGTCGGGGCTGAGCACTGGCACGTTCATCGCATTACACTCTGCGAGAATGTTCGAGATTTTATCGGAGTTGCCTTGCTCGGAAGTGAGCACGGCGGCCATGAACTCGATCGGGTAGTTCGCTTTCAGATAGGCAGTGCGATAGCTGAGCATCGCATACGCGGCAGAGTGAGATTTGTTGAAGCCGTATTCCGCAAATTTTTCTAGCAAAGTGAAGATTGATGTGGCCGTTTTAGCGTCAATTTTGTTGGTCTTGCGTGCCCCGTCTATGAACACTTGCTTCTGAGCGTCCATCACCGACTTGATCTTCTTACCCATCGCGCGGCGAAGAATATCCGCGCCGCCAAGCGTGTAGCCAGCAATGATCTGTGCGGACTGCATTACCTGTTCTTGGTAAACTAACACACCATAAGTTTCCTCCACTAGCTCCTTAAGTAGGGGATGCGGGATCTGCACGGTGGACGGATCTTTCTTGCCCTCAATGAATTGAGGGATGAACTGCATCGGCCCGGGACGATAGAGCGCGATCAGCGCAATGATCTCTTCAAACGAACTCAGGCCGATCTGTCGGCAAAGTTGCTGCATCCCGCCAGACTCCAGCTGAAAGACGGCGGTTGTGCGACCACTGTTGAGCAGGTCAAAGGTGTCTTGATCATCGAGTGGCACGGTCTCGATGTTGAATTCTGGCATTGAGCGGGTGGTGCGCACATAGGTCTGCGCATCATCGATCACAGTTAAGGTCTTTAGCCCCAAAAAATCCATCTTCAATAATCCGAGATCCTCGGATGGACCCTTCGGATACTGTGTGGTTAGGTCGCCCTCCTGCAGAGTCACTGGAACCAGATTCGTGATGTCTTGGTCGGCGATGATGACGCCGCAAGCGTGCTTGCCAGTGTTGCGAATCATGCCCTCGATTACGCGCCCTTGCTCGATGATAATCTTTGCGACTGGGTTGTGTGTGATCTCAGTCGCGAGCTCTGGGGACTTTTTAACCGAATCGTCGAGCGTAATGTTCAGCTCGTCGGGAATCATTTTCGCGATCTTGTTGGCTTCGGCGTATTCGAGCTCATTGACGCGGGCGAGGTCACGTACGATCATCTTTGCGCCAAACGTGCCGAAAGTGATGATATTTGCGACGCGGTCTTTGCCGTATTTGTCGCGAACATAGTTCACCACTTGGTCGCGCCGCCGCATGCAGAAATCGACGTCGAAATCGGGTGGCGAGACACGTTCCAAGTTCAGCATACGTTCAAAAAGTAGACCGAATTTAAGTGGGTCGATATCGGTAATCTTCAGCACATAAGCCACGATACAGCCGGCACCCGAGCCGCGGCCTGGTCCCACTGGGATGTCCTGCTTGCGTGCCCAGTCAATGAAGTCCCAAACAATTAGGAAGTAGTCGACGAAGCCCGTGCCGGTAATGATTGCCAGTTCGTATTCAAGTTGTTCGCAGTAGCGCTTGTCGTGGTCCGAGGCATTATCCCAGTCGGCGCGACAAGCGTCGTAGTCGGCGCCGTAACGATCTTTGAGTCCCTCTTTGCAGAGCTCGAATAGGTAGAGCCCATTGGTCTTGTACTTGCTGCGCTCGGCCTCACTTAGAGTGATTGGTTGGTGGCCATCACGAATAAGGATGGTATTTTTTTGCACTTCATAAATGTGCAGCACGCGATCAAAGTTTTCGTGGTCGTTCCCAGAGTTTAGCTCGATCGGACGTTCATAAATAGGATAATGATCTTCGCCAAAGGGTAACTTGACCTCGCACATCTCGGCGACAGCGGAGGTGTTAGTGATTGACTCGGGGACCTCTTTAAAGGCGAGCTCCATCTCGTCGCGCGACTTGAGATAAAACTGATGCGAGTCGTAGCGCATGCGCTTCTCGTCCTTGATCTTGGCACCGGTTTGGATGCAGAGCAGTGCGTCGTGCGGCTCCCAGTCGGTGCTGTTGACGTAGTGCACGTCATTGGTGGCGACGACCTGGAGATCAAATTCTTCGGCAATCTTCAACAAGCCTGGAATGATGCGTCGCTGCTCTTCAATGCCGTGATCCATGATCTCGATAATGAAGAATTCCTTGCCAAAAATATCAACAAACTGAGCAGCCGCATCGCGGGCGTTGTCATATTCGTCCTTGAGTAGGAATTGGGGGATCACGCCTGCCAAGCAACCTGAGAATCCGATCAGGCCTTCGCTGTGTTGTGCGAGGGTTTTCATATCGGTGCGCGGGTTTCGGTAGAAACCTTCGGTGTGCGCTTGCGAGACGATCTTACAAAGATTTTGGTAGCCTGTGAAATTACGCGCGAGCAAGCCCATGTGATGCGACTTTTGCTTGGCGCGCAGTTCGTTGACTGTGGCGAGCTCTTGTTCGTAGATGAGATAGACTTCACAACCGAGCAGCGGCTTAATGCCGTGCTTCTCGGCCTGCTTGAAAAAGCTGGTCAGCCCGTAGAGCACGCCGTGGTCTGTGATCGACAGCGCCTTCATGCCGAGCTCTGCCGCACGCGAGCAGAGCTTGTCCGTACGCGAGCAACCATCCAACAGACTGTGGTCAGTGTGGACGTGAAGGTGGACGAATTCGCGGTCTTTTTCGGACATGAAGAAGTAATACTGGCAACCTGCCGCTGACTGTAAAAGTTAAAACGGAGAACTTATTCACAGTGGAGGGAGCGTGGCCGCTTTTTAGCGTTTTATTTCGATTAAAGTTGTAATGAATTCGAGTCTGAACTGATGCATAAGGGCAATGAAGTCTTGTAATCAAATTCTATCGAATCGATGGGTGATCGCACAGCGTTGGTCACATGTGCAGTTCCTGAGTTTTCGTTGTGATTTTGAGGCGATTAGCAATCAGCTCCCTTCCGGTCTGGATTTGGATTTGTTCGATGGCTCTGCATGGTTGAGTATCGTGCCTTTTTACATGTCGCACATTCGCTTCCCAATAATGCCTGCGCTGCCTTTCATTTCGCTGTGGGAGCTTAATTTGCGCACATATGTGACTTATCGAGGGCGGCCCGGTGTGCTTTTTTTGACCTTGGATACCGACAGTCGCCTGGGGCAGTGGATTGCGACGCGCGTCTTCCATTTGCCGTATCGAGTGCGGCAGATGAAGGGAGACGTACAAGCTGGGCGCTATTCGTTTACTGCGCCCGATTCATTTTCGATGAAATCTGAAGTTGGCGCATCGATCGCGGCAGATGCGTTGGATCGCTGGTTGGTCGAGCGCTATCATTTATACACGACTGATGGCACGTCGCTTTATCGTGGCGATGTCGTGCATGAGCCCTGGCGATTGAGGCAAGTCGATGACTTGCGGTGGCAGGACCAGCTGTCGCCTCAGTTTGGCTTCGATTCGGCGATCGATCTGCGCGCGCGTTATGCGGAGCCGATCGATGTGCGGTTTAAACCTTTTGTGAAACTACCTGAAATCAAACGATGATGAATCGAGATGAAGTTAAGGTACTGTTGCACCATCGTGAGCCCTATTTAATAGTCGATCGTATTAATGTCCTGACTGCCCACACTGTGACGGGGGTGAAGGTGCATCGCGGCGATGAAGCGCATTTGGCTGGCGATTTTTAGGGTGCTCCAGTTGTGCCAGAGGCAATGTTGCAAGAGCTCTGCACGCAGTCCGCTGCTACCCTAATCACCAAATACTATGCGCCAGTAGAGATCTGCGATAGTGAGCAAACCAAAGGTCACGCATTAGGTGTGATCAGCAAGGTCGCTAATTCCAAATATATGCGCATCGTGAAGCCCGAGCGTGAAGTGTTTGCCGAGGTCGACCTCATCGAGCGACTAGGCCCCTTGTTTAAGTTCAGGCAAAGGTGCTGCGTGATGGTCTTGTTAAAGCGAAGCTGATGTTTAGCCTGATCAATCTCAGTGATGAGCATTTGTTTTAAAATCTGAGCGCAGTCTGATTTAAAGTACTTGAATGATGCCGCCAGCGGAGTATGCGATTTAGCGCCGATTGATCCACGCTTCACTTTCAAATCGTTCGCGCTCTTGTTGAATACGGGGGCTATTGAACAAAGTGCGCAGGTCTTCGATGGTCCCGATGGGGGTCGCGAGCTGGCTGGCGAGGGCTTGTTGGAAGGCCTCGGCGAAGGTGTGGTAATCGAACTCGGCAGGCAGTGCGCCGCGGTCGATTGAGCCTTGCAGTAGTAAGCCTTCGCGCGCGCGCTTCATCGCGGCTCCAGCGATTTTTGTGCCATCAGGGCGGATTACGTCGTTAGCGGTGGGTTGAAGGAAGCACTGCTCGGGGGCGTCGAGCGCAGGTGGTGTTTTGTCACATTGGCGTGGGCACGGTGCGAGTTCGGTGCTGACAGACTGGGCTTGGAGCGCCAGCTGCATGCAGCGATGGATGGTGGCGTAGAGTCCGGTGGCAGGTGTATGGGCCGCGGGCAAGTCGATTTGGAGCGTGAGTGCGTAGGTCCAGTCGTTGCGGTGATCGACGATGCCGCCGCCAGTGAGTCGGCGGCAGAGGCGTAGCTGTTCGGGGAATGTGGCTTTAACTTCTGCGCTGCGCTGGGTGTAGCCGAAGGTGATCGCGGGTTCGGTCCATCCGTAGTGCCGAAAGGCGGCGATGCCTGCAGGGAGGGTGTAGAGCAGCGACGCGTCGATGGCCATATTGGTCGCGGCGTCGCCAAAGGCGTTGGGTAAAATAATGAGTGGCACAGTCGGGAGGGGCTAGCGATTGGGCGAGCGCAGCGGCTCGACGTGGCTGAGCTCTTCGAGTTGCTCTTCGAAAGTCGCGGGCTTTGTTTTGAGCTTACTGACGATCGGATGTAGGTTGAAGGTCAGGTTGCTGGGGCGATTGGCGAACTCTGGATCATCGTTTTTACAGACGGATTGTACGCTATTGAGCGGCAGGTCAAAATGCTGAAGGATGCGTTGGCCCATTTCGAAGCGGCTCATGGTTTCCGCGCCTGCCCAATGAAAAATGCCGTGTAGGTCGCGCCGCTCGGTGAGTTCTAGTAGCACTTCAGCGACGTTGGAGGCGGAGCAAGGCTGGCGGATTTCATCACAAAAGAGCTTGGGCTGTTCGCCGCGTGCGATCGCGGCGAGGAGTTTTTCGTGTGCGCTGCGTTGGCCGTTGATACTGTTGCCCATCAGGATGGGAATGCGTAGGACGACGGGGTCTTCGGGGTTATGCTCAAGCACTTCGCGTTCGGCCATTAGCTTTGTCTGCCCGTAGAGATTGGACGGAGAGGGCATGTCGGTGGAGCGGTAGGGCTCGGCGGAGTGTCCATCGAAGACCATGTCAGTCGAGACGTGGAGGAGACGGGCACCGAGGTGAGTCGACAGCTGCGAGAGGTGGCGCGGTAGCGCGACATTGATCTTCTCGGCCAGTTTGGGGTCGGCATCGACATCGGAAGGCGAAGAGATTGCGGCGCAATTGATGATGGCGTCCGGCCAAAGTTCGAGAGCGAGGACAGTGATTTTATCTAGCTGTTGTGCGTCAATTTGAATGCTTTGCTCAATGCCGTGCGCGATGGGCTCTGTGGTGTTATAAAGTGCGATGACTTTATGCCCTCGGCGGATGGCAGCTTCTGCGTAGGCATTTCCGAGCAGGCCTGAGGCTCCAGTAAGTAGAATTTTCATAAGTGTGGGTTACTGGTTTTTGTTGCAATCGGTCTTTGTCAACGCAAGTTCAAAGCCCAATTATATAAATGAAATACGCTGAACTCGCGAATGCCGGAGTGCATACACAGCCGGTCTATGAGCCCGGAAAACCAATCGAAACGGTCGCTCGTGAATACGGGCTCGATCCAGCGAGCATTGCTAAGCTGGCTTCAAATGAGAATCCGTTTGGCCCTTCGCCGAAGGCAGTAGCCGCTGGACTGGAGGCGTTGAGGAGCGCGCACCTGTATCCGGATGGAGGATGCCAAGAGTTGCGCCAAAAGATCGCCGAGCAGCATGGTGTTTCAAAGGAGTCGATTATAGTCGGTAATGGCTCGAATGAAATCATCGAGTTATTAGGGCATGCGTTCTTACGGCCCGGGCTGGAAGTGGTAATGGGCGCGCAGGCCTTTATCGTCTATAAGTTGGTGACCGAGTTGTTTGGTGCGATGCCGGTCGAAGTGCCGATGGTAGACTTTGGTCATGACCTAGACGCAATGTTGGCGGCAGTGACGGAGAGCACACGGTTGTTGTTTGTGGCGAGTCCAAACAATCCGACTGGAGTGGCGAACCCAGCGGCAGATTTATTGAAGTTGGCTGAAGGCTTGCCAGAGCATGTGATTCTTTGCTTGGACGAGGCGTATGCAGAATATTTAGACGAGGCGCCGGATTTATCGGCGGCGATTCATGCGGGGCGAAAGGTCGTATGCCTGCGGACTTTTTCGAAGATTTATGGGCTCGGTGGCTTGCGAGTTGGCTATGCCTATGGTGACCCAGAGTTGATCGCGCTGCTGCATCGAGTCCGTCAGCCATTTAATGTGAATGCGGTGGCGCAGGCGGCCGCGAGCGCGGCTCTGGATGATTTGGAGTTTGTTGCAATGTGTCGCGCCGAGAATGAAATGGGACGTCAGGTGCTCTGCGAGGGACTCTCTGCACTTGGCTTTAAGACGATTGGCGGCGCGGCGAATTTTGTGCTGAGTCGGGTCGGCAGTGGCGCGCTGGTGTTTAAAGCGCTGCAGCGCCGCGGTTTGATCGTGCGACCTCTGGCGCCTTATGGAATGGCTGATTTTGTCCGCATCACAATTGGTCGGGCTGAGGAGAATGAACGGCTACTTAGCGCCTTGCGTGAGTTAATTAAAAGTGGTGAGATCGCAAAAGTTCGATGAGTGGGGCGTGGATTAACTTTCTCGTTTCATTGAGCGCGGTAGTGCTGATGTTGGTTCTGCATGCGTTTCTGGTGATGTGTGAAATCAGTTTGGTGAAGTTCCGCTACGGGGGAGGCAACGCTCAAGCGCTGGAGCAATTGAAGCGCCATCGTGGCATTGCTCGCCTGATGGAGAAGAGCGATCAGACCGGCCGTGCAGTTCGTTTCAGTAAGACGCTTTGCACGGTCGCGGTAGGCTTATTGCTGATGCCGCTGGTGAGCGATTTTTTTGGCCTGTTCGAGTCGGCGCAGGTGCCGGAGCGTTGGTTGGTTGTGTTGTTGTCTTTTGTATGTGCGACATCAGTGCATTTTCTGTTTGCTGAGATTTTTCCGCGCGGTTTGGCGATGCGCGATCCGCTGAAAGCGATTCAATGCTCTTATCGGGTGCTGTGGGTCTTTCAGATATTGACGTGTCCGGGAATGCTCTTTTTTCGTGGCTTGAAGCGGATTCTTTTTCGCCGCCTCGGTGTCGACGTCGATGATGAGTTGAATCCTCTCGATTTGGATGTGCAAATTCGGGCGATGGGTGAGGATAGTCACGAGCTGTCGCCTGTGGTGAGGAAGATTGTGAACCGAGCGTTGCAGATCCAGGAATTGGTGGTTCAAGATGTTTTGTTGCCGCGTAGCCAGGTGGTTATTTGTGACCTCAAGGAGGACTTTAAGGCGAACCTGAAAGTGATGAAGGAGGCGGGGCATACGCGTTTTCCGCTGTGTCGCGGGAGCCTCGATAACTGTGTCGGGATCCTTCACATTAAAGACATGTTTCGGCGGAGCGGGTCATTAGCCGCGGCCGATCTAGTTAAACTGAAGCGCAATGTTGCAACATTTGATTTGGAGACACCCTTAGAAACTGCTTTAGAGCGGATGTTGCGAGCGAAGTTTCACATGGCGTTGGCTGTAGATGAATTCGGCGGCATCGTTGGCGTTGTCACCTTCGAGAGTATACTCGAAGAACTTGTGGGTGAGATTCAGGACGAATTCGATAGCGAAGAGGATCAGATCCGAGCGATACGAGCGCCGCACACCTATCGCATTTCTGGGCTAACGCCGATTCATGATCTTGAGGAAGCACTCGGTGTTCAGATCGAGAATGACGAGGTATCGACTTTTGGTGGGTTGATTACCGGCGAGCTGGGGCGTATCCCCGCGCGTGGGGATTCCCTGTCGCTTGCAGGAATGCGAATTACAATTGATGAAGTCGACGAGCGTCGCGTGATTTCAGTTCGGGTGGTTTGTAACCGCAGCGCATCTTCGTAAATGCGCGTGGGACCTTGCGAGCCGCTTCTAGGAAGCGTTGATTGTCAGCAGGTTTTGCGCCTCACTCTCGCGTAAAATCGCGCTGAGCTGGAGTAATAGGTTCTCGCGGCTTGGAGTGAAGATAAAGCGGTCGCTGCCGAGTTTATTGTAGGCATCGACGATTATCTCCATCTGTGGGCGACGCATCTGCAAAAACCGAGTTAGCAGGCGATTGAGGTTTTCCGTGTTGCCTAGCTTCAGTTCGACTCTGATGAGTTCAGACAAAATCTTTTGATTCGCTGGTATGCGTTGCATGGCTATGCTCAATATTTTTCGTGCTTGCGGGGCCCTATCGATGTTTGAGAAGCGTCGAGCAACTGCTAAATAAGTCTGTGGTGGGTTGTTAGTCTCCTCCATAAAGTACTGCAGGTAAATTTCGCCCAAGTCTGGGCGGTTGGTGCCATAAGATGCAACGGCTCGCAGGCTGTTGAAGATGGCCCATCGTTGCGTCAGCCAGTCTGGACGTTCTTTGAGCAATTCTTCGGAGAAGCTGAGTGCGCCCTCGTAGTCTTTGCTAACTAGATGAGATTCGATCAGCAGTAGCGCGAATGCATCCACGGCGAATTCGCTCTCCAGGGCTTCTTCGTAAGTGCGGCGGGCGAGATCGATGTTGCCGGTGTCTGCCGCAAAGTTTGCGAGTGCTTGGAGCGCACCTTCATCGTCGCGGAATTGCTTCAGCATGCGTTGCGTTTCGCGTTGTTCGCGATCGAAGTCTTCGGATTTGTTGTAAATGTAGAGTAATTCCAAGCGAGGAGCTGCGCTTAGCGGATCTTTGACGTTGCGGAGAATTGCATAGCGTCGTGCTTTATCTATCTCGCCTATTTCGCGATGGTAGCGACTGAGTTGCATGAGCAGCGGTTCGGAATTTGGGAATCGACGCAGTGAATGCTCCATCTTTGTGATCGCGGCGACTTGATTGCCACGATCCCAGCTGATTTGGGCCGAAAGCAGCAGGCCTTCCAGAGACTCTAACAAGTTATATGCGATGAGGTAGTCATCGGCTTGGTCGTAGTTGCCGCGTAAGTAGTTGGCATTGGCTCCGCCGAAAGCCAAAGTACGGTTGATGTCGGTTAGGTCAGGCTCTGCTGGAAGATATTTATTGCAAAGCTCTTGAATTTGCTCGTCCATCTGATTGCGCAGTAGCATACGCAAGGTTTGCTTGAGATAGTCGAGGTTTTCAATTCCTCCGCGGTCTAGACCTTTGAGCATTAAATTCGCGGCGACATCCGGCCGCTTGATTGCCAGTTCATAGAATTCTGCCAAGACCCTACGGCCTTCTAAATTTGAGGGAGAGCGGGCGACGCCTAGGCGCAGGAGGCGGAGAGCATCACGGTAGTTGCCTTCTTTCACTTCTTCTAGGCCCTGCTTGACGTGGTAGTCGCCCATCTCTTCGCGATGTTCGTCGATGCGAAAAGGCAAGCTAAGCATGCCCAGAATGGTGACCTCATTGAAATCCTTTTTGTACTTAAAATAGCAAAAGAGGGCCCCCGCTGTTGCGATCCAACCCACGATGAATAGGGTCAATAGAGCAGAGAGTATGCGGCCCCAGCGCACCACGATGCGAATGCGTCCATCGGCTCCTTTAATTTGGGTAACAAACCCGAATAAAATCGGTTTTTCGCGATAGAATTGTTTCTGTGGCTGTTTTCTAAGCTTGGGATTCATTATTTGGGGTAAAACAAGAGATGTTCATGACATTTTTTTTACATTAATACAAGCCCAAAGAATGTCACTTTTAGCATTGCAGCTTGTGAACGAGGTCTTCATTTTTTTACTTTTAAATTTATCTACTTTTTTTAAAGCGCTACTTCATTTTAATGCACCGACATTTTTTGTATATGTACAGCAAGCAGTTATTACCTTTTAAAGCAGTTGTATCCTTTGTCAGTTTTTCTGTTATTGTTCAAGCTGCGCCGCTTGTTTCGATAGGTGACAATGTGGATATTTTCTTCAACGGATCGTCTTCGGTCCAGTGGCAGTCCAATGTCTTTTACGACGAAGCAGACGAGCAGGATGACATTAGATTCACGGTCTCTCCAGGGTTTGAAGTCAATGTCGGCCGTGGCCAGTCTAACCTAGATCTTCGTATTATCACGCGCTATGACATTATTCGCTATGATGAGTTGTCTGATTTGGATAATGAGCTGTTCCATATCAAGGCGATTAGTTCATATCGAAGCAGTCGCTGGGATGTGGATGGCCTTGTCAGCTTAGATGAGAATCAGTCGAGCGGTAGGGATGGAAATAGCAATGTTAAGGGGCAATTAACTGAGTCGGAGACGATTCGAGCCAATTTAAATGGAGAGTATCGCTTGTCGCCTAAGTTCAGTGTCGGTTCAGGGGTCAGTTATACTGACAAGCAGTACTTGGATCGGGAGAACTTGGCGGACCGTGAATCATTTATGATTCCAGTCGATATTTTTTATGAGCTCACGCCAAAGGTTGATTTGAGTGTAGGTTACAAACATACTACGACCGAGATTGGAGAGACGCTTAGTAAGAGTAGTTATGATCAGGAGCGGCATTTCTTTAATATAGGTGCGCGTGGCAATCTACTGCCGAAGCTGACTGGCTTCTTTAAGGTTGGCTACACTTCAGTCGATTCGAGGAACGGCGATTCTCGCGGCACGATGGGCTTAGATGCAAACTTTACTTACGCAGCCACCCCCAAGCTAACGACGACGCTTGCATTGAATCGTCGCTTTGGTGTTGGTGGTGAGGGGCAGCAGACGACAAATACTAGGGCAAATCTAAGCGCGAATTATTCGATTAATAGCAACTATTCTGCGAGTGCAAATTTCGCTTATACACTGCGTGAGTATGAAACTTTGGGCCGCGAAGATAATGTGTACAGCACAGGCGTACGCCTGTCCTATGTGCCGAATCGATACTGGAGCTTTAGTACCGGCTACAATTATTTTGAAAATGATTCCAACAGTCCGAACCAGGGCTATGAGGCGCACATGGTTGACCTGTCAGCATCGCTTCGCTACTAATTTTTGAACTTTCCCTTGTCCTTCGGGTCAAAATGCCTCTCTACGGAGGCATTTTTAATTTATGAAACACTTACTATCTTCACTTGTACTCTATTTGTTGTTTTGCATTGCGGCCCTCTCGGGGCAGGATGCTGGCGCTAGTGGTGCCGATGCTTCCTCGTCGAGCAGTTCCGGCGGTGCGGTCGGTATGGTTGTCGGGAGTAACTACGTGCTTAAAGTTTCGGATGTTATTGAAATCGATGTATACCAAGAGGGTGACCTGAATAAGTCAGTCCGCATTGAAGGAGACGGTACCGTGTCCTTGGCATTGGTCGGAAAGGTCAAGCTCGCGGGGATGACGGTAGAAGAAGGGAAGTCATTGATCACTGATTTATATAACCGTGATTACTTGGTGGATCCACAAATTTCATTGTTGGTAGTGTCTTTTTCGCCCAAAGTATTACACATTCTCGGATCAGTAGGTCGCCCTGGCGTGGTCGAGATTCCACCAGATCGTGATTTAACTCTGACCGAGGCCTTATCTAAGGTCGGCGGAGTGACGCGTATGGGTAATCCCAGAGCAATTAAGATCAAGCGGGTGGATCAAGATGGGCGTACCAGACAGATGGATGTAAACTTTTCTAAGATCGTACAAGATTCAGATGTGAAAGATCTAGTGTTAAACGAGGGCGATACGATTTGGGTGCCTGAAAGAATTATCTAATTTGCATTAAGAATACCTATGAAAAATGATTATGTAAGGGGCGCGCCTGACCTAAACTCGGGCGGTTACGGCGGTTACGGCGGTTATGGCGGTTATGGCTATTCCGATGGAAGTTCTGGTGGCCCTGGCTATGGCGCTGGAGGTGCTCCTCAACGCTCTTTTAAAGATTATGCTCTCATTTTTCGTGAGCGTGTTTGGTATCTGATTGTAGCATTTTTTATTGTCTTTTCTGGCTCCATTCTTTACACATTTAATAAGACAAAGGTGTATACCGCGGTCGCGATGGTTCAACTATTGCGCGATGATCCTTCGGCGATGGCGAGTGCTGAGTTGGAGCCGAATCAGATCCGATCGGCGGAGGATTTAAATACCCAAATCAGTGTTTTGAACAGTGGCACAATTATCCTAGGCGTGGAGCGTCGCCTGCAGGACGATGAACGCGAACGATTTATGGCACCTTACGCAGATGCATTGAGCTTTTCTGGCCCACTGACTCCTACTGATTTATTGGCCAAAAATCGTAAGGTCATGCCGCAGCGCATGAGTCTGATGATTGGTGTGGGGTATACGCATCCTGATCCAATCATTGCTGCACGCGTGGCTAATCTGTTTGCGGATGAGTTTATTAATTACAATTTGACGCTCAACATTGATGGTTCGATGAAGGCGGTTGAGGATTTGCGTATTCGCGCCGATCAGCAGAAGGAGCGTGTTGAAGAGCTTGAGTTGAAGTTGGCGGAGTACCGTGAAAATAACAATGCGGTGTCTTTGGATAGTCGTGAAAATATCGCGGGCACACAGCTCGCACGCTTGAACGAGATTAAACTCAATACCAAGAACGTGAATGATAACCTCGAAACTCGGTGGAATCTGATCGAGGGCTATCGCCGAGAGGGGAAGAATCTTTGGGAATTGTCTTTCATTGCTGAGCAGCAGCGTGTTTCGAACCTTTTGGAGCGCATGTCTGGGACGAAGATTCAAATATCTTCGTTATCGAAACGTTATCGTGAGAAACATCCTGTAATGATTCAGCAGTTGCAGACCTTACAGGAGTCTGAAGTCGAATTGAAGTTGGCGGTTGCGAACTCGGTCGACAAGCTCGGCGCTGCGTATGCGGAATCGAAAAGCAATTTCGAGCTGGCGAGTCAGCGACTTGCTGAGAAAGAGCTTGAACTCATTCAATTGAGTAAGACGCGTGTCGAATACAGCTCCTTGGAGCGTGAGATGGATGTGCAGCAGGGTTTCTTGCAGGCCCTGGTTGGCCGTATGACGCAAGAGAAGGCAGCGGTTAATTTGAAGAATCCAAATTCTCGCGTGATTGATCAGGCCTTGCCGCCGTTGCGACACTCCTCGCCTAACATTGTGATGAACTTAGCGGCTGGCTTTTTTGGTGGCTTGGCTGTCGGCGCGGGCTTGATTTTTGTGGTCGCCTTTTTAGACGATCGTGTGAAGAGCGCGTTCGATATTGAAAGCACGATTGGGCTTTCGATGCTAGGTGTTGTTCCGCGAATTAAGAAGTTGGATTCGAATTCAAAAGCACAGGCTGTGGCTTCGAATGTCGATCGCCACGTGACTGAATCTTTTCGCTCAATACACTCTGCGCTTAAGCTCAATGAGGAGAGTAAGAATGCGAAAGTGATCGTGACGACCAGCACGGTTCCTGGAGAAGGAAAGTCTTTCATTAGTTCGAATCTTGCGCTGACATTTGCGAGTCATGGCGAGAAAACTTTGCTATTAGACGGTGACCTTCGTCTGCCGAATGTGGCCCGTTCACTACAGCTTGAGAATGAGTATGGTTTGTTGGACCACGTTGAAAAAGAAGTGGGGTTAGATGAGGTGATTTTGACGGAAGTATATCCAAATCTGGATGTGTTGCCATCCGGGGGTAAGTCGAAGAATCCAACGCAGATGCTGAATAGCGCTAAGTTTGAGGCTATGCTGGCTGAATTGCGTGATCGTTATGATCGAATCGTGATCGACTCTCCACCGCTTGCGGCGGTGAGTGACGTGCTTAACCTGCTGCCGTTGGCTGATGGGGTACTCTTCGTAATTAAGTTTAATACCGTTAAGCGCAAGACTGCGGTACAGAATGTTCGCCGGCTATGGGAGTCGAACACACCTATATTTGGTGCGATTCTGAATAACATCTCTGCTACACTTTCTAGTTACTACTACTCTAGCTACTCCGATAAGGCCTATCAGGATTATTATATCCGCCAAGAAGAGGAATTAGAAGAAGAGCTAGCTGGTTCGGTGGAACCTGAAATGGAGCCTCGGTCTTAGGTGGCGTCCCTCTGAATGAATTAACAAAAGACCCGCCAGTTCAGGCGGGTCTTTTTTGTTTCATCTTCGATTGCTGAGTGCGCGCTTAGGTAATGCAATCGAATCAGGAGTTTTATTTGTAACAATAAATCAGTCAGGCATCGATCTTGATCGTGCGTGTCTGACCGTAAAAGGAGCGAGGGTTTAAAATCTCCAGTTCATTCTGCCTCGAGCTTTGCAGCGGCGCGGCGGAGTCGATCGTTGATGGCCTGGCCAAGCCCCGCTTCAGTTGCCTCTTCGATATATATCTGTTGGAAGCCTTGCTGGTCGAGTCGTTGGATTAACTCAAACAGGTTGTGGGCGATTTCATTGAGCTCCCCTGTTTCGGAGAGCCAAAAGATATTGGCCTGATCAGTATGCCAGATGGGCTTTTGATTGTAGACGAGTGCAATTACGGATTCTGACGCAGCGTTGGCGGTTAATGTCTCACCGTGCGGAAGTAAAGTGACTCGAGCTGTCGGACTGTAGTGCTTGGTCAGTAGGCCAGGGGCACTTTGAGGGGTACTGTCATCCGCGACGCCATTGTGTGAGCTTACGTCGACTTGTAAGATTTTGTTAAGCTGTGCTGCCGTCACCGGGCCGTGCCTAAGAATGACGGGCACTTGTGGATTTCGCAGATCAATGATGGTTGATTCGAGTCCGAAGTCGCAGGGACCACCATCGAGGACTGCTTGAATGCGGCTGCCGAGAGTGTGCGCCACATGACCGGCGCGCGTCGGGCTAACGTAGCCGAAGGGGTTGGCGCTGGGGGCGGCCAGAGGAAAGTCGAGGCGCTTCAATACTGCGCGAAAGACCGGGTGCTGTGGCACGCGAATTGCCACGCTGGGCAGGCCAGCCGTTACCAGGTCTGGAATACTTGCTTGCTTCGGCACGACCATGGTCAGAGGCCCTGGCCAAAAGGCTGCGGCAAGTTGGCGAACACTGTCGTTCGTTTCGATATGTACCTCAGCCGCATCTAGATCGCTGAAGTGCACAATTAATGGATCGATCAGCGGGCGGCCTTTGACCGCGAAGATTTTGCGTACGCTGCTCGCATTGAGCGCATTACCCGCGAGGCCGTAGACGGTCTCAGTCGGCATGCCGACCACCTCGTCGCCGCGCAACAATTCAGCGCAGTGAGCTAAGTTCGCTGCGGTGGCTTCGAGGACTTTGCTGCTGTGGTCCATGTTTGATTGGAATTGTGGATATAAAAAATCCTTCCTCTGATGAGGAAGGATTGGAAAGTCCTATATTCGTGACTCAGCTTACTGCATAGTCAGCATGTTACGACCCTGCTTGATGAGTTTCGTAATGCGACGCTGATGCTTTGCGGAAAGGCCGGTGTCTTTACGAGGAAGGATCTTGCCCGTTTCGGTAACGAAGCGGGATAGTTGCTCTACATCGTTGAACGTAAAGTCCATCGGGTTGCGGGAGCGATTGAGTTTCTTAGTGTCTGTGCTCATAAAGCGAAGGAAAGTAGGTGTTCCAGTCACGGGTGCAAGTAAATTTTTCGACCTTTCTGGTTGTTTTAATTTAATTGCAAGGCATTGTCTGTCAGTGGCTTATCCGTTCATTCGGATGACTTCCAAGAACTCTGGCAGGACGGATTTTAACTTAGCGGGCCCAATTCCTTTGATATCGAGGGCCGCTTGTTCGGTTTGAGGCTTCTGATTGGCGAGCTCAACGAGCACTGAATTAGAAAAGACAGTAAACGCAGGTTTGCCAGTTTTAGCAGCCATCTTGGCGCGATGTCCGACCAACAGTCCATAAAGCCGGCGATCCAGTATGCCTCCCGCTTCACTACCCTTACGTTTGGAGTGAGTGGTTGAGCTGCCACTTTTCTGGCTAAGCGCCCCTGCAGTGCGTTCGGGCAGTTCGAGGTCGATACGTTCTGCGCTACGCATGACGCGGGCGCCCATCGGCATTAATTGGAGTAGAGGGTAGTTCCCCTCAACGACAGTCTGCACTAGGCCAGCGCGTTCAAGGCATTCGAACAACGCATCCACGTAGGCGCTGCCTTCACTCTTAAGAATGCCGTGTGTGGATAACTCGTCGAGGCCACTGTCGCGGATCGCTGCGCTTTGGCTACCCAGCAGGCAGTGGATGATTTTTCGTTTGCCGAAACGTGGTTCCCACTCATCGGAGCCGAGGTGACGACTCATGCGTGCCACCCCGCTGAGGGCTTTCTGCACCAGGGTGAACTCGTCCTTACTCAGCTCGCGGGCGGCGCGGTTCTTGGCCTGTTTGCAATTATCGCAGCGCTTGCAGTCTGCGCCATTGCACTCGCCGAAGTAGTCGAGGATCCATTTTTGGCGACAGCTTTGTGCGTACGAAAAGCTGATCACGGTTTTGAGGCGCTCTTCGTCGCGAGCCGCTTTGAGAGCTAGTGCTTCGCCGTCGATCGGCAAGCTGTTGCCACTTTGCCCGAGTTGTTTGACGCGCGTGCCTTTGAGCCGCTTGCCGGGTATGTCGAATCGCTCGATCCAGCCTTGCCGAGCCAATACCGAGATGGCGGTGCTGACTGCCATCGGGTTGACTTTACGGCCGACGCGGTCACAGAGGTCGTCCACAGGTAGGCGCACTTCGTGCTGGGCGTCACTTTCCGCGCAGAGTAGGTCGAAGATTTCGGCGATCAGTGCTTTGCCGGGATTGGCCCCGTCGATGAAGAAATCCTGCACGCGTTTATCGGCGTAGGAAAACAGCATTTCGCACACGGAGGGCTTGCCGTCGCGTCCCGCGCGTCCTCCCTCCTGGTAGTAGGCCTCGACGCTACCAGGCATTTCATAGTGGCAGACGAAGCGTATGTCGGAGCGGTCGATGCCCATACCGAAGGCATTGGTGGCGACCACGATGTTGGCGCCGCCGGTCATGAAGCTCTCCTGTGCGGCACTGCGGTCGCGATCAGAGAGGCCGCCGTGGTAGCGAATCACCGAGCTGGTTAAATGCTCGATTTTACCTGCGACGGCGTCGACTGATTTACGCGTTGCGCAATAAATGATGCCAGTCGTGTGCTGCTTGATCAGTGCCTGTAGCGCCTGCAGCTTATCGTTATCCGAATTGGTCTGACGCACTCTGAAGCTCAAGTTGTCGCGGGCAAATCCTGCGACAAACTCGGCGGGATCCTTAATTTCTAGGCTCTTTTTGATGTCGAGCTGCACATCGGGTGTCGCCGTCGCGGTCAATGCAATGCAAGGCGGATTGCCGATGGCTTTGCGCGCTTCGCCAAGGCGCATGTAGTCCGGTCGAAAGTCGTGCCCCCATTGTGAGAGACAGTGTGCTTCGTCGATCGCGAACAGGCTGATCGAGTCTTTTGGCAGCGCATTGAGGAATGATTGGGATCGAAAGCGCTCCGGCGCGACGTAAACGAGTTTCAGTGTGCGATTGCGGATGCCATCGAGTGTTTCTCGTTGTTGCTCCAGAGTTTGTGAGCTATTCAATAAGCCTGCTGGCAGGCCGCGTGCTTGCAGCGCATCGACCTGATCCTTCATTAGTGCGATCAATGGCGAGACCACTAGCGTGACGCCAGGCAGCAGCAGTGCGGGTAGTTGGAAGCAGAGACTCTTACCGCCTCCGGTTGGCATGACGACGAGCGTATCCTTCTTCTCCAGCACCGCGCGTATAATATCGCCTTGCGGTTCCCGAAATGCGGGCATCCCGAAATACTTTTGCAGTGCATCTTCTGGTGTCATGGCTATTGACTGTGCGAATGTTCACCATTTTGCCAAGTCTAAGCTTTATTTATCTCTAAGCTTGATCGTTGTTGAACGAAACCTAGTTTGTTCGCTTCTGGTTCAAAGTCCTCATAGTTCAATGGATAGAACAACTGTTTCCTAAATAGTCGATCTGGGTTCGATTCCCAGTGGGGATACCAGGCGGTGGAGAGCTGAGACTTGAGGGCTGAGACTTGAGAGCTGGAAGGAGGCAGCGGTGGGAGTGTTTCGTTCCTTCGCAGATTATATCTGCTTCATATACTTCTTGCCGTTGGGAGCGACGAAGAGGATGCGCTTCTCTAGAATAATTAGGACTTTTAGCCCGAGCGCTAGATTGACTGT
>JAQXBA010000018.1 GCA_029252625.1 Opitutia bacterium | reverse complement strand
GCACAAAGAGCAGCGCACGCTCTCCGAGAGCTTCGGCAACTTGCAAGGCAAGCAGGCCGGCATCGTAGAATTATCCGACAAAGTCCTTCAAGCCGTTCACGACTGTAAAAAAAAATAACGATGACAAACCTCCATCACTCTCTCTTGGCTGCCGCGACAGCGTCGCGGTTCTGGTCTTGGGTGAGCGTGGTCCAGACAGTCTGGCCTGCGGACTCAGCGTTAAGAAATTCAATTTCAAGATCCTGGCGATACTCGACCGCAGTCGAGCGCGTCTTGACATTCTTACGGATGGACTTGCCATCCAGAGTGCCGGAAACTCGGCAGGCTTTGCTACCAGTTGAGTTAGTGAAGGGAGTTATTTTGAATCGATGCTTGGCCATGGGTATAAAAAAAGTTGCAGGTTTGAATCTGCAACTTTTTGCCATACCCGCATAAACACAGGGATAGAATGGTGGAGGTGGCTGGAGTCGAAATCGCACCTTAAAAAATAAGGTGATCTGTAAGTGTATCTACTACAGTATATTATAAGTTCGCCACTTTTCTACCTTACATTAAAAGAGGTCATAAAAGCTCATATTAGGCTAGGAACTTCGTAGGAATTTGTTGGAATTAAGAGTAGGGGGCGGGGGTTCGCTTGGCTACCCTCTTGCTGATGTGTATATACATCAAATGCCTTCTAAAAAATTGTATTGATAACCTACGCAATTTAATTTTTTCTAATTCTTGTTATGATTTTAAGGGTTATAATAATTTTTTTGTTATGCACAGGTTTAAACGCTGCGGTAACCATAACATTTGATGAGATCGGCAATGATGTAGTGTCATATTACTCAGGTACTTTAAATACAAACGATCCTGCTATCATCGATACTTCTGAACTTAGTAGCTTTGCTTCAAAATTTAACCCGAGTTTAGGTTATTATGCAAATACTCCAGGCGGTTGGCGTACTGCTTCAGGATCTTATGTTGTTGATGCACCAACAAGCAGCAGTCCATTTTATAATGGGCCAAGATTAGGGAATGGTCAAGGATTTGGCTCTGGTAATGAATTAGAGCCAACACAAATATCTGGAGATGCTTTTGGAGTCTTTCAAAATTCACTTGTTCTTGCAGATGATTGGACATCTGGAAGTGCAATTACAGGTCAAATGACTTGGGCTAACACATCACTTGAAAGCCTTGGTGTAGACGGTAGCCAAGTCCACACTTGGACATTAAGAGGCACTGGTGATACTATAACAATGACTGTGGTACCAGAGTTCAGTAGCTACGCCTTCCTTCTCGGAGGTCTAGCCCTTGGATTTGTGGCACTTCGCAGGCGGTAATGCTCCCTGCTTAATCGGGAACAAAGAAAACGCACCTCTTTCCTCTTTATGCTAATCACTATACTCCTGTGCTCTTCCCTTAAACAGAAACGCAAAGGGCTTGTAGGGACTCCTAGCTTAGTATCCTGGTGCAAGTAGGTGTATTCAATACGCCCATCAAAATCTGGGCAATAATCGGGCAATAATTTGGCTATAGCCCCTGAAGCCCCATTAGCACCAGGCAAAATGGTGGAGGTGGCGGGAGTCGAACCCGCGTCCCTCGTGCTTTCATACGTGGCATCTACATGCTTAGCGTTCAATTTATTGTCGTTGCTGAATCGCCTAAATGCGAGCTATCCAGTTTCCAGGCTTCCTAAATACAACTGATAAGCGGAAGCCAGATTATCAGTTATGCCTGCTAGTCGACGCCTCACTCCCTTAGCAGGTGTCTAGGGTGAAACG
>JAQXBA010000014.1 GCA_029252625.1 Opitutia bacterium | reverse complement strand
AAGATGCGAGAGAGCTCGTCCTCTGAAATGCCGGACCCGGTATCAATGAATTGCATATAGACAAACTCGTCGTCGCTGCGCGCCAAGACCCGCAACTTGCCTTCAGGCTGCATCGCTTCGATCGCATTTTTAATCAGATTGAAAAAGACCTGTTTAATCTGCCCACGGTCGCCGAGAATGGACGGAATCGCTTGGCCGACTTCGATATTTACATCTAAGCGGCGATCACTCAATTCTGCTTCTTGAACGCGTAACACCTCGTCGAGCAGCTCGACTAGATCGAGTTCATTCAGATCCGGCTGCTGAGGCCGGACAGCTTCAAGAAAATGCGTGATGATACCATCCAGTCGCTTCACTTCGCCCTGGCACACTTCGATTGATTCGGACATACTGTCAGCCGCCTCGCCGAGCTGTAGCTTCTTGAGCTTTCGTTCGATCAATTGCAGATGGATCGTCAACGAGTTGAGCGGGTTGCCCAGCTCATGGGCGACGCCCGCAGAGAGACGCATGATCGAGGCGATCCGCTCACTCTCAATACGCTCCTGCATTGATACTTTCTCTTCGGTCACATCCGAGAGCACCACGACCATACCGCCGCTGTCATCTTGCCCCACCTGTGTATCAATTGGCACCATATAGAGACGCACAAACCGATGCTCCGGATATGTCAGCTCGACCTCACGCGAAAGCACTCGCGCGGTTTTTTCTGTGGCATCCGTGTTCTCTAAATCGATCGAACGAGCGAGATCGGGCACCATTTTCCACAGGCGGGTGCTGCCGACATCCTCGTCCTTTAAGCCGATCAAACTGAACGCAGCCTCATTGGCATATTGCACAACCCCCTCGGAGTCGATCACCAGAATACCATCTTGAATAGTATTAAACACGGTCTCCTGCAACTTACGGTCACGCGCCAAGCGCTGTACGAGAATGCCTAGATTAACTGAATCGAGGTCATCGATCCGTCCCAGTATTTTATCAAGTCCGGTGGTTTTCATGGGGTGTCTTATTCTGGACTCGCACTCGGCGTAATCAATTGGATCAATTCCTTGGCAATGGCGGCTTTAGTGGTTGGACCTATCTTTAATGAACTACCGTCGGCGGCGATGAGCGTCACTTCATTGGTATCGGCGGCAAAACCTGCGCCCGCTTCGCCGACTTTGTTGGCCACAATCCAGTCGCAACGCTTTGCCTCCAACTTGCGCCGGGCATATGCATCGACCTTGTTGGTCTCTGCGGCAAAACCGACAACGGTCTGATGGGCTTTGCGCTCGGTCATGGTGCTTAAGATGTCGATGGTGCGCTCAAACTCGATACTCATCGACGCCTCCCCCTTCTTCTCCTTCTGCACGTGTTGCTTGACGGGGCGGAAGTCACTGACCGCAGCGGCCATAATTAAAACATCGCAGGCATCAAACAACGCATCGACGTGCTGAAACATTTCCTCCGCGCTGACCACCGGATATAAAATGACATCATCCGGCTCTTTGAGAGAGACCGGGCCGGCGACCAGATCGACCGTCCACCCCGCAGCCACAGCTGCTTCGGCGATGGCATAGCCCATCTTGCCGGTGGATGGATTGCTTAAAAAGCGCACCGGATCGATAAATTCACGGGTGGGGCCCGCGGTAATAAGACAACGAATTGAGCTTGCGTTCGACATAACTCGGAAAAGTCTAGGCTAAGATATGGCCCAACAGCAACCCAGCACCGCACCGAATTTGAAAAATCCCTCAAATACCGTCAAACCTGCAGTTCAGAAGGAGAATACCCTGCTCAATCTCGGCTTTAATATTTTGCTGCCGATCATGGTACTCAACAAGGGCCAAAAATACTTCGGCGAATACCTACAACCCTACTTCCGGAACGTCGCGGTCGGCATCTTGATCATCGCCATCATTTTTCCAGTCGCTTACTTTATCTACGATTACTTCAAACGCTCGAAATATAACCTTGTTTCGATCCTCGGCCTCATCAGCGTCCTCCTTACAGGTGGTATCGGCATTCTCGAAATCCCGACAGAATGGTTTGCGGTCAAAGAGGCTGCCATTCCATTACTGTTAGGCATCGCCGTGGTCGTCTCACTCAAGACGCCTTGGCCGCTGATTCGTACCCTACTCTACAATCCTGAAATCCTGGATGTCGATAAAGTACATATTGCCCTGCAGGCGCATGACAGTGAATCCGCATTTGAACAATTGCTGACCAAGTGCACTTGGCTGCTCGCCTTTTCGTTTTTACTGAGCGGCATACTCAACTATGGACTAGCGCGCTGGATCGTGGTCAGCCCGAGCGGCACCGATGCCTTCAATTCCGAAGTTAGTAAGATGATGGCCTGGAGTTGGCCGGTCATTGTTATCCCTAGCATGGCGATCATGATGGTTACGCTGTGGATGCTCCTCGGCGGAATCAAAAAAATGACGGGGCTAGAGCTGGACGATGTCCTGCACGGCGCGCCGCCTAAAGCGGAGGACGCAGCGACCGAGAATAGCAACAAGGCCGAAAGTTAGCAGTGCTGACTCCTCGATCTCACGATCGAGGCCACAAAACGATCGAGTCCTTGTGCCCCGATAAGATCGCGGGATAAACCGGCTCGCTACAAAAAACGCCGTGACTGGCTGTATGCCAGGATCGCATGAGCTCTGACTCGACCGCGGACCACGCGGAGGTGATCCATCCCTAGATACAAAAACGGCAAAGCTCCGAGAAGATCTGCCGTTATAAAAAATACGCTCTAGATTCTAGCGCTCGTCCATCTTCAGGTAGTCGCGAATCGTGTGGCCGGTGTAAATTTGGCGCGGGCGGTGGATGCGGCTCTTGGAGTTTTCCGCAATTTCTTTCCAATTCGCAATCCAGCCTGGCATACGTCCGATCGCAAACATCACTGTAAACATCTCGACTGGGATACCGATCGCCTTGAGCAAGATACCACTGTAAAAGTCGACATTCGGGTAGAGCTTACGCTGCACAAAATACTCATCCTCCAGCGCGGCCTGTTCGAGGTGCTTGGCAATATCAAGGAGTGGATCATCGATCCCCAAGCCTTCGAGTACACGCTCAGAGCTCTTACCTAAGATCATCGCCCGTGGATCGTAGTTTTTATACACGCGGTGTCCAAAGCCCATGAGTTTGGCTTTACCCTCTTTAGCGTCTTGGATGAATTTTGAGCCGTCATCACCCGAGGCGTGGATCTCTTCGAGCATCTTGATCACTGCCATATTTGCCCCGCCATGCGAAGGGCCCCAAAGCGCACAGACTCCGGCCGAAACCGAAGCAAACAAATTCGCACCACCAGAAGCGACCATGCGAACCGTCGAAGTCGAGCAGTTTTGCTCGTGGTCGGCATGCAACAGCAGGAACAGATCAAGCGCCTCAGATGCGCCGGAAGTATCCTCATATTGGTGATAAGGCTCCGAGAACATCATGTGCAGAAAGTTCTCGGCGTAGCGCATTTTGTAGTCCGGAAAGACAAACGGTAAACCCTGCTTCTGGCGATAGGTCATCGCTGCAATCGTGCGTACTTTGGAAATCAGCAGCGCGGCCGTCTCATCGAAGTGCGTCAAATCTTGTGCCCGGTTATTCGAAGACATCTCAGGGTAATAGGCACCCAGCGAGTTGAGCATCGATGACAAGATCGCCATGGGATGGGCATTACTTGGGAAGCCCTCGAAGTGATGATGCATGCCGGTGTGAACCGAAGCGTGCGTTTGCACTCCATTGGCAAATATCTCCAATTCCTCTTGAGTGGGCAACTCACCATAAATAGCGAGGTATGACGTCTCTAGAAAAGTAGAGCGCTCAGCCAACTGTTCGATCGGATAGCCGCGGTGACGCAGAATGCCCTTCTCACCATCAATGAATGTAATATCACTCAAGCAAGAGCCCGTGTTACCGTAGCCTTCGTCGAAAGTGACACAACCACTCTTCGCGCGTAAAGTCCTGGTATCCAGAGCTTTTTCTCCTTCGGTTCCCACGATCATGGGGAACTCGAAATTTTCATCGCCGAGTCGAATAGTGCCAGTGTTTTCCATTTTCTAGGTAGTAGTTAAGTGAGTCTTCGAGGGAGGGCATTGCCACTCTATTAGAAATATCATGCAGCGTTGTGCTACAACGACTTCAGGAAATTGCGGTAGAGTTGCAATCCTTTTGCCTGACTTTTTTCTGGGTGAAACTGTGTGGCATAGCAATTTCTTGAGCGAATTCCAGAAACAAACCGACCGCCGTAATCGGTTTCAAACAGTGTAAGCCGCTCATCTTCCGGTTCAATATAATAGCTATGTACGAAATAAAATTGGTCGATGCCGCTTTCAAGGCCTTCAGTCAGTGGATCATCAGCTGCAAAAGAGACCGAGTTCCAGCCCATGTGCGGGACCTTGAGCGATGAATCAATCTGAAAACGACGCACTCGCCCCTTAAAAACTCCCAATGCCTGCGTGTCGCCCTCTTCAGAGTGCTCAAACAGCGCCTGTAGCCCAAGGCAAATGCCAAAAAACGGCTTATCCGCAGCGATCCAATCGCGAATCGCATCATCAAACCCCGTTGCTTTGAGCAAGCGCATCGCGTCGACGATTGCACCTTGACCAGGGAAAATCAGCGCATCGGCCACTCCAATCTGATCGGGACTGGAGACGAGTCGCGCAGTCGCACCGACATGCTCCCAAGCACGCACCACACTACGCAAGTTACCCATACCGTAATCGATAACGGCGAGTCGTGGTTTACTGACTTGGGACTTAACGCTCATAAAAAACGCTACAGAGTGGCGGATCTAAAACAGGATGCAAGCAGACAAGCCCACAGATCCATCAAATCGCGCTCCCCGCCGCCTTGTAATTCGGCCAGCTTATAGCCGACACAACCAGCCCTAATGAGGGTTTCGCCTACGACGACACAGGAAACACAAAAAAGGACGACCCGTCGCTGGATCGTCCTTTACTAAATAAAAAGCACTCGAAGCTACTTAGAGAGCGTGCCCTTAGTCGAGGGCAGCGCCCCACCGAGGCGCGGATCGACGGTCGTCGCCATATCAAGTGCACGTGCAAAGCCCTTAAAAATAGCTTCGGCGATGTGGTGCGGCTCTTCGCCGTATTCGAGATTAATGTGCAGATTACATGCCGCGTCGTTGGCAAAGGCCTGAAAAAACTCCTTCACCAGCACGATGCTAAAATCGCGCACCATCGGGAACTGATAGTCCACATTATAGACGAATGCCTGGCGGTTCGACAAGTCCAGCGCGACACGAGCCAGCGACTCATCCATCGGCAATAGAAAGAATCCGTAACGGCGAATGCCGCTTTTATCACCAAGCGCTTGTTTGAGGGCCTGCCCGAGCACGATTCCACTGTCCTCGACCATGTGGTGATAATCGACGTCGATATCGCCGGTTGCCTTGAGCTTCAGGTCAAACAAGCCGTGTTTGGCAAAGAGTGTCAGCATGTGGTCAAAAAACGGGATTCCAGTGTCGATTACGGACACACCTGTGCCATCGACATTCAGCTCCATTTCGATCTGCGTCTCTTTAGTATTGCGGGTGATTTTTGCTATGCGTGATTCAACCATGATGTAACAGCGATTAAAAATGCCTCCATTTCAGCATCAGTTCCTATGCTGACGCGTATAAAAGAGCAAGTTAAAGGATGAGCGGGGAAATAGCGCACCAGTACATGCGCCTGCTTTAAATGCTCGAACAGCGAGGCGGCCACCGCCGCACCAGATTCTCCGGCGCCATTCTGTGGCTCGGTGAATAGAAAGTTGGCTGCCGATGCATAGGTGAACCAGCCGAGCCTGTCGAGCTGAGTCAAGGTCGACGCACGGGTTGTAATCACCTTTTGCCGTTGCGACTCAAAGTATTCAATATCTTCAAATGCGGCCTGCGCCGCCACCTGCGCGATTCGGTCTACATTGTAGGCATCGCGCACTCGATCCAACATGCCGATAATAGCAGCGCTCGCCAGACCAAACCCAACTCGCATACCAGCCAGGGCGTACGACTTCGAGAACGTGCGTACCACCACCAAGTTTTCATAGTCCTGCAGCAGAGCCACCGCAGTCTCACCACCGAAATCCACATACGCCTCGTCCACCACCAATATTCCGTCGATTCGTTGCAGCACCGCTTCAATGGCAGTCAGCGAAAACGCCACGCCAGTCGGTGCATTCGGCGAAGTCAGGAAAAAAACCGGCGCATTGATCGCTACCATCGCCTCCACATCCAGCTCCATTGAGCGACTAAACGGCACATCAATCATGCCTTTGCCCGACATCCCCGCCACCACAGGATACAGCGAATAACTCGGGACGGTGTGCCCCGCCCCCTTTGCGCAAACATAGCAACGCGTAATTAAATCTAAAATATTGTCAGAGCCATTACCGATAATGACGTTTTGTGCAGTCAACCCAAACCGCTCAGCGATCACAGTACGGAGTTGTTCGCTGACTGGCTCCGGATAGCGAGGTAATTGCGCCACCTCAGCACTCACCGCCTCGGCCACCCTTGGCGATGGTGGATACGGATTCTCATTGGTGTTAAGCTTGATCCATCCTTCACCCTGCGGTTGCTCACCAGGCACATAGGCATGGAGATCCTGAACGTGCGGCAAAGCACGGGCATTGGCATCAAAAGTTTTTTTCATAGCTGCTATACACTCATTGAAATCAAACAAATGAACAAGCCTACAAACGAATCGTTAGCGAACGTCCGTGACCGTCGAGCTTTTCCAAACGCGCAAAGGTTTCCACCACTGGAGCAGCATTCGCAAGGCTCTTGGCGTCGTAACGAAGAATACTAGAACGCCGAATAAAGTCGATCGCTTGCAAACCACTGAAGAAACGTCCCGCACGGCCAGTCGGCAATGTATGGCTCGGCCCCGCGGTAAAATCACCCAATACCGTCGGCGTCATATAGCCCTGCAGGATAGCGCCCGCAGTATTGATCTTATTCGTCAGCGCATCGATCGACTTATCAGCAATCTGTAGCTCCAAATGCTCCGGTGCAATATAGTTGGAGACCTGTGCGGCTTGATCCAGATTCTTGCAAGTCACGGCAAGGAAGCGGCTCTTCAAGACCTTCTCACATTTTGCGGCGTGGCTCCGCTCTGGCAATTGCTTGACCAATGACTTCTCGATCTTGCTCAACAGTACCTTGCTGGTGGTTGCCAGATAAAGAATCTCTTTGCCGCTACCGTGTTCGGCCTGTGCGATTAAGTCGGCGGCGACATGGTTTGGGTTCGCCCCAGCATCGGCAATGATCATTACTTCACTGGGCCCAGGTAGCAGATCGATTCCGACAGTGCCCAGCACCTGGCGCTTCGCTTCCATCACAAAGGCATTGCCCGGGCCAAAAATTTTATCCACTGCTGGAACAGTTGCGGTGCCGTAGGCCATCGCACCCACCGCTTGCACCCCGCCAACCTTATACACTTCGTCAATGCCCACCATCGAAAGCGCGGCCAACATGCCTGGTGCAATCGAACCATCTGCAGCTGGTGGTGTGCAGACGCAGATCTCGGGATTTTTTACCAGTTTCGCAAGTACCGCCGTCATAATGACAGTCGAAACCAGCGGCACATTGCCACCAGGCACATACAGCCCGACACGTTGGATCGGATAAAAGCGTTCGCCGACAAGGCCACCTTGGGCGTTCTTCGCTTTCCAATTTTTGGGTAGCGTCTTTTTGTGGAATGCTTTAACCAGCGCGATGGACTCACGAATCGCCTTACGATCGGAAGCTGACAGGCTTTTTAATGCCGCTTTGATCTCCGCGGGATCAACACGCATTGCTGGTGCGCTCAAGTGCGCGCCGTCAAACTTCTGCGTGTAGTTGAGCACCGCCTTGTCGCCACGCGCTTTCACATCGGCTAACACGGTCGTGACTACCTCAGAAACATCTCCCGACACTGTGGCAGCGCTGCAGAAACGGCGCAGGGCAGTAAAAAATTTGGGCGTATCTGAAAATTCGAGTGTTTGCATAATAAATTAAGAAAAAGATGAGCGTCTGCGGCTAGAAGAGCCGTGCTTATTTAGTTTTTTGCCCCGTCGGGATAGTGAAGATTCCACGCTTCAATGGCTTGTTCACTTTAATGCCATGAACCACCATCGTGTGCAGCATTTTCTGGCCCTGATAATACTCAACGCGCTTTGGAAATCGAATGCCTGCAACAATTTGTTCGCCGACTTCGACACTCTCCACTCCTTTATCCGTAATCGTTGAGACGAGCATATCATCATTAATCGCAAAATAGCGTGTGGTGGAAATCCCGTCTGGGTAGGAATACAACAATTTATGGCAACGTACGCCACGTCGTTGCTCAATCCCCTGATATTCGATACGTTCGCCACGCTTAAAGTCGGCACCATAGAAATTGAATAACTGACGGGTGCTAAATGCAGCACGTTTAAGTTCCTCATCCGTCATCGTGCGAATTTGAGAACGCTGTTCCTCATCACTTAAATTTGAGCGAATAATACACCCAGAGTTACCCTCTAGAATAGTCGTTTCGACCAAATCATCCACTGTCACCGCTAAGCGCTGCGAACAGGGCTTGCGCGAAATAATCAAAATAGTGGCACTCGGCATTTTAGACTCGGCCGGCTCGATCCATCCACTCATTTGCAAAGTGACTAAATTGCTCAACGCAGCCTCAGTGCCGGCGGTGGCACGAGCGCGTTCAACAATGGCACCCACCTTCGGCCCCTCAGCAAACAGCGGGGCGGCGAGAGCAATTAAACAAATTGAGAATAATAACTTCATACTTATATGCTTCAAACCTAGCAAACAGAATTTGGTCGAAACTCAGACGAATAGCAAACTCATGTGGCTACTCCCACTCGATCGTGCTCGGTGGTTTCGAACTGATGTCGAGGACCACACGATTGCATCCAGATACCTCGTTGATGATACGGCTCGAAACTTTACGTAGCACATCATAAGGCACACGCGCCCAGTCAGCCGTCATCGCATCGAGACTCTCGACGATGCGCAGCGCGATCACGTTTTCGTAGGTGCGTTCATCGCCCATCACCCCGACTGTTTTAACCGGCAGAAAGACGCAGAACGACTGCCACACTTTATAATAAAGATCCGCGGCCATCATCTCTTCTTGAAGAATTGCATCGGCCTTGCGCAGCACGACGAGATCTTGTTCCTTGATATCGCCCATCACACGCACACCAAGACCTGGACCAGGGAACGGTTGACGCCAGACGACTTCCTTCGGCAAGCCGAGTTGGGAGCCGAGTTCGCGCACTTCGTCCTTAAATAATTCGCGCAATGGCTCAAGAAGCTTGAGGTTCATCTTTTCTGGTAAGCCGCCGACATTGTGATGGCTCTTAATCAGTGCAGCGGGATTGCCATCGATCGCAATGGACTCGATCACGTCTGGATAAAGTGTGCCTTGAGCTAGAAATGCATAGTTCCCATGCTCCTTCAGTTCAGTGACGGACTCGTCAAACACTTCGACGAAAGCATTACCGATAATCTTACGCTTCGTCTCTGGATCAGAGACACCTGCTAGACGGTCGAGGAAGAATTTACCTTTGTCCGCGACACGCACATCGAGATTAAAGTGATCTCCGTAAAGTTTTTCAACCTGCTCGCGTTCGTGTAAACGAAGCAGGCCATTATCCACAAAAACACATGTGAGCTGCTTACCAATCGCCTTGTGAATCAGCGCCGCAGCCACAGAGGAGTCGACTCCACCAGAAAGCCCAAGAATCACGCGCTGGTCGCCGACCGTGTTTTTGATCTTCTGCACGCTTTCTTCGATGTAGTTGGCCATCGACCAATCCGACTCACAGCCGCAAATCTTGAAGAGAAAATTGGCTATCACTTCTGTGCCCATTTCGGAATGCGCCACCTCAGGGTGGAATTGCATACCGTAGAAATTACGCTGCGCATCTTGAATTGTCGCGTAAGGTGAATTTTCAGTCGACGCGACAGCTTCGAAGCCTGCGGGTAACTCTTCGATCCGATCACCGTGCGAATTCCACACGCGGAGAGTAGCGGGTAGCCCCTCAAACAGTTTGCCCTTGATCGCAATATTGAGTGTGCCGTGACCGAACTCGCGCTCCTCACTCTTGCCCACTCGACCGCCGAGCATGTGCGCCATCAGCTGCTCGCCATAGCAAATACCAAGCATAGGGAGTCCCATATCAAAAACTTTTGCATCGGGACGCGGCGAGCCTTCGATCAAGACCGACGACGGCCCGCCGGAGAGGATGATACCTTTGACACCCGCTTCTTTGAGCACACTAGCTTGGGTGTTATACGGATAAATACGGGAAAGTACATTAGCCTCACGAATACGGCGGGCAATGACCTGCGTGTATTGAGACCCGAAATCGAGAACTGCGATATGATCTGGCATGACGAAAAGTAAGAAGGTGAAAAGTTAACGAAGCGCGAGTAGCGCGGAGATGGTAAATCGGAACGATTTGCCCCGAAGGGGTGACTGAATTAGGTGCCCTTAGGGCAACTGAAGGAACAAATGAAAAACTGGAAATGAGAAAACTAAAAAGTGACTTGTCTAAAATCGTAAGCGACCATTGGTAAACCCGCACTGAGGGCAATCGCATTCTTCACTGCCATGCACACCAGTGTAAATCTGGCTGCATTTGATGCAGTGATAAATGACCTTCGAGCGCTGGGCCGCAAACAGATGCTTATCTTTCCAATCGTAGTAAAACCACAAACCGAAGAGCAGCGCAAAGCCACTTCCCAGATAAAGGAGAAAAAAGATATCTACATCGAGTCCGATCACAGAGAGCAATGTGGAAGAACTCGCGCACGGCTCAAGAAAATTGAGTCGGCACGGCTCAGATGCTCTGCAAAATAAAGTGACACAGGCATTCCTGCCTGTGAAATCAATATGGCCTGCGTCGTCAGACGGGGGGGGTCTGGCGAGTCCAAAGCACCCCGATCCCACGATCAAGGCCACCACGGAGCGATACGCTACTCCTCCTCAGCGCCCGCCAAATCACTCAAGTGCGCCATCAAAGCCGAGGACTCGCGCTCAATACCTTCGCGGCACATCCGGCTAGCTGGATAAATATCCTGTGCGGCCAAAAACGCGGCCAATGCTCCAGCATGTTGCGCTTCTGCAGCCTGACGCTGCGCGCGGTCCAAGTAGACCACGAAGTCCGCGACTCGCGGAGCCAGCTCAGCACGTGCACGATTCATCGGCGCGTCATCCGGATCAGACTTCGCCGCCTCAGCCAGTAGCTCCCAGGCCACATACGGATCGCCTTGTTTCAAGGCCTCCGCGCTTTGCGCCACCAACAAATCAATCGTCGAGACCTGCTCGATCACTTCCATCAGTAAAGGGCGACGTGCGCTATCTTCCGCCAAGGCAAAGCCCAGGTCCATTCGGCGGTCATAAATACCACGATGGTCGCCACGCTTGTATAAATCGTCAAAAATCTGCACGCCTTGTGAGCCAGCAGTCGCCAATTTGGTCGTTTCTTGTTGAAACTCACGAATCGAGGGATTCGACGGCCAAATATCGATCGCCTGCTGCAGCTCCGCACGGGCCTTATCAATATCGCCAAGATTGCGATACTGCGACGCGGCAAACACCGCCATGTCGCTCATACTCTTAGCAGTCTCGACACTGGAGAGCACACGCATCATCGGGAAATCTTTTGCGATTAATGAAATACGCTCCGCATACTGCGCCACCCCGTTGTAGTCTTTGGCCTCAGCCAGCTCGACCGCTTCCAACATATCGCGATATAAATCGAGCAACTTACGACGCTGCTCCACCGGGATCGCATTCAGCTCGGGCATATACTCACCGAGGAAAAATGTCTCCTGCAGCCGCTCCAATGCGATGATCGTACGATCTTCGGCATACGCGGTATTCACCGCATCCACGCCCTTGTTCACGTCAGTAATCGCTTCGTTTGCCACAAATGCCATCATATCGACGGTAAACACCATATCCGTATTCGGGAAAAATGACTTCAGCTCGCCCTTGCCCACTTCCAACTGCTGCTGAGAGCCCTTAAATAACAGCTGATAAAAACCGGACAGCACCAAAGCATGCTGATAGCGCCGCTGCACTAGAAACGCCACTATCTGGCTCTGCATCTGCAACTTCGCTTGGATACCGGTCAATGCAACCTGCCCCTCCATCGCGAGTAGCTTCGCTTCAGTTTCTGCGAGCTCCAAAGCACGAAATGCACCCTCAGTAGGCAGCGTGCCGGTAGTGGGTTCCTTCCCTTTACCTTTTTTGCTCGAAGTCATACGCACCGAATCCCGCTGCTTCTGCTCCTGAATTTTCTCCAAAACCAATGCGCGATTTGCCACCACTTCCTGTTGATAGCGGCGCATATCTGCGAGTTCACGCTGGGTCAGCGCCGTGCCACGCATTTCCTTGCGAATACGCCAGGCATTAAACACCTGATTGGCCACGATCGTCGAGTTACCACCATCTGGCCCGAAACGAGCGGCACGAAACAACATCTCCCATGTCTCTAAGATGGCATCATCACTACGATCACTCGCCACAGACAAGCGACGTAAGACGTCATTCATCAGCAGCGCATAGCTCTCTTCCTCCTCTGTCGGAGATGAGAGCAAGAAGCGCTCAAATCGAGCGCGAAACGCCCGCTGACTGGTCAAATTAAACGTGCGACCCTTCCAGGCAAAATTGCCATTCTCGAAATCCATCGAGTCGCTAGACGGATCAAAGGCTCGACTAGCCATTTCCAAGAAGGTGTTGCTCTCAAACATCCCGCCGGTCGGCGCAGACATACCCGCTGCCGCTGGTGCTGGCCGCGAATTAACAGCTGCAGGCGCGTAGCCCTGAGCGTTCAAGGCGACCTGAGCGGCCACCAAAAGAAGACTAATACTTGCGCAAACTTTCAACATAGATCAGCCCTCCCGCTTCGATTCTGGCACGCATTTCGTAACGCTGCCCAATATGTAAATTACCGCCCACATTCTCTGGCACAAATACCGGCAAACGCGCGCCCCCACTTTCAGGAATCACCGCTAAAATACGCCCTACCAACTTATCCCACTTTACCTGCGAGTCAATCTGCGCGCGAATCGTATACGTATTGCCCAAAAAATCTCCAGGCTTCTTCATGTAGCTCTCCGTCGGCAGCACTTCGAGGTCAGAGAAATTGTCACCGCAGCCACTCATCAGAGCGACGGCAAGCAGAGAAAAAACCACTGACACGCCGATCCAGATCGACGCGGGGTTTCGGTGTTTGGGGGTATTCAAAGGGGGCATAAGACCGTGTATCGCATTCGGTTAAATTTGTTGCATCGAGCCTTAGGTTAGCTGCTTTTGGTGGCAACCCCAAAACACTAACGCCGCGCCGACACAGAAATGCACACCAAGCACACCGCAGGCCAACATCGGACTTGGAATCATCTCTGAGGACTCGAGCCGATAGGCATCGTAAAAGCGCGAATCAATCATCGAGCCGAAATAGCCAGCCCAACCCCAATACGCATTGATGAACGGGCGGCAGACCCACACCAGCAACTCTGGCAGCGCCAACACCACCCCAGAAAGCGGCAACTGAAACCCAACCAAATACACCGACAGTAGCGATGCCTTATCCGCCGAGCTAAAGATCGCCGAAAATGCCAAGCAGATCGCGGTCATCGACACGCAGCTCAATATGAGCACCAGCGCTTGTGGCAATAAGGGCCCGGGGAAATCGCAGATATATTTAACGAACAGCGTCATCCAGAGGCCCTGCCCGATCGCCACCGCCGAAGTAAACAGCAACTTACTGGTCGCATACGACCGCGGGCGCAAACCAGCGAAGCGCTCTTTCTCGTAAAGATTACGTTCACCCGCGATCTCGCGTGCACCGTTATTACTGCCCATCAAGGTCAGCAGAATCACTTGAAACAAAATCAAGCCCGTGACCAATGACGCCGACTCCAAGGCATCAATCCGATAGCGTAAATTCGCCTGCGCCTGCTCGACAAAGCCACTCGACGCACTCATCGCCAGTCCACGCAACTGCGGTAAACCATCCATTGCAAAAATCGTCACCAACAGCGGAAACCCAATCGTAATCCCTAGCGTCAGCATCCAATAGCCCTTATCTCGCTTAAATAGCAGCGCACGGCGCTTCAATAAAGTCCAAGTCTGGCTCAGCGCTGACGGCAGCGGCGGCGCGACCATTGCCGTCGCCTCAAACACCGCACCCTCATCGCTAGCTGCGCTCCAACGCTCCCGCCAATGCTCGATCGAATGGGCATTCAGCTGATCGTAGAGGTGCAACGCATCTGGGATTTCAAAATACGCCAGCAAAGCATCCAAGCCGCCCTGAAACACCACTGTCCCTTCAAATACCACCGTGATCCAATCGAAGAAATTCAATTTGGCGAGATTATGGATAATACAGAGAAAGGTCTTCTCACGCTCGTCACGCAGGCGCTGCAACATCGTTAAAATCTGATCTTCCGAGCGCGGGTCCAGCCCACTCGTCACCTCGTCACAAACCATACATTGCGGATCGCCGACCAGCTCCAAGCCCAGCCCGAGACGGCGCAGTTGACCACCACTCAACCCTCCCACCCGCTTATCGCGGTGCATCTCCAAGCCGATGCGCGTTAAAATATCCTCCAACCGCGCCTGCTTCACCGCGGCATCGACCACGCAGAGATCCAGCGCAGTACGCAGCGCTTCCTCCACACTCAGTCGCTCTTGCGCGATGCTAAACTGCGGCACAAAGGCCAGCTTGCCGCGCAAGGCTTCACTATTTTCCACCGGCTCGCCCGCCATAAAGACTTCGCCTAGACGCGAGGATAGCCCAAGCATCGCCCGTACCAGCGTCGTTTTACCACAGCCCGATGGTCCAATCACCGCATTGAGTGCCTTGGGTTTAAAACGCGCGGTCGCACCGTCTAAGATGCGTGTGCCGCCGGGGCTTAGTTCGACTGAAAGATCTTTACAGGATAGCATTAATAAAAAGGGGTATACATCGCTTCTCCATAACAGTTGTAGCCCGCAGAGAAATGAAGTGAAACAAAATAAAAATTGCACGCGATCAAAAGGCCAGCACTTTGATACTTATGACACTCACCCCTAAACGCCTTTTATCCGCTCTCCTCCTCTGCTGCTGCATGGTCTCCTCACTCAGTGCCGTGACCGTTCGTTCCCGTGCGATCAAGAATAAGGCGCTGTTTGCCATCACTTTTCCTGGCGATAGCAAAGAGTATTACGGCAAAGAAGCCGCCATCCACTCGATTTCCAAGCAAGAATACATCACCTCCGGGTACCGAGTGGTCGAGATCAACATCGCCACTGCCAGCAACGGCCTGCTACGCATTTATCACAGCCGCACACTGCAACTTGGCGAACTTCAAACAGCGATGTCAGATGGTGCTGCCGCAGCTGGCGTGCCCTCAACCATCCAGCGCTCGCCTGTCCCTCCCGGCGTGCAGCAAATGGCTGACCGCGCAAGCGCCGTCGCCGAAGCAATCACTAGCGACACAGTGATGAAGGAATACCCACTTGCGACCCATGCCCGCACGATTGAATATCGCGTGCAAAAACGCAGCGAACTGCTCGACCTGTTCGACCAGCTACAAAAGCATTGGATAAAAGAGCCCACCTACTTTAAAGGCGGTCAAATCGTCGCCGCAGACGAATCCACCAGTCAAAAAATGGAGCCCCGCAGTCTCGGCGGCACACGCTTTATAGTAAAGTAAGCAGAAGCCCGAAAAGGCTGGCTTGAACCATTGAGCGCGATAGTATTGTGGGCGACTCGCCCACATCCATTCTGTGTTGCGGCAAAGGAGGGCGAGTCGCCCTCCCTCCTTTTTCCACCAATCAACCCAGCACCATAAAAAAGGCCCGCCCCGATTAATTCGAGGCGGGCCCTTTGCACATGCAAGCTACTCTTGGCCGGCACCCTGGGATTGCACTGGCAGCGGCGTATCCACGGTCGACAAGTCGCGCGCCTTGCGCACCAGCCCGACAAACCCCGAACGGTGCCCACCAGGATCGACGGACGAGGCAGAGCTCGTCACTCCTAAGGCGAGTATGCTACTTCGCTGCCGACAGCTCCTTGATTGCACGCAAATCCAGCTTTCCCGTCGCTAAAGTGGGGATCGCCTCAACACGCTTCATTTCCTTCGGAATCCATAGATTTGAGTAACCTGCCGCTGACAGTTTCGCCCTTACGTCAGTCAATTCCACATCCATCACCACCAGCAATACCAACGCCTCTCCCTTCGCCGCATCGGGACGAGCGCCGATCGCAAGCATTGGAATCTCAGCATCCAGCAAGTCAAACGCCTGGACCAGCGCTTGCTCGATGGTGCCATGCGGCACCATTTCGCCCGCGATTTTAGAAAACCGCGACAACCGGCCTTCAATAAACAGATAGCCCTCTTCGTCAAAGCGCGCGAGATCTCCAGTAATAAACCATTCGCCGTCCATCACCTCTGCGGTGCGCTTCGCATCGTTTAAATAACCGCTAAAAATATTCGGGCCCTTCAATAATAACAGCCCCACTTCCGTCACTGCCAACTGATCCATTGTATCCGGATTCAGGATACGAGCGGCGTGCCCAGGCATCAGCCGCCCGACCGACCCCGGCTTCGAGCCATCAGTCGAACTGTCAGGATAGTCGAAGCCAGCAGGTGTATGCGGCAAGTTAATGCTCACCACCGGCGAGGTCTCAGTGAGGCCATAGCCTTCAAAGTATAGACAATCAAAAGTCGCCTGCCATAAGTCCGCAAAACCAGCCGGCGTCTTCTCCGCCCCGGTGATCGCATACTTCAGAGACTTCAGTTTGTCCGGCGCCACGTGGCGGATGTATGGCTTCAAGAATGTCGGCGTGCCGATCAGTATGGTCGCCGACTCAGCCTCGATCGCTTCGGCCACTTTCTTGAATTCCAACGGCGAGGGCACAGTCACAGTGGTGCAGCCCCGCAGCAGCGGATACCACAAGGTCACAGTGAACCCAAAGCTGTGAAAAATCGGCAGATTGGCGATGAGCTTTTCTCCGACAGGCAACAGACCTGAGGCGTCAATTTGCAGGCAGTTGCCTAATATATTACGGTGGGTTAAGACCACTCCCTTCGGTTCGCCAGAACTGCCACTAGTGAACAGCAAGCCCGCTTCGGCATCCCCACCGATCGCGGGCACTTTCAGCAGCTTCGCCAGCAGCTTGGCGGGCAGCGCCCGAATCGCCGCCAACAATGCCACGGTCTTAGCCTTCGGCAAGTCCTTCAGCTCCTCGACCAGGTCGATCACGTCTGCCTGCGCCCACGGGAAGTCGGGTATTTTGAGCTGCATACGGTCGGTGCTTAAAATACAATCGATCTCCGCTCGACGTAAACAGGCCGCCGAACTCGCACGCCCCAAGGTGAAGTTGAGATTGACTGGCACCTTACCAGCCAGCACCACTGCCAGATTCGCTATAGTGCCAGCTATGCCCGGCGGAAACAAAATGCCAACACGCTTGCAATCCGTACTTCTGCGTAAGCGCCGCGACAGCATCCAAGACAGCGCCAGCAAGAAGCCAGACTTCATCTCACGACGTTGCAAGGTGCGGTCAATGATCAGCACCCGATTCGGACGCTTTGCCAGTGCGATAAAACTCTCCCAAGCCAAATGACTGTTCAACTCAGGCCGCGCCTGAAACTCACGTTCACCGTAGTCTAACACTGTCGAGTCATTCATCATGAAACTCTTGAAGCGCTTAGTGATTGCTGTTTTCTTCAGCCTCTTCTTCGAGTGCTTTCTCTGCCAGGCGCACCTCGAGCACAGCCTCTAAGAGCGCCTGTTTTAATTCAACAAAGCCTTCGTCGGAGACACAGGAGATCGGGTAGACCTTGCCCTTGAACTTCTTTTTAAAGGCTTGCAAATGCTCAGGTGCATTTGGCTCATCCATTTTATTGGCCGCCACCAGCTCCGGTTTTTTAACCAACCCCGGCATATACAGCTTCAGCTCATTGAGCAGCACGCGAAAATCCGCAATCGGCTCACGACCATCAGTGCCCTCCATATCAATCATTACCAGTAACACCTTGCAGCGCTCGACGTGCTTGAGGAAGCGATGCCCGAGGCCACGATTTTCACTCGCGCCTTCGATCAGACCAGGAATGTCGGCCACAGTGATCCGCTCATATTGATCCGGGTACTCCAGTACGCCAACCATCGGAAACATCGTAGTAAACGGATAGGCACCCGTTTTCGGATGCGCATTCGTGATCATATTCAGCAATGTGGACTTCCCCGCATTCGGAAATCCGATCAAGCCGACATCGGCGATGGTCTTCACCACCAAGCGATACTCACCCTCTTCACCGGGCTTACCCAGCGTGAACTGACGCGGCGCCTGATTGACCGAAGACTTAAACGTCTCATTGCCTTTACCTCCAAAACCGCCTTCAAGCAGCAACACTTGATCACCATGTGCCAACACCTCAGCCACAGGGTCTTCAGTCTCTCGGTCGATCACAACCGTACCCACCGGAACCCGCAAAAGAATGTCCGTACCGTTCGCACCATGTTGGTCACTACCGCGACCTGGTTCGCCATTCTTGGCTTTCCAGCCAGGCTTATAGTGATAATCGGTCAAATCCGCGACATTGGTGTCCGCGATAATGTAGACTGCTCCACCGCGACCGCCATTACCACCATCAGGACCGCCTTTGGGCTCGTATTTACCGCGCCGAAAACTGAAGCAGCCATCGCCACCATTACCCGCCTTGAAATTGACCTTTACCTCGTCGTAAAACATGCACCCTTTTCATCTGACTCGCTGAGCATTGCAACCTCATTTAACCAAGCGCTGCCAAACGCCATAGATCGACCAGAGTGATCCGAATGGTCAAGCAGCGTTGCGCATGCGATGCCTAGCTTACGTTTGAATTATCACTGGACATATTCCGCAGCAAGTGCCGCCTAAAACCAGCTGCTTTTATTGGCTGTATGCTTGACTGGAGAGAGACTCCACTTGAATCACGCTCCAGGCGATTGGAAGCGCGGCCACCAACAGATTGATCGCTTCGCGGACTTACAGCCCTAGCGAGTCTCCTGCTGCACTCTAACCGCAATCCTAGATTAGGCGCTTGAGCCTTGACGACTAAAATCGAACCCACGGCTGATGGCCATTGAGAAAATGTTTCATCTAATCAGATTTCGGTTCGCCCTGACTGAGCGCGCGTAAAACTCGATATGGTTCTGAATGAATGACCTTGAGGACCTCCGCTTCCACCCATTGCACTGGAGACAGCTTAAGCACCTGTGCGATGTCGCAAATGGATTCAAATTCTTTTTCAGAAAAATGTAACTCCAAATTTTGTGCGACTCCCGCCATAGCAGCCGGAGAACTTAGTTTCGACGCCATTAAACTTTTAATAATCAGCAGCGCTTTGCGAGGGATCACACGGCTCGACGAAAGCCAATTATCGACGGTGCGCTTTTGCACACCACAGCTCTCAGCCAACCAAAAACGGTCATGCCCAGCTGCTTTGAGCCAACTAATAATCTCCTTTGAATCTAAACCTGAGTCCATCACATGAATTACAATAACTAAAGCCCCACAATCAAGCCATTAATTATTGGTATTCATATTGTTATAGATAATACCCTATTAGTCAATGGCACTACCTCGAAAAGCGACTATTACACCATCAAGTGTTAATTATGCACGCCTGCAAAACAGAACTTAACTAACGTCACCTTGACCCGCGGTCCAACGATCAAATAGTAGCCGCCTAAGCAGTCAATCAGGGACCTGCATTAAGTTAAAAAACAGTCGCTGCGGGCCCAGAAAAACGCGCGGCAACACCGGCGTCAATTCGGTTCACAGCGCGCCACAGTAGCGCACGATATAGCCTAATTAGCATGCCAAAAAGACATTTAAAAATACACCGAAAGGTGATATGCGGGCTTGACCTAAGAGCCATTAAATCATGTAAATATTAGTCTACGCAATTGCGCCACCACAACAGGCCACCAACTAATTATGCCCAAACTAACCATTAGTATTCAAAAAGATGCGATTATTGCTGCCAAAAGACTAGAATGCGTTGCTAAACTTCACAAATTTAGCATGGAAGAGGCTCTTTCTCGCTCGCTAGCCAGCAAATTACATCCGACTCAAGCCAATCAAAACAACACGAAAACGCGTATAAATAATTCAGCACAAAGCGTTGAAGCTCGATTGCCAAGTATGTAATCAAGGAGGAAGGGCGAGTCGCCCTCCTTGCAGCAACACAGGATCAATGCGGGCGAGTCGCCCACACTCCTATCGCGCCCAATGGCGCAAACAAGACGATGAGTACTCGCGGACCACACGGAGGTGGTCCCTCCCGAAACATGCCTAATCCCCTCTTGGGAGGGACGAGCTCCGCCTCGTCCGCCCTTGCCCGTACAGCGACCTATCAACACAAGAAAAAAGGCTCGTGGTGAATTGCCGGGAAGCTTTAAAAGGAGGGAGGGCGACTCGCCCTCCTTGCAGCAACACAGGATCAATGTGGGCGAGTCGCCCACACTCCTATCGCGGTCAATGGCCGAAAAAACCGGCGCTGCTGATCGACTCAAAGCCATGACCCAAGCTTGACCCTGCTGTGGCAGGAGATTTGCTCTGTGCAATGCCTAGCCCCGAAACAGTCGCCGTCATCGATGTTGGCAGTAATTCCATTAAGCTCCTCGTCGCAAAGCCCGGGCTCACCGCTGGCAGCGTCGAAGCCATTTTTGCCGAGACCATTGAGACACGTATTAGCACCGGCATCAGCCAAGCACTGCCCAGCCTAACAGAAGCCGCAATGACAGCTGGCTGCCGAACGATTACTGAGCTGGTACGCCTCGCACAAGGCTACCAACCGAAGAGCTTGCGTATCGTCGCCACGAGCGCGGTGCGCGATGCGACCAATGCCATACAATTTATCGAACTGGTCTTCGAGGCGACTGGCCTCGAAATACAAATACTATCTGGCGCAGAGGAAGCGACCTACATCGGCACAGGGCTCCGCTGCGACCCGCAGATCGCAGGCATCCACAACTTCATCCAAATGGACCTCGGCGGCGGCAGCCTAGAACTGATTCGCTTTGCCCACGGCCACATCGAGCAAGCGCTGTCCTTGCAGCTCGGCGCCGTGCGCCTCACCGAGCAATTCATCGTCGATCGCGCTGCCGCGCTCGCCACAGAGGCCGCAGCCCGCATCGGCGCCCATGTCTGCGAGGCGCTACAGACCAGCGGCATCAGCTTCGGCCCCGACGCAGGCCCGCTGATCGTCACCGGCGGTGCGTTGACCGTCACCCGTGCCGTGCTGGCTGCGCAAAACGACCAGACTATCGAACAGCGCTGCCCCGTGTTGCACAAACAAGAGATCACCCAGCTCAAGGCAATCCTCATGGCCTTACCACTACACGAGCGTATGGCAGTGCCGCACTTACCCGCAGCGCGCGCCGACATTATTCCGGCCGCATTGATCACCATCGACAGCGTGCTCGAGTACGCCGTCCGCGACCGCGTGACACACTCGTTCTACAACCTGCGCTACGGCATCGCCGCGGAGCTGCTTTGCGAGCGCGCTGAGGCAATGCCAGAATACTGAGCTTTGCCAACCGACTCGACAAAAAAGCCAGCGCCGCACCAAAGTGCCGTACTGGCTTGATTGAAAAATAAAATGCAGGCTATTTCTTGCTTCGACTCTCCCGGTTTTTACCACTCCGATTGTGCGCGGCCTTGCTTTGCGTGATCTTAGCACGCCGCTCAGGGTGCTTCTTATCAATCTTGGCAGCATCTGGACCCATCTGACGAATACGGGCCTTACGCTGAAGATCATCACTCTGGCGGTGCGCATGCTCCGCAGAACCTTCTTCATCTTCGTAGCGACGCTCTTTACCGACCAGATCGAAACGCACGGGACAACCGCTGAGACGGAACTCGTGGATGATCGCCTTCTCCAAATAACGACGATACGCAGGATCGAGACGCTCGATACGATTGCAGAAGAAACGGATACGCATTGGTCGCGAACCAGTCTGTGTGGCGTAGAACACCTTGAAACGCTTAGTGCCAACCACCTTCGGCGAACGCGCCTCGAACAGCGACTCCATCAAGCTATTGAGCTTACCGGTGGGAATCTTCATATCGAGCGTCGCAGAGATAGCCGCGGCAGTTTCAAGCATCGACTCGATACGGAAGCCTGTCTCAGCAGAGACGAACAATACGGGCGGATCTGGTAGAAAGAACATCTCCTTGCGGAGCGACTTCTCGTACTGTTCGAGGAAATGTTTGAGCGAGCGGAAACCTTCGATCGGCTCACGTTCCCACTGTTGAATAATCAAGTCCCACTTGTTGACTACGATTACGAGCGCACGACCCGCATCAAGCACGGCACCTGCGAGGGCCTGATCCTGCTTGGTCACACCATCGACCGCATCAATCACGAGAAAAACCACATCCGAAGCTTCCATTGCATGCTGCGTGCGCACGCTGGAAAAAAACTCCACCGGACTATCGACCTTGGTTTTGGTCCGTAAACCAGCGGTATCCGCCATTCGGAATTTCAAAACCTCGCCATCCTTATGTTCGTAGTCCAAATCCAGCTCGACGGAATCGCGTGTGGTACCAGCGACATCGCTCACGATCAGACGCTTCGAATTGAGCAAGCGATTACCAATTGAAGACTTACCCACATTCGGGCGGCCCATCAAAGAAATACGTATACGCTCTGGCACGGCCGAGGCATCCTCTTCGACTGCCTTTTTCTCGCCGAGCTTGACCTTCACTACTTCGAGGAGATCGGCAATACCACGACCGTGCTCGGCCGAAACCGGCATCGCATCGCCTAAACCGAGGCGAAGAAATTCAAACGCGCCATCTTCGACATCTTCCATGTCTGCCTTATTCGCCACTAAGATGACCTCTTTACCATAGCGGCGCAGCTTCTCGGCTACGATCTCGTCGAGCGCAGTAATGCCCTCGCGAATATCGACGATAAACAAAATGATGGACGAAGCCTGAATCGCAAAGCCCACCTGCTCTTCAGCAGCATCCGCAATCTTCTTCGGCGTCATCTTTAGCTCCATGCCGAGACCACCGGTATCGAGCAGGACAAAGTCGTCGTTCACTTCAGCGGAGATCAGGTCGCGCGTCACGCCGGGCATATCATGCACGATGGACAAGCGACGCCCGCAAAGCCGGTTAAAAAGACGGCTTTTTCCGACATTGGGACGACCAACAAGGGCCACGGTTCTGGATGGATCGATCATTTTAAAAAGGAGTTAGAATTCAGAAGTTAGAATTCAGAAAAGTGGAACTATAATAAAACAAGCTGAGCTGTCTATGCTTCAAGCAAGGCAGCACAAAGGGCGCCTAAGTGGGCAACCAACTCTATATATGAAGTAAAGCCGAGCTGGAATGCCCTAGCAATGAGGAACTTACAAGGCTTATTTACGAAGGTAAAGGTAGCGCAGGCGCGTCTCGCCCCGCAGGGTTGCCCAGAGGCGTCTGCCAGCACGACGCCGTGCGCACGGTAGCAGTGGCTTCCAGCCGCTTTCCCTTCGCAATATCAAGCGGCAGGATGCCGCTTCTACTCTTAAGTAGGGCGCTTCTAAAAGGAGGAAGCATACGCCCTCATTACGAGATGTAGATGCCGTGGGCGAGTCGCCCACACTCCTTTCCCGGCAACGAAAGTGGCACCTTATTTACGGACCTTGTCGACGTAGCGCTCGATACGATCCGTCGCTTCGATGAGGCGCTTGTAGCTGGTCGAGAAGCTCGCCCGAGCAAACCCTGCGCCGCTCGGCCCAAATGCCGTGCCAGGAACAACCGCCACTTCTTCCTCTTTCAACAAGCCTTGGCAAAACTCCATTGAGCTCATCCCTGTCGATTGAATCGAGGGAAACGCGTAAAAAGAGCCTTTCGGCAAATGACAATCCAAGCCAGCTTCGTTGAAGCGACGCACAACGAGATCGCGGCGACGCTGGTATTGCTCTTTCATTTTCGCGACGGCAGGACCACCGTTTTTCAAAGCTTCGATCGCGGCTTCCTGAGAAAGGATTGGCGCACAGAGCATACTGTATTGGTGCACCTTCATCATCGCTTCGATGAGTGGAGCCGGTCCGCACGCATAACCAATCCGGAAACCGGTCATGGCAAATGCCTTGGAGAAACCATGCAGAAAGATGGTGCGCTCCTGCATGCCCGGCAGGGTTGCTATACTGGTGTGCTCACCCTCAAAGGTCAGCTCGGAGTAAATCTCGTCACTGATGACGAGGAGATCCTTTTCGATCGCGAACTTGGCGATCCGCTCGAGCTTAGCACGCTCCGTCACACCGCCGGTCGGATTAGTCGGAAAATTAAGCATCAACACCTTACAACCAGGCTCCCAAGCGGCTTCGACCGCGTCTGGATTGATGCCGAACTGATCTTCTGCAGAGGTGCCAATCGCAATCGGCTGCGCATGCGCCAGCAAGATGCTAGGGCTGTACGAAACATAGCAAGGCTCGTGGTAGAGCACCTTATCGCCGGGATTGAGTACCGCCCGCAGGGCAATATCCAGCGCCTCAGACACACCGACGGCGACAAGGATCTGGTTGTCGGGATTGTAACTCAGCTCAAAATTATGCTCAACGTAAGTATTGATCTCTCGGCGCAGGCGGATGAGGCCAAGATTGTCGGTGTAGCTGGTCTTACCTTTTTCGAGGGCAAAGATCGCGGCCTCACGAATATGCCAAGGCGTGACGAAATCAGGTTCACCGATACCCAGTGAAATGGCCTGCGGCATCGCCGCGACGATCGCAAAGAAATCGCGAATACCAGAACGAGGCAGACTCACGACGTGATCCGCTACAAAGCGTTGGCTGTCGTCTATCATTATGCACTCACAGCAGGTTTGTCGCTGTCCTCAATTGGAGATACAAGTACATGTCCCTGCTCTTTGTACGCACGCAACATAAAGTGCGTCGCAGTGGACAATACACCTTCGATACTGGCAAGGCGCTCAGATACGAACGATGCCACTTCACGCAAATCGTTGCCCTTCGCAAAAATCAACAAATCGTAGGAGCCAGACATCAAATAGCAGGACTCCACCGCGTCAAAACCGCTAATACGCGCAGCGATACGATCAAAACCACCATCACGCTCGGGACTGATCTTCACTTCAATGACCGCTCGCACAATCGTTTCTTGGGCGCGCTCAGAGTTCAGCACGGGGCGCCAGCCGAGGAGGATCTCTTCGGCCTCAAGGCGTTTTAATTCCGCGGCGACATCGCCCTCGGACAGGCCGAGCACCTGCGCCATTTGGGCAGTGTTAAGGCGTTCACCTTCAAGAAGTAGTTGCAAGACAGAGCTCATAAGCGTGGCAGTAAAAGTGCTAACATGCCAAAAGGCAAAATACAAAAAGGACTATTTTACCATCTTCTAAGATACGCCTGACGGAAGCGAGTGCTTTTTTAATTCGATCTCGGGCTGGCCAGAGGCACATCCAGTTTATCGATGATCCGCTATAACAGATTAATGATGCTATCCAATCGCTCAGACAAATGAATAAGTGTTAGCTCCTAATTTCCACCTACTGGTGCATGCCAGTTGCTCGCCGCACTGCCCCAAAAGGTCTCCGGCTCTCACTTAGATTGATAGTAGCACGGTCGCATAGAGCAAAGAGAACGACCCTTCGTTTTCTCTCGTTGCTTGATTAACTCCCATAGCTTTTTCACATCATCATACAGCTCATCATACAGCATAGTCATTAGCACGACTCGCCAGAAGTAAATACCCCACTGGTAACTACCCCAATTTTTTGGTGCATCCTTGGAATCCTTCTCTAACTTTGTCAGAATTGGTAGTAATAGCGCTAGATTTTTCCTTATTTGTTCGTTTGCTTGAAAGTCACTCCGATTTAAGTTCATTGCCGCATCGAAAGTTTCATTGTGAGGATCTGGCAGCTTTGCAGACAGCGCCGGTGCTAAATTCGCAGTTATTTGAAAAATGTCTCCGATAGATTTTTCGGGGAATTGCTGAATGGCATACTTAAGTTGCTCGAAGTCAGACATCGCTGCCTGTCGTGCCGTCCGTTTGGCTATGTTTTTCAAAAGTCCCATATTATTTTTTCGTCGTTGAAAGTTCGGACGTCATAGGCTGTAATTCAAGACCGCTTAAAGTGATAGTGTAAGGCATATGGCGTTTTATTTTTAGAACTGATAGATTAGTGTCGCAGGCTGTACTATCGACTATAGAAGCATGATTTTATGAATAATCATCAAACCGTAACACAACCTGTTGCGTTTACAAATTTAAATTACGTTATTTAAATGTAAAAAGATAGTTGAAGTTTCGATCAGCCCATGCACATGACTATTGATCCAAAGACTAGCGACGAATTCTCGAGATGGCTTAGATTTATTGATCGCACAATCAACATTCTCCAACGAGTCGCGACTCTTCTCGCTGGAATTGCATAGCTGTTGAGATGTAACACTCCTAGGACCTTTCCAATCCAAGGATCATCATTTATCAAGACCTCGCCCTGCGCCTTCGAACAAACAACCATCTATCTATAAATTAGCTTAGATACCCAACGAATGTGTTGACGAATCGCTAAATATTTTCAGCTTTTTTTTCATTAATACAGGAAGTACGCTTTTTTACATATTAAACCCAAAGCGCACGACCAATCCATCATTGACTAATTAGTGGTTCAGTCCACATAGCTTAAAAGCCAATTAACCCTCAAGTCACTGACATTTACATGGTTGCCGAAATAGCTCAGTTGGTAGAGCAATTCATTCGTAATGAATAGGTCGACGGTTCGACTCCGTTTTTCGGCTCCATTGATACCTTGGTGCGAACACTCCTGTAATCGCCAAACCCCTCCGCGCCCGTTCTCTTGGTGACAAGATCACGGCTCGCAAATATTTAAAAGATCTACAGAGTCTGACTCATAATATGGAACTACGCTCACAACTACTGCAACTTTTACGCACTAAAGACTATGTGCCCATGCGACGCGAAGCAATCTTCGCAGTGTTAAAACTTTCGTCCAACGAAATTAAAAATGGACATCACCTGCTCGACCAAATGCTCGAGCGCGGCGAGCTCGCTCGCCTCAAGAAAGACAAGCTCTGCATCCCTGATGATGCCGACCTCGTCAGTGGCCGCATCATGTTCCGCCAGAACGGCGCTGCGACGCTCGTGCCCGAAGCCACCGAAGGCAAGCCCTCCATGCCAAACCAAGGCTACCCCGTGGCGGTTGAAGATACCGGCGTCTCCATGCATGCCGACCAAGTTCTCGCACGCATTATTCAGCGTCCGCGGCAAAGCCCCTTTCGCGGCAAAGGTCGACAGCGCCCCGCCCACGATCCAAACGAAAAGCCAAACGTACGCGTTATACGTATTCTAAAACGCGCCCGCGAAGCAATCCCTGGCACCCTCGAAAAAGGCCGCCACACTTACTTTGTCATCCCGGATGATCCTCGCATTACTCAAGACATCTTGGTGCCCGATCCAGCGAACGCCGGCATCAAACCGATTCCCAAATTAGGCGACAAGGTGGTCGTCAAGCTCCTCGAATGGAAGCAGCGCCACCTCAACCCCGAAGGCGAAATAAGCGAAGTACTCGGCCGCACGCACGAGCCCGATGCGGAGTTCAAAGCCATTTTGTTTAAATACAACCTCAATCCACAGTTCCCTGCGGCTGTTGAGCAGCAGACCGAGGCCATCCCTGACCACGTCCGCGAGCAAGACACCAAAGGCCGCCAAGATTGTCGCGGCATTTTCACTTTTACCATCGACCCCGACGACGCCAAAGACTTTGACGACGCCATCTCTGTTGAGGAGCTGGAAGATGGCAAGATCCGCTTCGGAGTGCACATCGCAGACGTCAGCGCTTACGTCAAGCCAGGCACTGCGCTGGACGTCGAAGCACAGGAGCGCGGCAACAGTACCTACCTGGTTGGCACCGTCATTCCGATGCTACCACACGCGCTCTCGAATGGCCTTTGCAGCCTAGTCGAAGCGCAAGACCGTCTGACCAAGACCTGCTTCATCACATTTTCCGACCAGGCCGACATCGTCGACGTCAAGTTCGCGAACACCGTCATCTGCAGCAATAAGCGGCTCACTTACAAGCAGGCCTTTGCGTTTATGAACGAGGACGACCTCGACACGGTTCGCAAAACACCGCTGCCCCCGAAGCACCAGACGGGCTCGACCGGGCGCTCGCTCGACGAAGTCAACGACGACGAGATGCACTTGCTGCAAAAATACATCCGCAAGAGCTGGACCATCGCATCCATACTCCGCCAGCGGCGCTTCAAGAACGGTTCACTCGATCTCGACATGACCTCGGTCAAACTCTACGTCGATGAAGAAGGTTACACCGACCGTATCGAAAAAGAGTTCAACGACGAGAGCCATCAGCTGATCGAAGAGTTCATGCTCTCCGCCAATGAACAAGTTGCCCGCATCATGAAGCGCTCAAACTTCCCCAGCATCTACCGCGTGCACGATGAACCGGAAGATGAAAAGCTCCAGGAACTCCGCGAGACGATGCTCTCCTTCGGCTTGCAGTGCGGCAACCTCAGCAAGCCACGCGAGATGAGCATGCTACTCAAAAAGCTCAAAGAGCACCCACAGGGCTACACGTTAAAAGTCCAAGTGCTACGCAGCCTCAAGCAAGCACAATACCGCGCCAGCGCGGATGGCCACTACGGTCTGGCCAAGCCCGACTACACGCACTTCACCTCTCCGATCCGTCGCTACTCCGACCTCATCGTGCACCGCGTGCTCGACGGCTATATGCACAAGACCGGCGTCGACTCTGCTCCCGACGAGCCCGACATCCGCTACACGCAAGGCAAGCTGCTTTCACTCGGCGACCACCTCAGCGTCGCCGAGCGCAACAGCGTCGATGCCGAGCGCGACTCAGTCAAAACCAAGCTCCTCGAGTTTTATGAACGCGAACTAAAAAAGCCCGAGAAAGAATCCTTCAAAGCCATTATCACTGACGTCAAAAATCACGGTTTGTTTATCGAACTCACCGAATCGCTAGCGTTCGGTATGGTACACATTTCTCAACTTGATGACGACTTCTACCACGCAAGCGATGACGGCACTTCATTGATCGGACGACGCACGAAAAAGACGTATTCACTTGGCCAACACATCATGGTCGAAGTCAATCGCGTGGATCGCTACAAACGCCAAATTGATTTCCGCGTCACCGCGACCACTGACAAGATCGAACGCCGCTCAGGACCAAAAGGCAACCGCCGCAGCAAAGGCCGCCAGGCATCTGCAGATCGCATCGCAAAGGGCGGCAATCAACGCTCCAGCGCAAAACCAGCAGCTCGAGGCGGCCACAAACGATCCAGCGTCGCGCCACTCACCAAAGGCGGCGGCGCAAAGAAGCGCGCCAAGACCAGCGCACGGCCCTTCAAGAAGGGTAAGAGCAAATAGCTTTCAATCGTAGGGCCTTTGCTTGTCGCAGGCCGCCGAATGCCGCCAGTTGACATGGGAGGGTTGACCTCGATGTCGACCGTCTCCTGAACGGTGCATTGCCTCCGGTAAGCAGCTTGACGCCCCCAAAAGGCACGGCGAACGAGACGGAGCTCGTCCTTCCTCAATCACCGCTGCGTAAAATCACTGAACTCGCCACCAAAGCGGCGGGTGATCTGCTCAATCGCAGCCGCGGCTGCGGGCTCGACCTTGAAGCCGATAAAGTGAATGCGCGGCTGGATCCCATACTCGCGAGTGAGTGCCCGCAAGGTCTTATCGACATCCTTCCACGGCACGTCCCCGGCACTATCCTTGGCGGTTTTGCCGCGCTGAAAATCGGCGTCAGAGACAATAAAGATCACTTCGGGCTCCATTTGAAACGCGACCGTAAGCGCCCCTTGGATACCATCTTCGGCAAAAGGCAGCTGCGTCGTCTTCCGACTCGAACGCACATTCTGGGCGATCCAACGCTTCGCCTCCTGCTTGTTACGCGCGCCCGCTGCGACCATATAGTCGCGAAAGGTGCCGACCTGCCGCGCAAACGGCACTAGCCCGAACAGTGTATTGGCATTCAACCCATCCACCAGCATCGACAATTCGCGCACAAAGGTATCGGTCGTCACCCCCGCGGCACTCGCCTTGTTCCAGACGGTCGAGCTATTATCGAACAAAATTAAAATACGCTGCCCACTATCCTCGATGCCGAACAACGAGGCTGAGGACGACCCAGTCTTCAAGCCCTGCAAAGCACCGAGCACACCGGATTGCCCAAGCAGCGCGTCCGACTGCAAGGCTGCTGGATTGCGCTCAATCGGGTTAAATTCACTTTTAGGCATGGCAGGCATCGAGGGCAGCGCATCTGGCAACAACGCCGCCGTACTAATTCGTTCAATCTGCATCGGCGAACTCGCGGCATTCTGAAACGCCGCTAACGCCACCTTATGCTGCAGCTCTTTTTGTGGCAGATAAATCTTCTTTTTCGCAACGAACTCAGGATCCGAGCGGAATTCGGGCACTAACACGACCACAAACACCGCTAGGCACAACACTCCTCCCTGAATCAACAACGCCAACAGCACCGGTCCGAGCTTCGAGCGGCGCGGCTTCGAACCAGTCGCAGATTTCTTTGCGAATAAATACATACAATAAGTCAAACTGCTTAATAAATAGGCGAATAGCAAAACCCGAGTCAAAAAAAGTGGCTGACTTAGCCCAAAAGCAATCCTGCCTATAATAACACAACGAGGTGAAAACACCGCTTGACATCGAAACTCCGTTTTCTAGATTCTGCGTCTTCCAACTTTTAGGGGTAGTAGCTCAGTTGGTTAGAGCGCCTGCCTGTCACGCAGGAGGCCGCGAGTTCAAATCTCGTCTATCCCGCCATTTAAGCCCGTTGATTTCACAATCAGCG
>JAQXBA010000216.1 GCA_029252625.1 Opitutia bacterium | reverse complement strand
GCTGCGTTCGGTTTCCGTGCGTGCCGAAGATTGTGCCGTCGCGGATGGCTGGGCGACAGCTTGTTGTGTGCTCGGTCTTGAGGCGGGCATGGCTCTGATCGAGTCGCTTGATGACGTGGACGCCGTGTTTTATCTGGAGAACGAAGCGGGCCAGTTCGTTGAGCGCGTGTCATCTGGGTGGTTGGGACAGTAGTGCCTTGCTCATCCATGGCTGCATGACGATGCAGGATCAATTGGTTGAATCGTTCTGCTTTAAGGTAGGATCGTCCTATCATTATGGATTGTTTTCACCTATAATAATCGTTCGCCCCTGATGGTCTGCTGTGGTCTGTCCGAAACATACATATATGAAATTGAAAGACACATGGACTGAAGGTTCAGCATTCTGTTAGAGTAATTTGAATTGAGAGGGTGTAATGATGATGAAACGAAAATTAGAGGCAGCCTTCCGGAGCGCATTGACTGTCAGTTGTCTTTGTGGGCTGTCGATTGCCTCGGTTCATGCAGATGTCGTGAGTCCACCGAAGAACTTTATCGTCATCTTCGCGGATGATTTCGGTTATGGTGATCTCGGTTGCTACCGGGAGCTGTATCAGGGGGGCGATGATCGTTCGCTTGCGCACGAATACACGCCAAATCTTGACCGTTTAGGTCAGCAGGGTGTGCGCTTTATGCAGGCGTATACGACCAGTTGGTGCGCACCCGCACGGCAGAACCTGCTCTCCGGTCGCTGGTGTAATCGTGCGGACAATGTCCGCAGTCCATGGCTTGGTAAGCAGTTGCGCGACCTGGGCTACAGCACCTGTTTTATCGGCAAGTCGCACGGCAATAATTCCAGCGCAAAAGTGCTGAATGCCAATCCGGATACAGCTGAATACAACGACGGATTTTTTATGATCAACGGGATGCGGAAGTTTTATCTACGCAAGGGCGAAACGTTTCCGCGCCGCGTCGGATTGAGGGCGGATCCCTTTGTCGCAAAGGGCGGTGAATATCTCACCGACGTCTTCACGGATTTCAGTGTCGACTTCATTCAGCGTTCGGCCGAATCCGAACAGCCGTTTTGTCTCTATCTGGCCTACAATGCCCCGCACTCGCCGCTCGACGGCAAACTGGAGGATCTTCAAACAATGTTCCCCGGAGAGTTTGACGGCATTGAGGAAGATGACTGGACAGAGCTTTTGAACGCATCGGGCGCGCGCTATTTTAAACCTGAACCGTCCAAGCGGTTGACGGGCGTGCGCTCCCCCGCGCCCGGTTGGTCGGCAAAGACCTCGCCAGCATTTCAACGCATGAAAGAGCTGGGGGCGGAAAAATTCATTCAATACAACTTTGCGGCGTTGGTTTACGGTATGGACCGGGGCATCGGAAAAATCATGGATACGCTCAAGGAGGCAGGGGTTGATGAGAATACAGTGGTCATCTTCACCAGTGATAATGGCAGTATCATGGGCTCCAATTATCCGCTCACCGGCGATAAATCCAGCCACTTTGAAGGCGGGGTGCGTGTGCCCATGATTTTCTGGTCGAAGTCGCTCGAAGATTCGGCCGCGAAAGGGCGCATTGTAGAGGAACTTTGCCCGACCACGGATATCGCGGCGACCCTCGTCGGCATGGCCGAACAGACGGCCCAACCGGATTTCCCCTTCGATGGCATCAATCTCTGGCCCTATCTGGAATCCAACACGCCTATACCCGATGACCAGGTGTTCTATTTTGCCTCCGATACCAGCCAGTTCTATAAGGCCAACGGGCTCTATCGCGAGTCGCTGATGCGGCCGTTGTCGAAAGAGGAGCAAGGTAGCATGTCTGATTCGTTCGGTTCAACCGCTTCGCATGACCGGATTTTCAATGCCGTTTATATCAAGGGCAAAGAAAAGCTGGTTTACTGGTCGACTCTAGATGAATCGGCTAGAGGTGCGGTTTACAAACAACTGCCCACTGATGCCCGAAACTTTGAAAACCCAGTCTTACCTTTTAAAGAGCAGACGGTGGTAGCAGGTGAATTTCCTGAGAGCGACGCAGGCCAGAAACTACTGAAGGACTTCGTCGAATATACCGCCGCGCCGGGGCCCGGTGAACTGATGCACGCAGCCGTTTTTCATAGTGATGGCAATCACGACGATGAGAAACGCGCCCGCGAATATGTCCAAGACCTACCTTAAACTGAAGCATCACACCGTCCTGTTTTGACGAATCCAACTATACGAATAACAATGAAACCTTACCCTAACAAGATCTATACGCTAGCAATCCTTATGCTGGGGCTGTTGTCCTGCGTGGCTACTGCAGCGGACACTCGCCCGAACTTGCTCCTCATCGTGACTGACGATGAGAGCTGGTTTGAACACGACATTTACGGTCAATCGAATTTACACACGCCGAACTTTAATCGTATCGCGGAACAAGGCATTCTGTTTAACAACGCCTATGTAAGTGGGCCGTCGTGCGGCCCGTCTCGTGCGGCTTTGTTGACCGGGCGTAATTTCTGGGAGCTCGAGCAGGGCGCGTTCATGCTTTCGTATTTGCCGAAGAAATTTCGTATGTTTCCTGCGCTACTGGAAGATGAGGGCTATAGGGTCGGCTTTACCGGGAAGTGCTGGGGGCCGGGGATTTTTCCGTTGGAAGGCCAGCCATGGATGAGTGGTCAGGGATATTATGATGTGAAAATCGATGACTTTGAAAATCGGCGCTATTTGGATCAACATGATGTGCCGGGTAACTTCGCTGCCTTCTTGGATGACTGTGATGCGGATGCGCCGTTTGTTTTCTGGGCGGGCGTGAGTGAACCGCATGCGCCGTGGTCCAATGAGGAAGAAGGTGAGCGCTTGTTGAAAGAAGAATACGGGGTGACGCTGGAGGAGCTGTTTGAGCATCCCAGTTTTCGAGCAGAGAATACGCATCCCGCTGGCTTTTATTATGAGATTCTGGATGCCGATCGGCAAACCGGTGAGATGTTGGATGAATTGGAAAAGCGCAAACTGCTGGAAAATACCATCGTCATCTACATCGGCGACAATGGCTCCTGCTATATCAGCGAGGGAAATAATAAAGGCAAAGCATCTCCTTACGACGCCGGCAGTCATGTGCCGATGGCGCTGATGTGGCAAGGCACGGTGCCCGCTGGCCGTGTGGTCGACGATTTTGTCAATGCGATTGATATCGCGCCGACGATGCTGGAGGCTGCAGGCATGCCTGTTCCGGATGCGATCAGCGGCAACAGTTTCCTCGATCTCATGCGATCCAATCAATCGGGACGGATTGACCCGGAGCGCGACTTTGTGATGGCCGGTAACGAGTGGCACACGCAACCTAAAACCTACCGCACCATTCGAGACCAGCGCTATGCATACATCGTCAAGTATCCGAATGCGGAGCGCCCGGAGCTGATTGAAGAACTCTACGATTTGGAGAACGACCTATGGCAAGAACAGAACCTGATCCATAATCCTGAATACGCCGCCATCAAAGAGCGCCTGAAGGCGAAGATGCACAGTCATGGACGGGAAACCGGCGACCCGCGCACCACCGGTGAGCTGGATCTGTTTAATGAGTCCTTGGAGTTGCAGGCATTGCTGTGGCCACATTACCGGGATGGCGGCGGCAAGTTTCGCCGGCAGATCATGGGCAAGCCGTATGCGGATTTGGTTGAATTTTTGCGCACGAATGCGGAGTGAGCATCTTATTGTCATCTCTCGTAGCGTGCAGCTTCAGCAAACGTGCATCGTGCTGGCTCGAGATCGGACGGCTGAGGCACTGAACGTTTGCTAAAGCTGCACGCTACCCCAAAAAACGACTTCTGTTCGGACGGACATTTAAAACAGACCCAACCATCAGTATGAAAAAAAATATTCTATTCATGACGCTCGCTCTGTGCAGCACTGCGCTGGCGGAGCGGCAGATCTCAGAAATTACCATCCAAGCACGCGCGCAACATACAGCACGTGTGTTTAAGGTGCCGGCACCGAGTGGCGGCGATGACTGGCCTGCCGTGCAGGCGACACTGGAGCAGGCGTTGGCCGCAGGGCCAGGCGCGAAACTGCTATTTCACTCCGGTCGCTACGACTTGAGTGCGCATCCTCATCTGAAGCCTGTGGCTGCGGGAGGGAGCAAAACGCTCGCCGATGTGGAGGATACGAGGCCGGACTTGTCCGGTGCGCATCTGTATCTCAAGGACGTGACGGATCTGGTGATTGACGGGCAGGGCGCTACATTGCTCATGCATCCATCCAATACCTTCCTTGAACTGGACGGCTGTGAGCGCGTGCAGGTGAAAAACTTCACGCTCAATTACACCATGCCGCACCATATGCAGGGCGACATCATCGAGGTGGCCGACGACTTTTCGACCTTCGTCGTCAAGCCGCATGCAGGCTTTCCTTACTCCGCAGGATTCCCTGAGCCAGATGTTAAGTTGAACCAGGTGGTGAAGATTTTGTATCCGGACCGCAATGAGATGAAATATCTCGAAGAGCTCGGCACCGATCATTTACGTGTTAGTTTTGAAATCGATGCAGAGGCGCACTTGATTCGTTACCGTGTGGCGCCGAATTATCAGAAGGTGATTAAAAGCCTCAATGTCGGCGAGCGCGTGGTCACCTTGGCCAACTACGGTAGCACTTTGGAAAACATGCTGGTGGTGCGTAGCAGTGATTGCCTGTTGGAGAATATTACTTCGCACAGCAGCGGCGACATGAACATTCGTCCGGCCAACAATGAAGGACCGCTGGTCTTCCGTCGGATTACGAATGTCGTGAAGCCCGGTTCAAACAACATTGTTGCCACGATTAAAGACGGCATTCACTGCCGCAGTAACCGGGGGCCGATCCTGATCGAGCAATGCACCTTCGGCAACATGATGGACGACTCGATCAATATCTTCGTGCTCGGTTCAGTCTGCAGCGAGATTGCCGCAGACGGCGCGCTCAAGGTCGGGCGTGATGATTACGGTGAGCCGTGGGACTTCTACCGGCCCGGTGATACCATCGCTTTTCTTGATCAGCAGGCAGGCGCGTATCTCGCCAAGCTGACTCTCAAGTCGGTAGTTCCACAGCATGCGGACAAGGATCGCCTCAATCATTACTACACGCTGCGCTTCGAAGAGCCGCTACCGGACAATCTGGTGCTGGGTAAAAAGGGCGATCCGGCTGCCACTCAAATTTACAACCTCAGCGCCTGCGGTGCGGGAAGTGTGGTCCGTAATAATGTCTTCAAGGCTCAACGCCGCCACGCGCTGTTTGTCAGTGCGCCGAATTGCGCCTTTGTCGACAATATCGTCGACGGCGTGTCGGGCTCTGCCGTGTGCGGTTCGACGCAAGGACATTATGTGTGCGGCCCGCTGCCGGAGGGCTTAATTATACGTGGCAATGCCATCCGCAACACAGGCTGGGAAGCGATCAAATTGAACACTGGACATTCGCCCCGGCCCGATGTCGAACACTCGCCGATGCATACTATCCTGATCGAAGATAACGACATTCAGCTAAAGCGCAGTGCCGGCCTTCGTTTGTCGAATTGTCGCGATGTGGTGATTAAGAACAACACCATTACGGTGCTTCCCGGTGCCGCAGCGCGCGTAAAGCCGATGACTATCACCAACTGCCTGCGAGTGAATCAAAGTGGTAACGAAATTATTGGAAACGAACGATAACTGGAAAATGAATATGAATAAGATCATTATTGGAGCCTTGTTTTGCGGCCCGCTTTCCTTTGTATCCAGTTAGCTGATACGAGAAGGCTCTCATTGAATATTTAATGAGAGCCTCGCCTTAATAGCTTTATAAGGAATTCCCTAAGATCCCTTACAATAAATCTAGAATACAGATTTTTCCTTAATGAGTCTAGTAGGATTTGATCTTTCAGTAGGACGATTCAACCATTCTGTGCGGTTTGTTTTGTGGGCACTTAGCTCGCTCTTTCCTGGTGCTGGTTCTGTTGTTTTGTCCTAAATCTTGGTTGTTTGTTGCGCGCCAAGCGGGCTGATTTCAGGCATACTCTGCTGATTCGAAATGAATGCTTCAGTCTTACCCCTGTTTACGAAGCAATACGCTCAAGCACTTTAAATTACAGAACTCAGAATGAATTGGTCAGCTAAATGGATTTGGAGAAAGCAGCGTAGTTACACTGTTTATAATCAAACAATTCTTGCCCGAAAGCGCTTTGCCTTGAGTTCGGTTGCGGAAGCGAAACTTTGTATCACCGCAGACAGCACCTATCGCTTGCTTGTGAATGGTGAGTGGGTCAATGACGGGCCGAGTCGTAGTTGGCCGGAGCATTTCAAATATGACGAGATTGATGTGACCTCGTATCTGCGCAAGGGCATGAACGAGATTCAAGTGATTGCCAACTGTTTCGGAGCGGGGGTGATGACGCGCTACACCGTGCAGGCAGGCCTCCTCGTGCAGCTCGATGTGAAACAGGCGAATGGGAAAAGTAAGACGATCGTTTCCGATAAGACGTGGGAGGTGGCTGAATTGAAAACCTGGCAGTCCGACACGGCCAAGATCAGCCTCAATATGGAAGGCTATGAGATTTATGATGCGCGTCGCGAAACTGCACCAAAGTATTCGAGCGCCGAAGAGCTTTACGATATTGCGAGCGCGCCGTGGCAGGGGCTGAACCCGCGCGGGGTGGCTTTGTTGAGCCGTAAACCTTTTGACTTTAAAATCTTCCGAGCGGCTAAAGTCGTGCGGGCCGACGGCGTGCAGTTCTCCTTGCCAGCCACGCGGCTGATGCATCCGAACCTGATCGAATGCAACGGGCGCACCAGCATGCATTGCGGCATGGCGACGGTGCTCACCTTGAAAAAGAAAACGACGGTGCTGATCGAGACCGAGGGAGGTATGGCAGAGCTGGGCAAAGGGTTTACGGTATCGGTCGACGGCAAAAGCAATGGCTCCGGTCGCTACACGCTAGGCAAGGGCAAGCATCTGGTGCTGGCGTTGACCGATGGCAAAACAGATCATCACGGCAAGAAAAAGATCCTGCGCATCGTTCAGCCGGACGTGAGCGAATACACGCTGGAAAACCCGATCAAGAAAACGCACGAAAACGGCTGGTGCTTTATCCCATTTCATGAACTGAGCTACGCCAAGGACGACATGGCCTATTTCATCATTCCGGATCCGGAAATTGAACAAGCCGTCAAGGATTGGGCCAAGCAGACAAAGCAGCTGCATAAGGCCTGTGTGAATCAGGCAACCTTTGTGGCTGAGCTCGGCTCACGTTCAAACAATTTGACGTCGAAAAAAATGTTTCCGCAGGACCCGCACTGGAAGTTTCATCATCGCAAGGTGGTGGCCTGCGCCGAAGCGTTGGTTGGCAATACGACGGCGCTGATGAGCGACAATGGGGAAGTGACCGTGGTCGAACCGTCGACCGATGGCGATGTCGAGCTGTGCTATGATCTAGGCGAGCAGAACTGTGGTTATTATCAACTGGACCTGTCGGCCGAGGAGGGCGTGTGCGTCGATATCGCCGGGGTTGAAAATGTCTTTGAAAACTGCCGCCCGCAGCACACCAGCTACTACCGCAACTCGATGCGCTACATCACCAAGCCGGGTACGAATCGCTTTGTCTCGCTGAAGCGCCGTTCGGGCCGCTATCTGTTCATCACCCTGCGTAACCAGACCTCGGCGGTGAAGATCCGGCACATCGGGCTGATTGAGTCGACCTATCCTGTCAACGAGGTCGGACGCTTTAACTGCAGCGACACACGGCTCGATAAGATCTGGGAGATTTCCGCCCGCACCTTGAAGCTCTGCATGGAAGATACATTCACCGACTGCCCACTGTATGAGCAGACCTTTTGGGTGGGGGATGCGCGTAATGAGGCATTGTTTGCCTTTTCCGCATTCGGAGCCACCGACATCGTTCGCAACGGTCTTACCCTGGCCGCACAATCGCTGGAGCACTATCCGATGGTTGGTTCGCAGGTGCCGACCAACTGGAAGTCAATTCTTCCGGCCTGGGGCTTCCTCTGGGGCATCGCGGTGTGCGACTATTATTTCTACTCAGGCGACACCGCGTATGTGAAAGCAATTTTCCCAGCCGTGCTGCAAAATATTCAAGGTGCCGAGGCGATGCTCGATGAGCATGGTCTGCTGTCCGGTAATTACTGGAACATGTTCGACTGGACAGGCGCGGATCAGGATCACGAAATGGTCACGCACAATACGATGTTCTTTGTCGGTGCGATCGATGCTGCGTTGAAATGTGCCGATGTGATCGGAGAGACAGGCCCAGTGGGCGCATTGAAAAAGCTGCGGGCCAAGTTGAAGCGCAACTTGAACGCATTGTGGGATTCAACAAAACAATCCTACCCAGATTCAATTCACGCCGACGGCAGCATCAGCCCATCCACTTGTCAGCATACCAGTTTTCTCTCGATTCTTTACGGTATCGTCGAAAAGAAAAACCACGCCGCCGCGCTCAAAAACGTAGTAGACAAGCCAGATGGCATGGTGGGCATCGGTTCGCCGTTTGCGCTGCTCTATCTCTACGAGATGATGGATCAGGAGGGCTTGCAGGACCAAATTATCGAGTCCATCTATCGCGACTACGACGGCATGCTGCGCCAGGGCGCGACCACCGTCTGGGAGCAGTTGCAGGATACGCGCAGCCACTGTCACGCCTGGTCGTCTTCGCCGATCTATTTCCTCAATCGCATCATTCTCGGCGTGCGCCAAACGGCTCCCGGCGGAACCGCGTTTGAGATCAGCCCGATGCCGAACGGTTTAAATTGGGCGGACGGTGTGGTGGCCACGCCGCACGGACCGCTTGAAGTGAAGTGGGAAATCGTTGGGCGTAAATTAAAAATTGAAGTGAATGCACCGGCTGGTGTGGAGGTGAGCTTCAAGCGCAACAAAGCTGTGAAGGGTTTGCAGCCTGAACTTTCAATCACCGGGAATTAGGCAACAGGGTTATTTATGAAGATAC
>JAQXBA010000215.1 GCA_029252625.1 Opitutia bacterium | reverse complement strand
CGCCGTAGCCTTGGCGAAGGTGGAAGGCCGTATCACTCCTCACTACGGCGCAGCCGTCACAAAAAAGCCCACACTCGGCGGGCTTTTGAAAAAGAACAGTGGGCTCTCTGTTTACGTTACAGTCAACACTTCCAGCCACTGCTTCGCCAACGCATCCTGCCCCAAATGCGCGTGCGCATACTCATACGAACGCTGACGCTTTTCCAGCAGTCCCTCGGGATCGGCGCTAATCGCATCAATTACTTTAGCCAGCCCTGCGACATCGCCCGGCTCAACAGACCAGCCGCAGTCTGCGGCCTTGATCACATCCACCAGGTCGGAGTCCTCTGGCGCGATCGCTAGGATCGCTTGGCCCGCCATCATCGCCGAATACGTCTTGCTCGGCATGACGACCGTCTCAGAGCCAGGCACCATCGTGACGAGTGCCACGTCCGCCGACTCCATCGTCGCGATCCATTCTGCCTGATCGAGTCCGCCGCCTAAGTGTATCTGCTTTTTGAAGTCTGCAGGCAATTCAGACAAGACCGCTTCCAGCTCCGCACGCTTCGGGCCGGAGCAATGAAAGGACCATTGCAAAGGATTGCCGTAGCGATGCGCTTCAGCCGTCGTTTCCATGGTCGCGTCTATCCCTGAAGTCGACGGCTGAAGCACGTCGCTACGACTCAACTGTCGCCAATACTGGAACAACGTCTCGGAGTCATGCATGTTGCCGAAGTTTCCGCAGTAGAGAATCGTCGGTCCCTTTTTCAGGATTTCAGCTTTCAAAGTTTCAGTATTTCCCAAGCGCTCTTTCGGGCTCCGCCCGAAAAGCGCTTGATCCGCTCCCACCGCGATGATCGCGGCATTCGCCACCGGCCCATGGATTAATCCCACATAGTCTTTGAGTCGCTCGCCGAGGAAGACATTCGTCTTTGCGCGCTTAAGTGTTTGCTTGGTGATCCAGCGGACGACCTTCACCTTCAGTGTGCCTTCCGTCCATTTCCCTGAATGGATCATCGCCTCCGGAAACAGATCATAGACAAGATGCACCACGTTCGGATGCAGATGCGTCGCCAGCAAAGGCGCGTAAAAAGTGTTGGTGCTGACGACAGCGACAGAGTCGCAAGTTGAGTGGTTAAGTGGTTGATCGTTGATGGTTGTTTGAATTCCAGCTTCTGACTTGTGTCTCGAACTAAAAACTCGAACTCGTTTCCCCAGCAACACGCAGCAGAGCTGCACTGGGTAAACGATGTATTGCCGAAACCGGAGGAACAGCCGCGCGGGGGCGGACTTCGCCGACCGATAACTCGCCTCTGAGATCTGGAAACATTGCTTAGCCTCAATGCCCTGCAAATTCAATTCGCGCATAAGCCCGGTAAGGAAACCGCTATACTCGGTAGATGACAAAAAACGAATCTTCATCTAACGCTCTGCCTCCCGATCAACCCACTCAGCCTTACGCTCCTTGATTAATTTCGCAGGATTTCCACCAACAACAGTAAAAGAGGCAACATCCTTAACCACAACACTTCGAGCAGCAACCACTGCACCTTCACCAACCGTCACTCCCATACCAACAAAAGCGCCAGCAAAAACCCAGCTACCACGTTTTAAATAGATTGGCTGATGCGCTAGGTCGCGGTTAGGGCTCTCGATATCATGTGACGCGCAACAGAGATACGCATACTGACTGACCGTCACATCCGCTTCGATCAAGACCCTATCGACTGAGTAGCAATCAACATAATCACCCAGCACGGATCGCTCCCCCATTGCCAGATTCCAAGGAGCCCAAATTCTCGCACTTGGGTAGACCGCTGCAGTCGGTGCCAACTTTGCACCAAACACCTTCAGAAGAAAACGCCGCCAACCAAAAAACGGTCGCGGGCTAAGACGAAAAAATGAGCTCCAAACAAAGCCCCAAGCTAAACGCCCAAGTTTATTCCTAAAGCTCAGCTCGGATCGGTAAGTTCCCGAATAAAAGTCCTTCGATCCAATCATCACTTTATAAACTGCACACACTCAGGAGCATCGCCCCCGCCAAGCATCCACTCATAGACACCAACCATCTTCACTGCAATCTGCTCCCATGTAAACTGTTGTTGAACGAGCTCGTACCCACACTGTCCTAGCTTCAACTG
>JAQXBA010000196.1 GCA_029252625.1 Opitutia bacterium | reverse complement strand
TCGAGTGGTGCGTGAAACGGTGTGCCCTTGTAGGGCTGCAGTGCTTTCTGGGCGACAAGCAGTGCGAAGAGTTCGCCGTGGGTGACCTGCACAGTGGGGAAGGCGTCCACGTAGCCATCATAGTGGTATCCATTCGCCACGGCATCCCATGCGATCGGCAGATCCAGTTGATCGCGCATAAAGGCGATGTCGCGGTTGATCGTCTTGGTCGAGGTTTCCAGTAGCTTTGAAAGTCGGGTCGCATTCGGCAACCGATTCTCCTGCAGCTCTTCGTGGATGCGCATCATGCGGGCCAAGGGAGGACGTGAGCGGAGGACGACTTTTTTCTTTTTTGGCATAACGAATAGTCATTTTCTATGGGTGGGACTGTCAATGTCTAAGCTGGGGTGGTATTCTGTATTTTATGTGGTTAGCAACAAAACATGGTTTCTATAGTATCATTCAAAAAGAGCAGGGCGTTTATTATGTTCGGGCGCGGGTTCGGCAGGATCTTGAGAACTTGCTTGAGGCGAGTGGCTTGACATCTGAGGTCCTTGCATGGCCAACCGCGGATTACCGCTATCGGATCATCATTGGCTCGGAAGAATTGCTTCGAGTGGTGGTCGCGTTAACGGCGACGCTCGATTACTCGAACTTCAAGGGCTGCGTCGCTCAACAACCGGACCAACGGGATAAGCTCGGTGCTTACCATGAAATCTGGGCCACGATGTCTGGTTTTCAGTGCGAAGAGGCAGTCACATGAAAGCTGAAGCGATGTGCAGCTCAATATCTGTCTAGACTCCTGGCTGGGAGAGTCGATGCTGGATTCAGTCTAATCTAGGCCGGACTGCAGATGTCTGGGGTATGCTGTAGGCGGTATTGAAAGATTGAACTCATGGTCTCATCCTCGTGATCTTTACGCATCGGATGGTGCGGCAGGCTTTATCAAAATCAAATAAGTATTCCTCGGCTGGATTTTTCTCTTGAAGTTAAATTAAATCCTAAGGGCACCTCTGAAAAGACCGTTTTGACGGCGCGGGTTAGGTTGTTTTGTATTTTTCATAATTAATTGATGCTGGTTCGGTTTGATCCGGTTTTCGAATAGTTGGAGTGACTGATTTTTAGATTTTATTGGTTCGTTTATCCGTTTCCCCTAGGCGTTTTCGCTCACTTTGAGACCTATCGGCGCAGGAATGCATAGCGGTCCATATTGTAAACTAGATTGCACAGCGCGTTATGTTGCTTGGCTCGGACGAGCCCGATCGTTCGCAGCTGGTCCATGGCCATTTGGCTCATGCGTCCGAAGACGTGTTCACAGCGAACACGGATACGGCTGCGCAGTTTGTTGGTTGCATGTTCTTCTTCGCTGAGAGGATGACCGCGCGTTGCCTTGAATTGAATGAAGTTCTGGCAGTTCTTTTTCAGTAAATATTCGCAGCTGGCTTCCGACTGATAGGCGCTGTCCGCAAAGACCGCTTCGTCGTCTTCGTCGATTAATTCCTCGAACACTTGCGAATCATGCACGCTCGCTGGCGTCGTCGCATAGCCACTGACCAGCTTACTCTTCGCATCCACTTTCGCGTGATTTTTGTAACCGTAGTGCACCTCGTGATTCTTCTTTGCTCAGCGAGCCTCGCAGTCCTTTTGGCGCCCTACGGCGGTGTTTGGATCGAACTCTGCGGGGCGCGCTCCTTCTTTGATTTGTGCATTTTGTTCACGAGTGTTGCGCTGGCGTGGAGCTGCAACAAAACTGGCGTCCACGATACTACCTTCTTTAGCCAACAGACCTTGCCCCTCAAGCAGTTGACCGAAGCGCTCAAAGAGTTTGCGACTCCCATCGCGACCGTCCTTCTCCAAGGACTGGCGAAAATCCCAAATCGTCTTTGCATCTGGAACGCTATCGCCAGGCTGTAAATCAAGAAACTGCATGAAGCTAAAGCGATCCATAATCTGAAATTCCGCTTCGTCGTCACTCAATCCGTAAAACTTCTGCAGCACCAAAACCTTGAGCATCAGCACAACGTCAAAGGGCGGGCGACCGCCCTTTCTGAGATCGCGCACGTCATAGCCCAGCAGTGTTTCCAAATCCGATCGAAATAGCTCCCAGTCGATCACCGCATTGAGCTTATTGATGCCCTTGACTACGCGCATCACCTCCTGCTGGTGATCGATCATGCACAACACGTCATTATCTTTCTTAGGATTACGGTATTTCATGTTTCAATACTACACTCAGGGCAAACGCTGTAAAGATTGGAGATTTAGGGATTGAGAATTAATGGGAGGTTTCCAGAGGTGCCCCTAAGTAAGCCAATACCCACAAAAAGAACAATTCGTTACATTTTTTTTAAATTTAATTAAAAAAGTTAGTAACTATCCGAACGAACGACATCCGTCATAACAGCTCCAGATTTAGACAATAAGAAAACCGCAGCAATTAGCGGCTCTAATTCTCAACCTTCAACCTCAAAAACAGCTTTCCCTCATTCATCTCAGACACAGGCACCAGCACAGTCGCTTCACCCCCCACGCTACCATGACTGTCATTGACTGTCGCATACTCAGACCAATTAACCAGGTCCGAACATTTCTCAATTGTATAGGCCACACTCGCCTCGCCTCGATGAAATGAAAATTCAATATTCGCTCCGACCTCATTAACGAGCGGCTGTTGATTATTGCCATCAACAATATTTGGGTCACCGCCCAGCGCAAATTCCATTAAATTGCTCATGCCGTCATTGTCATCATCCGCCATGTCATCTGTCACGCCGTGCGTTGTCTTCCAATTGTCATAGGGGTCAGGGGCTGCAGTAACGGTAATTGAAAAATCTTGGACGTCCGAAAGCTGACCGTCACTGACACTTAAACTGATTGAATGAGGTCCAACATCACCTACTGATGGAGTACCAGAAAGAATTCCGCTATTTGCATCAAAAGCTAACCATGATGGAACGGTTACTGCAGTAAAGGAAAGTGGATCGTTGTCCGCATCGGTAGCGATTATTGCGTAAGCGTATTGCGCATCTGATTCTATTGAGGTAATCGGAGTCGATGTAATCACCGGAGCGGCATTTCCGCTCTCTACCGCCGAGAGAACAAGATTATCAAAGTATACAGTGCCCGCAGTCCCCGGAGTTGAAAATATTCTAAATTGAATCACACCTGACGTTGTTGCCGTAAAGCTGCCTGTTTTCTCAGTCCATCCGTTCGCATCATTGACATCATTGATAACAAACTGAGCTTCACCCGGGCCGTCGTAGAGATCCGATGAATCGAAAACTGTAATCCCAGTGCCCGCAAAGCCAGCTGCATTAACCCAGAGACTAATGTTATAGGTCTGCCCTGCTTCTACACTTACGCCCTGACTAACCACCGATCCGATATCAGTTGAAATCAGAAGCGACTTTGCCCCATCCTGAGCGTCATCTGACGACCAGATTGCTGCTGCATCGCTTGACCAACTGTCAGGCCAAGTTCCGCCATTCTCAAAAGAACCATTCTGAAACAAATTGGAAGCTTGTTCAGTATATGGGATCATAGATTCTATAACAATATCATCAAAGTAAACCGTGCCACTGAAAGAGCTATTGGTAAACATACGTAATGTTATTGATGCCACCGCCCCACTATTAAAACTGCCCGTATACTTTGTCCAGACTGCAGCATTACCAGAACTGACAACAAACTGCGCCTCTCCTGATCCATCAAATACATCTTGAGTATCGAAAATTGCACTACCCGCATTAATACCGGATCCTAAGATCCAAACACTGACCTTGTATTCTGTGTTCGCCTCAAGTGTTACAGTTTGTTTTGTAACACCCAATGATCCCGTTCCGGAAATTTTCAATGATCGACTGCCATCATTTGCAGTATCAGTTGATCCAGATGCCGCTGAACTCAACGTCCACGAAGTTGGACTTGCGCCGCCGTTTTCGAAAGATGCGTTTTCAACGATATTAATACCAGATGGAGTTAAAGCTGTTGGTGTAATATCTACCAATGCTTCACTGCCGGACGGCGGAGTAACCGTGTGGTTCCCTGTCAGCAGTCCTAAAGACTGTAGAAACTCATCTGCCTTAATCATGGTCAAATCTACCCAGGGATCATCCCTGTGATACATATGCGGCTGACTGGGCCCCATCCAGACCGTGATGTCATTCCCTCGATTGACCAGTTCAGTGATAAGTCCATCGCTAGCCCCTTTCCAACCGTCATTTTCACCAAGAAAGAAAGTGACTGGAGCAATCGGTTTTTCAATGTGATTAAAAACATTCATATCCGGACGGTCATCATTGAAATACAATGTGAATGCCGGACAGTATAACATAAAGCCAAGAACAGACATATCCACGCCAATAGGATCAGCTGGATTGTTATACAAATCATCCATGATCGACAGGACTGAGATGTGACCACCCGCAGAAGCACCACCCAAAACAAGTTCATCGGGATTAATCCCCATTTGATTGGCATTTGTTTTAACCCAACGGATGATACTTTTAGCATCCATCACACAAATTCTTTTTATGGATTCATTCGGAGGCAAGAGCGCTTCTGTTTCAGGCGTATGCATTGAGTAATTCGCTGTCATAGCCACCATGCCACGAGATGCGAAGTACTCACATTGCGCATAAAACTGAGTTAAATCCCCACTAACCCAACTGCCCGCATGAAAGTATACGACACAGGGCACAGACTCTGAAGCCGTATGATTCGCAGGATAATAGATTTTAACATCGTGATTACTCCCGTTCATACCTGTGTAAGTATGAGTCTCAATCGGTCCTAGTATTTGCGCAAAAGCACTTTTTACTGAAAATAGAACTATAGAGAACAGGAGGATTTTTAAACTTTGAGGAGAAAAAATGTTCATTCTAGGAGGGTATGACTGCTAGGAATTTGCTTTTTGAGTGAGGAGGTCGAGAGCATCATGCGAGGAGGAGATAGGGGGTTGTTTTCTGAACACATGGTCCTCCAACGTGAACTTCCCGTTCCTGTCTGGGGTTGGGGAACTCCTGGAAAGGAAGTCAACGTTTCCGACTGCTAGGAATTTGCTTTTTGAGTGAGGAGGTCGAGAGCATCATGCGAGGAGGAGATAGGGGGTTGCGGGGGGAAGAGGGGTTGAAACGAGTGGATATTGGCAAGTGGGCTGCGGTCAGGCAAGAGGGGAATCGGTGAAAGTGGAAAATATATTGAGGATAAGACACTTTGGGGTGCAAAAAGAGCTTCCTCACAGCCGGTTCGTGGTCTCATTTGAGGCTCGTGAACGCAGTTGTCCCGAGCCGCTTTGTCAAAGGGACGTTTAGCAGCGGTTCTCGAACCCCTTTGGGCGGAGTCAGGAATCTTCAAGGATCAGTGTGCGGCCATCGCCGAGCGGGATTTCTACGGGCCTCCAATCCGGGCTTTGGTCGTAGCACTCAGGCTCAGCGCCGGTGGGGTCCCTTTCTTGGTTGAACCAGTTCAGGTCCGGTTCGTCATCGGGGATCCATTCCTTGATCGCCTGCCAGGGTGGCTCGATGGGCTCCATGGTGTCGATATCGAAGGGAGGCGGCGGTGGGCGGGGAAGATGAATGAGGCCTTCCCAGAGGCCGTAGAGGCGGAGGAAGAATTCGATTTCCTCGCGCCGGAGGATGGTGCGGACGGGTTTCATGGTGCCCTTACAGCAGGGGCACTGGAGAGGGTCGCCGCCCCACACCTTGTCCAACCATTACCAGACGATTCCATCCTCCTACCGCGGGGATCCAGCGTCAGGCCTGTACGGCCCCGTACGGATCTTGAGTGAATAGATGGAGAGGGCGAATGAGATCGTTAACGGACACATCCCCCCTGAAAAACCGGCTGGAGGTTGAAGTGACCAACCTGTGGGCGAACCGCATTGTCGGCGATGCTAGGCTTCCCAAAGAGAAGCGGGTGACGACCATAAGTCAGCGACTGCCGATTCAGGGGCCTCATGAGAGCGGACTGCTCGGGCCGGTGCAACTACGCCTCACTGGGGCACGGACACGGTGAGGGAATAGTGAGACGATGTTGGAGAATAATGAGTAAAAAAAGTCTAATTCTATTTGTGGTGCTCGGAGTGAGTTTCGGGTTGTGGAGTGAATCTATGGCCGCGCCAAGCGCTGTTACGGTTACGCGGTTACAGTGTGAATACCGGGCGGAACCGCTTGGCATGGATGTGCTGCGGCCAAGACTTGGCTGGCAACTGAAATCGGATGAGCGGGCACAGAATCAAACGGCCTATCAGGTTCTGGTCGCGAGGTCCCCGAGCCTTCTGGACCAGAATAAAGGGGATTTGTGGGATTCGGGAAAGGTGGATTCCCATCGGTCCATCCAGGTTGTTTATTCGGGGGAGCCGCTGGTGTCCGGTCAACGCTGCTATTGGAAGGTGCGGGTGTGGGACCGGGACGGCAAACCGACTCCATGGAGCGCTCCCGCGCGCTGGACAATGGGGCTGTTGAAGCCCCAGGACTGGAAGGCCGAATGGATCGGATTTTTTCCTAAGAAGACTGGTCAGGAAGGAACTCCCGCCCCTTATTTCCGCAAAACTTTTACGCTCGACGGGCCAGCCGAACACGCCTTCGCTCATGTCAACGCCCAGGGATACTATGAATTGTATGTGAACGGCCGGAAGGTGGACGACCATGTGCTGAGCCCTGCGGTTAGCGATTTCTCAAAACGTAATCTTTATATCACCCACGATATTGGCTCCTATCTTCAGTCTGGCACTAATTGCGTGGCGCTCTGGCTTGGGCGCGGCTGGTATTCCCGGGGCATCCCCGGCGTCGATCACAACGGTCCCATTGCGCGGGCCCAGCTCATGATGGAGACGGATCGGGGATCCCCGGTCCGGGTGGTTTCAGACGGATCATGGAAGGCCCATACAAGCCCACTCAGCATCATCGGAAACGGGCATAAAAGCAACCATGGCGCGGACGTTTACGATGCCACCCGGGAGATCCCCGGCTGGAACGAGGCCGGCTTCGACGACAAGGACTGGCCCAATGCGCAGGTCGTCTCTTCTCATCCCGGGGCCGTCACCGCGGCTCAGATGGTAGAGCCCAACCGCGCCACGGTGGAGATCAAGCCGATCACCATCGAGGCGATGGAGGACGGCTCGTATCTGATCGACATGGGACGCGATTTTACCGGAGTGTTTGAGGTGCTCTTCCCCCAGGGAGCGTAAAAAGAAGCGTAAAAAGGGGTCATGTCATTACCTTTGTGGTTAGCGCGGTGAAGTCTATTTTAGTATCACCACCTCTGGCCTTAAACTCGGATACATATCGGCTGACTGCATCTGGTGTGCCCATATTGAGTTTTCGAGTGATCCATACGTTGGTAGCACTCGTTTTTTGTTTGAGCAAGGCGGCTAACGTGACTTTCCAGGCAGCAGATTTCCGATCATTCAAGATCGATTTCGCATCCTGTCCCATCGCTGCGAGTCCTTTGTCTAAAAGCATCTCCCACCGGAGCTCGTTGGCTTCGCGCAAATTCTCGCCATCATATCTCGGCACCGTTTCAGATTCATCCTCGGTCTCCTCGTCGTTCTCAACCTCTTCCAGCAGGGCCTTCTTAAATTCTTTGCTGCCGAGCGCCCAGCCTCGGCACATCTTTTCAAAAGCCATTTCCTTTTGCGCCGCATCATCTGTCGATAGCCATTTCAGGTAGTTCATGTATTGCAGTCTGCCTTTCGGAGTGTCGGCCAAACCGCCCGCAGCCTCCAGCGCTCCTGAACAGTCCAAGAACGCCGGGCGTGCGCGTTTGTTAAACAGATACCAGTAGCTCGACCATCGGTATTCCTTTAACTGCTCAATGCTCATCATGCCCGCTCGCACTGGGTTTAAGTGGACGTAGTGGAGCAAGGAACCCAGGTGACTGTCTTCTTCGACGATTAAGCTCTTATAGCGTCCTTGGAACAACTTCCCATGGATCTTCCTATAGTGGTGGTAGCGATTGGCAAAAGTCGACTGCAGCCACTTCATTCCGTAGACCAAATTCCCTTTTGGCGTTCGCACCACCAAGTGGAAGTGATTTGTCATCACGCAAAAGCCTTCAAGCACCCATTCGCATTTCTCGCAGGCTTCAAATAAGCATTTTTCGAACGATGCGTGCGCGCCCTCGTTTATAAACAAGTCCTGTCGGTAGTTCCCTCGGTTGATGATGTGGTAAACTCCGTTCTCCTTTTCAATTCGTAGGCTGCGTGGCA
>JAQXBA010000162.1 GCA_029252625.1 Opitutia bacterium | reverse complement strand
AACTCCCTTCATCGTCTTCTGGCGCACTATTACAAGCGACGCCTTAGTTGGTTTGGTCAAAAGTTAGGTTACACAATACCAATTAATACATGTGGCCATGGTCTCAGTTTGCCCCATGTGGGTACAATTGTGATCAATGGTAAAGCGCGGATTGGCAACAATTGTCGCATCCATGTTTGTGTAAATATTGGTGCCTCTGGCGGAGACAAATCAGCTCCTGTTATCGGTAATGGGGTTTACATTGCTCCCGGAGTTAAAATCTATGGTGACATATCTATTGCTGACGGAATTGCAATTGGGGCAAATGCTGTAGTTAATAAATCATTTACACAACCAAATGTTACAATTGCAGGTCTTCCGGCTAAAGTTGTAGGTGAGGGTGGGGCAATTGCCGCTGGATGGAATCCAAGTTGAAAATTTGTAGATAACCGCTTCGTGTTTCCTGGGTAAATCATATGACAAAATTATTCTATCAATTATTAGAGCTTCGTCGGCGACCTTATATCATTACTGAATGTTTCCTATGTTTGTTTCTGGTTTTCATGCTAGTCCTTTCAGGGCCTCGATTTGGACGGTTTGCAACATTGTCGGGGGGGATGGTTGTGCTTAGTTTTGGAATGGAAGTGTTGCTTCGTGGGGAGTTGGGGCGGTATCTCGAAAAACTTAGTCCAATGATCCCATACATACTTTTCGTGCTGCTATCGGTGCTGGTCATGCCTTTGATACCATATGCGGGTAGTCGTGCATGGAACAATGGAACCGGTATGGCGATTCTGATTGTAACATTTCTAGTGGTTCGGCGCATGGGTAAACTCCAGTTGTTAGAGTATGCTTTTCCTTTGGCGGTTTTAGCTATCAGTTTTTTTATGTTTGTGGCACCAGGATTGATTGGTGCAGAAGCATCGACGGGGCGACTGAATAACCGAGTTAATTATGAGTCTACCCTCACAGGTGGTTCACAAAATGCGTCCGCTCTGTCGGTGATTGTTGGGGTGGCCTATTTCATGGCATTGAGTGGCTTAATGCGTAGTGGGATTGCTTTGCGTAGATTAATACAGCCAGACAATCTAATGTATTTGGCGGCATTGCTGAGTGGTTTTTATTTAGTCGTATTGCGTAGTGGTTCTCGCCAAGGGTTGATCTGGATATTTCTTGCAGCGATGTTTTGCTATGCAATCTACACGCGTAGGCACATAGTATTGGGTCTGATGTTCGCGATTCCCGTGGGTCTGATGTTATCAGCCGGTGCCTTTTTTGCCTTTCGAGATACGGTTGCAGTTCAGCGGATCATTGATATTTTTGATCCAGTTGCTCGCACATTTAATCCTGAGAAAAGTTTAGAGTTCCGGTTGGAGATGCTACAGGTTGGCTTTGATTTGTGGGCTCAAAGTCCGCTTTGGGGCAATGGGAATGAAGCCTTTCGCGTGATGGCGGGATTGGATGGTTATTATAGTCACAATAATTATATCGAGCTATTATGTAATTATGGGGGACTCGGGTTCTTTTTATTCTATTTTCCAATGATGAGTGTTTTGTGGATGGCACTCAGTGGATTCTTTGCGCATCAGCATGATCATCTGAAAAAAGAGTATCTCTGGATCGCCTTTGCTGTCGTCTCAGTATTGGTGTCCAATATGTTTATGCCGAGTTACTATATGAAGCATGTGCTTGTATTCATGGCGATTGTCATGGGGCGTCTTTATTATCTGAAGGATAACGAGAGTCAGATCCTGCGCCAACGACCAGCCCCGGCGCGAGGGCCACGGCCGCGTTTTTATTAAGTCGGTGGCGATCAGTCAAATGAAGCGTATCGCATTATTTATTCCCGGATTCGGAGGTGGGGGCGCAGAGAATGTCTTTATCATACTCGCAAATTACTGGACGAGAAGTGGAGTGGATGTAGACTATCTTGTTTGTAAGTCGGACGGGCCTATGCGCTCCAGGTTGGATGATCGAGTTAATGTAATAGTTTTGGGGACGAATGGCGGTCGGCTCTTTCGCCGTATTGTGCTGGCGAATAAAATTGCAACTCATTGCCGTGAACATAGGCCAGATATCCTCATTTCGACTCTTACTTATTGTAATCTAACTGTTCTGTTAGCCCGTCGCTTGTTTGGCTGCCAGTCGACGCCGCTTGTTATTCGCGAAGCGAATTCCATAGAGAATATTAAAAAGGGCGGGAAGCTAAGTGCGTGGATCAGTTTTCGAGCGATGAAATGGCTCTACCCATTTGCAGATAAAATTACGGCGAACTCGGAGAATACATTACAAGAGCTCGAAACTCAGCTGGGGCTTTCCAGTAGTCAGCTCCAGTTGATTCGAAACCCTGTAGTGATGCCTTCGCTTACTGGCCGCTCTGGGAGTGATAATGAAATTACAATACTAGGTTGTGGCCGATTGATTCCGCAGAAGGACTTTGCTACCTTGATACGTGCTGTAGCGATTGTCAGAAAAAAAAGGAGATGCCGGCTTGTTATCATCGGAGATGGTTCCGAGCGTGATCATTTGCTTACGCTCGCCTATGAACTGGGGTTCTCCTCGGAAGAATTCCAACTGCCTGGATTTGTGGACAATGTAGAAGACTTCTATCAGGCTGCGGATCTATTTGTCTTATCCTCGATGTGGGAAGGGTTGCCGAATGTTGTATTAGAGGCCCTAAGTTATGGTTTGCCAGTTGTGGCAACAGATTGTTCTGGCGGAACTCGAGAAATTTTTGAGTGTAATGAGGCTCGTTTCTTAGTGGGAGTAGGAGCTGTTGAGGAACTTGCAGCGCGCATTAATTGTATGCTTGATGAGAGTAACCTTAAGGATGAGATGCTTACTCTTGTT
>JAQXBA010000043.1 GCA_029252625.1 Opitutia bacterium | reverse complement strand
CCTCAGTTTTGTGAGGGTAAGGTTGGTTTGGCGATTCCAGCCAAGATCCGTGGTGAGCTTTACGATCTGCATGTAGGTTACCCTGGAGCTTTTTTAGGTGGCGACGAATGGGTGCAGGGTTATGTGCTGTCATTCCCACGGGCAGTAGATTTTTTTCAACTTGATGTGCTGGAAGGGTTTGAGCCAGATCGACCAAACCAACTTAATGAATATGTTAGGGTGCGCGTCGATTACTTTAGCGCGGGCGGCGTCAGGCTCGGTGAGGCGTGGGCTTATGAAATGACGGATGCGACCTTCGAACGCTTCTCGTCGACACGTATTGAGGATGGCAACTGGCTCGCCTAAGCGTATATATTAGTGCCGGAAATCAATTTTGAAACCATATGCTGTTTACTGAATCAACTACCCTACTCTTTGTCGGCGACTCAATCACCGATTGTGGTCGTGACCGTGAATCCGGTGGCACGGACCTCGGCGCTGGTTATGTGGCGCAGGTGCGGGCGCTATTGGACGCGCACCATCCAGAGGCCGAGGTTCGTTATTTGAATACGGGCATCTCAGGCAACCGTGTGATTGATTTAGAAGCGCGATGGGATGTCGATGTATTGGCACATCAACCAGATTGGGTATCAGTTATGATTGGGATCAATGATGTCTGGCGTCAGTTTGACAACCCACTTGTGGAGCAAGTGTCGTTGCAGGCCTATAGCGAAAAGTTGCAGGGCTTGGTCGAGCGCACATTACCTCAGGTGCAGGGCATGATAGTTATGTCACCTTTCTTCCTAGAGACTAATGTCAAAGAGCCAATGCGCCAGATGATGGATCGCTATGGAGCGGCTGCTCGTGCGATTGCTGTGAGCAATGAGCTCCGTTTTGTCGATGTGCAGGGGGCATTTAATGCATGGTTGGTGCATAATCATGCCTTGCAGCTGTGTGCTGACCGCGTACATCCCAATGCCGTCGGGCATAACATTATTGCCAGTGCGTTTCTGAACGCAGTCGGTTTTGAATGGTAAGCAGCAAGTCCCCTGCTCTAATCAGTTTTTTTCGTGGTCTTTTTAACGGTCTTCTTGGTCGCCTTTTTAGCAGCAGTTTTTTTGCCGACTTTTTTAGTGGCCGTTTTTTTTGTCGCGACTCTTTTCACTGATTTTTTGACTGCCACCTTTTTGGTCGCCACTTCTTTAGTCGCCCTTTTTGTAGCCTTCTTTACTGCTTTTTTCTTCACTGCGGGCGTGTCGGATATCAACTCGAGTTGCTGCTGTGGTTTAACCGCTGGTGTTTTCTTTGGCTTACTGGCCTTCTTCCCCTTTGCAGGAATGGGTGCTGCAAGCCTGACTTCTCGGGGTTGAAATGAATCAGGTTGTGGCTGTGGAGAACTGGTTTTTGGGCGTTCTGCCGCGGCACTACTAGACTGCTCATAAGCTGGGTATTTTTCATCAAGTCTAACTACAGGTTTGCGGCTGCGATTACGTCCGGGACGTGCTACCTTCAGTGATAGACTGTCCTTTTTAGGTTCTACGGATGTATTCTTGTCTCCGACTGGTGATGTTTTTGGCTTAGAGCCTGAATGGTTACGCTCATCGTTGCGTGTGGAGGTGTTGTCCGCTGGTTGTTCATGATTCTTATTACGGTTGCGTCCGCCACGGCGAGGGCCACGACGCGATTTCAGCTGGTCCGACTGTTCGGCGTCTTTTGAACTGTCTCGTTTCGGCGCTCGGTCACGATCGTTACGGCTAATCTTTTTATTCCGCTTAAGTTCTTCGTGGCGTTCAGGCTGAGATTCGTAGTCCTCAATAGCTGAGGCGATTTTCTCTTCCATTTCTTCATCCGTGTAAGGAATGGTGCGCTCGATTTGATCGGGTTCTTTGGTGAGAAT
>JAQXBA010000144.1 GCA_029252625.1 Opitutia bacterium | reverse complement strand
GTGTTTCGTTCCTTCGCAGATTATATCTGCTTCATATACTTCTTGCCGTTGGGAGCGACGAAGAGGATGCGCTTCTCTAGAATAATTAGGACTTTTAGCCCGAGCGCTAGATTGACTGTGTCTCCGACTGAGTAGGCTTTGTTGTTGAGGATGACTTTATTGCCGCTTCCGGAGAGACGCACGCCGGATACTCTGGCTTTAGAGAGCCACTTGATGATGTCTTGACTGGGTTGGGCCGCGGTTTTCTTGGTTGCGAGTGTATCTTCGGCTGCCTTGGCTTCTGCTGCTTGACGTGCCTGTCGTAATTCATCGAGCACGCTTGGGCTGCCTGAATTCGAGGTTTGAATCGGAGCGGTGGAAGGCTGTGCCGCGGTGAGGGGCTGAAGTGCGGGTTGGCTGATCGCTGGTGCCGCAACGGGTGCAGTGGCTGGTTGGGCCGAGGGAGCGGGGGCGTTTCGCAGCACGATAATCGTGAGTCCAGCGACGAGACCAATTAATACGGCGATGCCGACGATGAGCCCGATTAATAGTCCTGGTTTTGGGGTGCTGCTGCGCTGGGGGTAGTTGTTCTGCTGTGGCGCTCTGGTTTGGTCCGCGGGTGTGGTTTCACGGTTGGGGGTGCGCTGTTGCTGCGCTTTGCGCAGGGCTTGGTTGATTAAGCTCATGTGTTTAAAATTACTGGTGTAGCCGGTTGACGTCTTTGAGGGCTTGGCGTGCATCCCACCAGTTGATATCGGTGCCGTTGCGGATGAAGGAGGCGAGTAGGGCTTTGTCGCAAAGATTATTGATCATGCGTGGAATGCCTAGACTGCCTTTGGCGATTTTGTTGATCGCACGTGGCGTGAATCGTGGTTGGCCGTTGCTCCCTGCGAGGCTGAGGCGATGCTGAATGTACCGCTGCACATCGGCGGCGTTGAGTGGCTTGAGGTCGTAGTGGACCAGCACGCGTTGGCGCAACTGGCGCAAGCGATCCTCCTCAAGTTTAAGGCTCAACTCAGGCTGGCCCATTAGGATAATCTGTAGTAATTTCTGGTCGTAGGTTTCGAGGTTGGAGAGCATACGCAGCATCTCCATGACTTCGAAGGAAAGGTTTTGCGCCTCATCGATGATCAGTACGATTTCGCGGCCTTGATCGATGCGTTCGAGTAGGACGTCATTCATCTTGTCCAGTAGATCGCTGCTGGAGCGGGCTTTAGAGTCTTCTCCCAGTTCTTTCATGATACCCTTGAGGAGCTGTGTTTCTGAGATCCTGGGGTTTAAGAGTAGCGCGGTATCGCACATTTCATTGGCTTCTAATTCTTCGAGAAGCTTGCGGCACAGCGTGGTTTTGCCACAGCCGACTTCTCCAGTGAGGACGATGAAGCCCTTTTTATTTTCAATGCCGTAGCGAAGGTGCTGCAGCGCCTCTTCGTGGGTCGGGCTGAGAAATAGGAAACGCGGATTAGGCGTGATATGGAAGGGCATTTCCGAAAATCCAAAATAATCCTGATACATATGTGGTGGAATCTTCTATGCGAAGCTGAGTTTACCCTTTCCAATAATAAAAAAATGACCTTCTGTATGGAGTCTAATGCCGAATTCTGCACAGCGAAAAGAACGCGTAATCCTACTCATGATGATGGGAGTGCTGTTGGCATTGATCGTATTCTTTAGCAGCCTTATGGTGCAGACCTATCGAGAATATAAAAATTTCAGAGTCCGTGAGCTTAGAATTGAGGCGAAGCTCACACAAGCTCGAAAAGAGTTTGAACAAAAGGAGATGTATTTGGCGCGATTGCTGGAAGACCCCGAGTTTATGGAGCGAGTGGTGCGCGAGCGGCTTGGATACGCACGTCCCGATGAATTGCTATTTCGTTTTTCGGAAGAACCTTGATTGGCACCGTGGACCAGGCTCTAGGGAGTTTAACTTTGATTTTACAGACGCGGTGCATAGAGGTTTGCATTTTTGATGCAGCGCATTAGTCCATTTTGATTTTAGTTATGAATCATTCCGAATCAACCGCGTCTCTCATTCAAGCATTTCAAGGGGCTGGCCAAGGGCAGGTCTTCCGCTATTTCGACGAACTGGATGCCGATGGGCAGGCGCAATTGCTTGCGCAAGCGGCGTCGATTGACCTCGCGGAAGTCGATTCGTTGGTGGCTGAGCACGTTAACAGCGAGCACACTAGCTCGGTTAATTTGAATGGTTTGACGCCAGCGCCTTACACCGCGCTACCCGCGAATGGAGGCGACCAAGCGCAGTGGGACGCGGCAGTCGAGGCGGGTTCGGCCGCGATTGCGGCCGGGCGGGTGGCAGCATTCACAGTTGCCGGTGGTCAGGGCACGCGCCTTGGTTACGATGGGCCGAAAGGCACCTATCCAGTGACGCCAGTGTCACAGAAAACTTTGTTTCAAGTATTTGCAGAGAAGATCGCGCGTTCGAGTGAGCGCTTTGGTGTGACGATTCCTTGGTTCATTCTTACTAGTGAGATCAACAACGATGCCACGGTGACTGCCTTTAAGGAGTCCGATTTTTTTGGAATCAACGCAGATTCGGTTCATTTCATTGTGCAGGGACTGGTGCCGGCGGTTGATTATGACGGCAAGATCCTGCTCGCTGAGAAATCGAAGATTGCGATGACGCCAGATGGGCACGGTGGTTCGCTGCGTGCCTTGGTGCGTAGTGGTGCGGTGGCGCAGATGGAGGAGCTGGGCGTCGATTGCGTGAGTTATTTTCAGGTGGATAATCCTATTATTCAGTGCATCGACCCCGCATTCATTGGTTTTCACGTGCTCGGCCAGTCAGAGCTTTCCAGCAAAATGGTGCCCAAGGCCTACGCGCTCGAAAAGGTCGGCCACTTTTGTATGCAGGATGACGCGGCTCTGGTGGTGGAATATAGCGACATGCCGGATGCAATGCAGGAGGAGACCAATGCGGATGGCTCGATCCGCTTCAATGGTGGTAGTGTCGCGATTCACATTTTTGACCGTGCATTTATTGCGCGTGCCGGAAGCACCACATCGGACTTGAAGCTACCGTTTCACCGTGCAGATAAGAAAATCCCCTGCCTTAGTACTGATGGTGTGACCGTCATTCCGGAGGCTGCGAATGGAGTGAAGTTTGAGATGTTTGTGTTCGATGCACTACCACTTGCAAGGAATCCAGTGATTATTGAAGCGGCTCGTGCGGATGATTTTAGCCCCGTCAAGAATGCCGAGGGTGTCGATTCGCCAAAATCTTGCCAGAGAGATCAACTGCGTATGTTCGCCCGTTGGCTAAAAGCTGCGGGCGAAGAAATCGAGACGGATGAGACCGGCGTGCCGAGTATCTGGTTTGAGATCTGCCACTTGTTTGCCGCGGATGAAGCTGACTTTGTCGTGCAATGGGCCGAGCTCGCGGAGAAGCCTGCGATCGTTGAAGGTCTAATCATCGAATAACACGTTCTAAATTCCTAATTCATTATTATGAGCCTTATTGAAAAAATCGAAACCGCCGGAGCCGCGGGTTCTCTGCTTAAAAGCACCGTCGTCAATTTAAAGAATTGGGCGAGTGCCGATTTTCTACCTGACTGGGCTGGCGCGAGTATCGTTGAGCTGGTCGAAAATGAGCAATGGGACGAGTTGAATGATCGATTCTATCAGAATCTGGCCTTTGGTACTGGCGGCATACGTGGTCGCACTATTGGCAATGTCCCTGCGACCGCTGAAACCGGCACGCTATCCGCAATTGGCTCTCCCGAGCATGCGGCGGTTGGGTCGAATGTGCTCAACGATTTCAATCTCGTGCGCGCGACGATCGGGCTGTTTCGTTATGTTGAGAATTACCTCAAAGAGACCGGCAGCTATGATCTTCCCCGTTTTGTGATTGCGCATGACGTACGCCATTTCTCGCGTCACTTCTGTGAACTCGCGGCATCAACATGGTGCAAGCTCGGCGGCCAGGCCTTGATCTTTGAAGGGCCGCGCTCGACGCCACAGCTGAGCTTCGCGGTGCGGCAAAATAAAGCGACTTGTGGTGCCGTGATTACTGCGAGCCACAATCCGTCGCATGACAACGGCTTTAAGGTATATTTTGATGATGGCGCACAAGTGGTCTCTCCGCATGCCGAAGGCATTGTCGACTTAGTCAATTTGGTGGAACTGTCCGAGGTGCCTGCTTTCCTCCATATCGACCTTGCGCCGGTCATCTCGCTTGGTGCCAAAGATGATGCGGCCTATCAAGACGTGTTGAAAGAGATGGTGATTGATTCTGAAGTGATGGAGCAACAGGCACCGCAAATTGTGTTCACTCCGATTCATGGCACAGGTGCGATCAGTTCTGTACCTGTTTTGAAAGAACTCGGAGTCGAAGTGATTGAAGTGTCTGAACAAATGGTGCAAGACCCACGCTTCCCGACGGTTCAGTCGCCGAATCCGGAAAATGCAGAAGCCCTGGCGATGGGTATCGCGAAGGCCAATGAAGTGGGTGCAGATGTGGTTCTGGCAACAGACCCTGATGCCGACCGCATGGGGGTCGCGGTACGTGATCGCAATGGCGAGATGGTACTATTGACGGGCAATCAAATCGGCACGATCCTCGCCGAATACCGAATTTCCGTACTTAAGGATGCTGAAATTATCCCCGAAGACGGTGGTGATAATGTGGTCTTTATTAAGACCTTTGTGACGAGTCCGATGCAGGAGGCGGTTGCTGACTGGCACGGGCTAAAAACGATCAACACCTTGACTGGCTTTAAATGGATCGGTGCCAAGCTGGCTGCTTACGAAGCGCAAATGAAGGCGCAGTTGATGGAAAAAGAAGGCACAGCAGTCGATTATGATGCCTGCGATATTTGGACGCGTGCGGATCTGCTGCTGGATTATTCCAGCTACTTTGTCTTTGGTGGCGAAGAGAGCTATGGTTATTTAGCGAGCGATAAAGTGCGCGATAAAGATGCTAATGCCGCGGTTGTCATGTTCTGTGAAGTCGCTGCATACCTAAAGGCTCAAGACATGACCTTTACTGAATTTCTCGACTCTCTGTATTTGCAACATGGATACTACGAAGAGAAGACGATTAACATCTACTACGAAGGCGCTGCAGGTAGTCAGAAAATTAAGAACATTTTAGAGTCTTATCGCAGCGATGCGCCGAAGGCATTTGGCGATGTTTCGGTGTCTGGCTTTACTGATTTCGGCAAAGACGAGATTATTGATGCCGACGGCGATAAGATCCCACCGCAGGATTTCTACTTCCTTGAGTTGAGTAACGGTTACAGCTTTGCCGTTCGCGGATCTGGCACTGAGCCGAAAATTAAGTTCTACGTATTCGGTCGCAGCGATGTGCTCGATCCGGAGGACTTGATCAAAGTGAAGGTCGAGGCTGCCGTTGAGATGCAGCGTGTGCTGGCTGCGATCGACGCCGACGCACGCGTGCGAGGAGAAGGCTAAATCGTGATACAGGCATTCTTACCTGTCACCGAATCCTAAGCAACAGGATCATTTGAAATCAACCGCATCTCGCAAGAGGTGCGGTTTTTTGCAGAAGCGACACTCCTGTCGCTTTTTTTTCTGCTGGGGGTTGCGGCAAGCGACAAGAGTGTCGCTTCTACCGTGCTTAAAAGCCGTCCGTAAATACGACTTCGTCGTAATTGAGTTGGCCGCCGCGTGTATTCGCATCTTTAAGCGCTTTGCCGACTGGCAGCATCAATCCGATGATGTGATGCTCAGGAAGATTGATGATTTCGGCCACTTTGATTGGGTCGAAGCCGATCATGGGACAGGAGTCGTAGCCCATCGACTTAGCAGTAAGCATGAGAGTCTGTGCCGCGATGCCGATCGAACGCATCGCTTCGTCGCGTTGCAACTGGGGGCTGTCCTTATAAAATGGCTCGATCATCGGCACCAGCATCTCTTGTACTGGCGCTGGTGCGTGGACCCAATAGCGCCCCCCATTTTCGTAGGAATGTAGATCCGCGCAGAGCACGATCAAGATCGATGCTTCACTGACTTGAGCTTGATCCCAAGCTGCCGCCCGGAGCGCGACTTTCTTGGCGTGGTCGGTCACTACGACGAAGCGCCAGTTTTGCATGTTAAAAGAAGTCGGCGAGAGTAGCGCGAGCTCGAGCAGCTCTTGAATCTCGACTTCGGTCATTTTGTGATCGGGGTCGTAATGTTTAATAGAGCGGCGTTGGTGTATAGCGGTAGTTGTATCCATGGGCCGGATATTGCCTAGTTTTCTGCTAGAATCAAGAGGCGAGCGCGGAAAGCTTGCGGACAGTTCAAATATTGGCCTAGCTATGTAAGTTTTAGGTCTCATCGCCGTTATTGTATCATGCCCACCACACTTCTATGGTTTCGAAACGATCTGCGCCTTGACGACAATTCTGCTTTGGTAGCAGCGATTGAAGCGGGCGCCGATGTGATCCCGGTTTTTATTTGGTCGCCCGAAGAGGATGCTGGTTGGCCTCCCGGTGGCGCGTCGAAATGGTGGCTGCACCATGCGCTACAGAGTTTGGATTCGCGCTTAGCGGAGCATGGCTCGAAGTTGATACTCCGCCACGGTAATAGCTTGGAGGTCTTGCGTCAATTGGTTGAGGAGACGGGAGCAACGCAGGTGATCTGGAACCGTCGCTATGAGGGGCCACTGCGTGCAGTCGATATGGACGTCAAGCGTTCGCTGCGAGACGACGGAATTGCGGTGGAAAGTTTTAATAGTTGCCTGCTAAATGAACCGCATACGGTCGCGGCCGGCGCCGGGCAGCCATATAAAGTATATACGCCTTATTGGAAGAAAGTCCATGTAAGAGCCGTGGAGGCCCCTGTCGAGCCAGCTTTAGATCGATTGCAGAGCCGCGTAACATGGCCGAGCTCTGTTGCGTTGCAGGAGTTCAGTTTATTGCCAAAGGTGCATTGGTCCGCGGGAATGGCTGAGCGATGGTGTGTGAGTGAAGCTGGAGCACATCAACGTTTGGCGACTTTTTTACAGGGGCCAATTGATGACTATCATGTAAATCGTGATCGCCCAGACTTCGAGGGCACTTCAAGTCTAGCGCCCTATTTACGTTGGGGTTTGATTGGTCCTAGGCAAATTGTCGCGGCGGTGCGTGCGCAATGTGATGAGTCGGCAGAGGGCCCGAAGGTGTATCTAAAGGAGATCTACTGGCGCGAGTTTGCTTACAACGTATTGTATCATTTTCCGGATACGCCGAATCGTCCGTTGCGACTTGAGTATGAGTCGTTCCCGTGGGAGACCGATGCAGTGACTTTGAAGCGCTGGCAGACGGGGCAAACGGGCTACCCGATTGTAGATGCTGGAATGCGCCAATTGTGGCAAACTGGTTGGATGCATAATCGTGTGCGGATGATTGTATCTTCCTTGTTGGTAAAGCATTTGTTGCAGGATTGGCAGGATGGTGCTCGTTGGTTTTGGGATACTTTAGTGGATGCTGACCTTGCAAGTAATACACTCGGGTGGCAGTGGAGTGGTGGTTGTGGCGCTGATGCAGCACCCTATTTCCGTATCTTTAACCCCATCATACAGGGGCAGAAGTTTGATCCAGATGGTGCGTACGTGAAGCGCTACGTGCCGGAGCTGGAAAAATTGCCAACAAAGTACATACATGAACCATGGAAGGCATCCGCTGGATTACTTGAAGTGACTGGGGCAGATGCCTATCCTTCACCAATCATCGACCATCAAGCTGGGCGTGCGCGTGCGTTGAGCGCATTGGCAAAGTTTAAGGCATGAATAAGCACAAGAAAACGGTATTAGTTTCGGGCGCAACTGGCATGCTGGGTCATGCCTTGTGTATTGCGCTTGAGGCAAAGGGTCACTCGGTGCGACGGCTTTCGCGTAGTGCGAGTGCGGATGTGCAATGGGATGTGGACGCAGGAACGATCGATGCCGGTGCGATGGCAGGTGTCGATGTGGTGGTGCATCTCGCTGGCGAACCAGTTGCACAGCGTTGGACTGATGGCACTAAGGATCGGATACTAAAGAGTCGAATTGGCGGAGCGCAGCTATTAGTCGGTGCGTTATTAAAAGAGCCAACGCCACCAGATTATATCACTGCATCGGGGATTAATTATTATGGGCATCAATGCGGTGTTGGCGTGACTGAGGGCTCGCCTCTAGGAGACGGATTCCTTGCGCATGTCTGTGAGCAATGGGAGGGTGCGGCCCAGCCATTAAAGGATGCTGGGATACGCTCAGTGTCAGCACGAATCGGCATGATATTAAGCTCGCAAGGCGGTGCGCTGACAAAAATGTTGCCTGCCTTTAAGCTGGGCCTCGGTGGGGTGATTGGCTCTGGTAGCCAGCACATGAGCTGGGTGAGCTTGCCAGATGCAGTGCGGATATTGTTGCTGGCGATCGAAGATACATCGATTCAGGGGCCGCTTAATGTGGTTTCACCAGAGCCTTTGACGAATCGGGTGTTCACTAAGTCTTTAGGCGCGGCGTTAAAGCGGCCTACACTTTTTCCGATGCCAGAATTAGCGGTCAAAGCCCTGTTTGGAAAGATGGGAATCGAAGTACTGTGCGCCGATGTCGGCGTGCTTCCGCAGGTATTATTGAATCGTGGCTTCGAATGGGAGTTTACGGATATAAAGACTTGCTTCGATGCCTGCCTAGCTAAGCAGTTTTAAATCGAAGGTTAATATAAATATGATTGATGTATTAGTGATTGGTGCCGGCATCTCTGGCCTTCTGTGTGCTACCGAACTGCAACGTGCTGGAGTCTCGGTGGGCGTGCTTGATAAAGGCCGTGGAGTGGGCGGGCGTATGGCGACTCGGCGCATGGGCGGTGGCCGTTTCGATCATGGTGCGCAGTTTTTTACGGTGCGTGAACCAAGCTTTCAACGCTATGTAGATGAATGGCTAAAAGCTGGCGTGATTCAGGAGTGGTTTTGCCATGCCCCGTCCGATTCGAATGCCGCTGGTTATCCACGCTATTGCGGTCGGTCCGGTATGACTGATGTGGCGAAGCATTTGTGCGAGACTTTAGATGTGCATCTCTCGCAGACCGCTGTTGAGGTGCTGCGGACTGAGAACGCATGGGAACTGCGGACTGCGACCGGCGAGGTTTACCGGTGCCGCTATTTAGTGGTCACTGCGCCTGTCCCGCAAGCGCTAGCTTTATTAGATACAAGTGCAGTCGATTATGCTGGGGTAGAGTTGGCCGCGTTGCGTGCCGTTCGTTACGATCTTGGCTTGGCGACTTTGGCGATCTTGGATGGACCCAGTGGTTTGGCAAATCATGGAGCATGTCCGGTTAATGAATCTCCAATCACTTGGATTGCAGATAATCAACAGAAGGGTATTTCAAAAGAAGTACCCGCAGTAACGATTCATGCGAATGCCGATTTCGCGCAGGAGCATTGGGACTCGGCGGACGATGTGCGCGGTGCTCTGATGATTGAAGCAGCCTCAGCATATTTGCAGTCCTCAGTTCTCGAGTATTCCTGCCATCGTTGGGGCTTTACGTTGCCATTAAACCCCTATCCACAGGCGTATTTTCATAACTCGGATTTGGGTTTGTTACTTGCAGGGGATGGTTTTGGCGGGCCTAGAATTGAAGGGGCTGCGCTGTCTGGTTTGGCCGCGAGTCGCGTTTTATTCGATGCGCTGTCTTGTCGTTAATTTTGTTTGAGTCCTGGAACGAAGTTCCGTGGATCGTAGCGTAAGCGGATTTTCTGGTCGTGTATGGTTCCTTTTAAGTTAAATAATAGAAGGTTAGGCAGAGGAGAAGAAATCAGTTTACGAAAGGTGTTTATCGTGGATTCTGGGTTGCCTATGTTTTCAAACAGCTTGATGCGAACATCCATGTTGAGTGCTTGATCTGGGATATACATCGTGCCCTGCGACCAGATTTTGGTGCGAGGACCTTCGATGATCAAATCGGAGAAGTTGATCATTTCTTGTTCAATTTTGAATCGGGCTGTCATTTGGTCGAGGTTGAATGAGGTGAAGCTAAGACGCGTGTTTTTTAGCAAGCTGGATAGTGGCCCAAGCAGTTGAATTGCGCCGAGTTGTTCGTCGTGAGTCACGAAGTCTCCGTATCCATTAAAAGCATACAAATTATCTATTGGTCCTTGGGCGTGTAGGTTTAACTCCAGTTTTCCTGGATTACGCGCTGCTTCGTCTGTTTCAGATTGGGCCTGTGTTAGTTGAGTTTCGATACCGTCGAAACTAGGTAGGTTTTCAATGGCCTTTGTTTGGTTAGCGTCACGGAGATTTAGCTTGATGCGCAGATGATTGCTGTCGTTGGGAGTTTTTTCGATGTCGATCTGTGCGTTGCCATACCCATCGGCGTATCCAAATTCTAGATCTCGCAGATAGATCGCTTCATTGCAGCTGCGCAGCTTGAACTTTAAGTGGTCGAGGGGCGTTTTTTTGAAAGTGAGTGGCGTGCGTATGTCAGCGTCTAGATAGAAGGTGCCTTTGTCTGCGTATTGTGGGTAGGCATCGTTGAAGGTTACTCCGACTAGTTTGACTCGTGGTAGTTTAGTGACTTCGAAATCACTGATGATAGATGCAATCGTACCGCCGAATATTTTCGAAGCGAGATCGAGGGGCATCAATGAATCGAGGTGGTAGCGAACCGAGAGCGGGCCATCGCCAGGGATTGTTCCAGAGGTGAAGCTGACATCGCCTTTCGCCCAACCGTCCCCAGCTGTCGCTTTGATGTTGTGCAGTTCTAAGTAATTGCCGCGACCTCGAACGATCAGCTCGCCATGGTCGATCAGCGCAGTACGGTAGGATGCGCGGTGCGCTACCGCTTGACCGAAGAAGAATACCTTAGGGGCGGGAACGCTGCAGCCATAAATAACGAAGTCCCCGTAGCTATACGTCGCTTGGCTAAAGTCGATATCTTTGAATATCTTAGGCCACCATTTTGGAAGAATTGGGCTGTATTGTCTGGGGAGCACAGAGCCAAGTAGAGTTATTTTAAAGTCTTTGGATGTATTGTTTCGACTGTAGGTCGCATCGATCCATTGTTTGCCGCGCTCGATGAGTATGCTGTCTAAATCGAAAAGGTTTTCCTTGTAGCGACCTGCTGCGTGGATGCTATTAAACGTCAGCCCGTTTGCAGTGAGGTCATTTACATCGATTCTGAAGGTTGCGCTATTTAGTTTTAGTCCGTCGTCGAGAGTCACTGCGAGGTTGTAGTGGGGCGTCGATCCAAACTCGAGTATCGGCAGTTGTGTGAGTGCGGATGTTGGCAAAAATTTTAATATATCAATGCTGCCTTCGGCTTGTATCTGGCCGCTCTTGGTTGCACTGTTGATTTTCCCTTTAAATGCGACAGCACCTTTGTGGCCATTGGTAGAACCGGTAAATTGTAGGTCTGGATAGTTCGCTGGAGAAATAATGGCTTGGGAGCTTTCTAGTTCGACCCCATGTGTGGTCATTGACTGAGCGCTGATGGAAAAATCGGGCCAGATTCCATTCATGAGGCCTATCCATTGGTCGGTGGCGACGTGTGCGGATATTTGCTCGGCCGCAAAGTCGAACTTAGGGACATGGATTTCTTTCGCCCGAAGCATCAGCGGAACCAGGGGTGTGATTACGCCATTTTGTAATTTCAATTTGGTCTGAAAGTGGAAGTTCGTTCCTGTCGCGTAGGTGTGCTTTAAGTGTTCGCATGACAAGCGAACCGACAGATCTACCGAGTCGTCGGGCCGAGCGGTTATGGCGAATTCTAGAGTCGGTTGTATGAAGGCTGAAAAGCGTTCTTTTTCTTTAAGGATGACAGCAATGAGTTTGTAAAATCGTTCAATCGGCGGCGTTTCGGTGCTGCTGAGGGTTTTGAGTGGCCAGTCAATGGAACCGCGCAGACGAACATCAGCGTGCTGAGCAGCAAATGAATCAACCCGAATGACACCTTCGCTGAGGCTGATGTGAAAAGCGACGCGCTCAAGTATTGTGGTGCGATTGCCGTCAGGCGAGTAAATCGCTGGCATTTGTAGGGTCCCATTAGAGAGTATAATGGTAGTCGGAGTGAATTGATAGGCGCCTTGATTGTGTAGGGTGTATCGAAGTGTGGTGTTGTCGGCCGTCATTATCGGGTCGCTCATTTCACTGTGATAGACTTGCAGCTTCGTTAATTCGATTTCACCATTTAACTTTAGTCGAAAGCTTTCTGCTTGGATATAGAAGCCGTCGATTTTTTGCTCCGAGAGTGTCTCATTTAGCCATTGTGTCGGGGTCGGCACATAGCCGTAAATCAATAGGCAGCCGGCAACAAAGGCTTGTGCTGAAAACAATATTAGCAGCAATAGGTCGAGGCAGGGTTCTAGGAATAGAAATCCTCTCGCTCTAATTTTCCCCCACATAACGACCTGTTCGAATATCAATTATGGTGCGGTCGTGGTGTCGACTGAGCTGATGGGCTCGGACACCGGAATAATCGGTGCCGGTTCAGGGATCGGTTGATTTGAAGCTTCGGGAGGAGGCTGCATGTCATCAGTTAGAGTGTATAGCGCATCAAGAGTGATTTGAGGGATCTCGAAAATTACATTGTGCAGACTTGATGCGCCGACTTGGACGGTGCCTGAGAAGCGCTTAGCAAATACGTAGCTGCGTGTGTCGCTGCGGTCTGTTTCGTCACCAGGGAGTAGGATTTCTACGCTGAGTCGATACAGCCAAGGCCGTGTGGTCTCGCTGTCGAGTCGATAAGCATTTTGGTATTCATCGAACAGATACGTTTTTACTTTAAATTGGCGAATAGCGTCTAGCAGCGTTAAAATCGCTTCTTTTTTCACCTCATTAGTATCGTTGAGCGCTTTTAACCAAGTGAGGTCTTGGCCCTTGAGTGTTCGTGAGAAAATGATTTGGCCAGTCAATAGATTCTCTAGTTGAATACTTTTAATTTTAGCTGCTTCGGGTAACGTGTCTAGTGTCCGCTTGCGATAGTAGGCTGCGTTGAGCGGTATGCTTTGCAGTGTGGCTCGACGATCGACGGTGTAGATATATTCGGCGCTATCGCTGCGGGCGTAGAGTTTTTCGTTGTCGCTTTCCGGATGGGCGAGTTGAAGTGTGGTCTGCTCGTCGCCGAGTGACAGTTTGAGGCGTCGGCGCGGGGTGTTGAAGCCGAGGCGGTCAAGGTCGGTCGGAGTCGGCGAATCGACAGCGAAACTGCTGGCGCGCAGGTTTTTTAAATCGTCGATTAATTTAGTAATTACCTCGGGGTCGGCGTGCCGTGGTTGGATGTCGGTCTCGGCAGTGCTTTCGATCATCTGCCAGCCACCGGTTTCAAGTTTCTGAAGGCGAATCTGCAGGTCGCCTTCGGAGAGTTCAATTGAAGTAAGCGCGGCCGGGTCGAAACTCATGAAGCTACGCTCGCGCAGTCCTTCTTGAGCTTCGCGCAGCTTTTCGAACGGTGCAGCCGCCACGGTGAACACTGTTGGATTGTCTTCGATTCGCGCAAAATAGCTGGGGGCTTCCTCGATCCTTGCCGTGGGTACCTGGTTGCCTATCAGGAGTGTTTGTTGGCGTTTGTTGCCGTGTAATGTAACACGCATCGTTGGGTTTTCTAAGCCCTGCAGGATAGGATCACTCGCTTCCTGCTCCTTAAATTCGATGACCTTGGCAGCCGTGAGAGTATTAATCGTGTTGGCAACTTGAGTGGCATCGGCCTCGGCGGTGAGGGGGGCTTCAAAGATCCAGCCGTTGTTGGTTCGCGCGACACGAACTCTGAAGTCGGCATTGCCGACTGCCTCAGGTGCGCGAATTTGTAGGCTGAGTGCGTTGATTTCAAAGACGGGAATGTTGAAGATTTCGCGATTACGGAGATCACCAAGATCGACCATTAGGCTTTCAATCACTTGGCTGTTGACGACAAAAACGTCTTCCTTGCTGGGTCCGAGTAAGTAGAAATTGTTCCCGATTTCTGTTGCTGTACCGACGCTTAGCTCGATGGATTCGTCTTCATGAGAGATCGTGAGATGTAACTGGGGCTCCTCGAGGCCGTAGTCAGCAAGGGTCTGGCCGGTTTGTTCAATTTCGGCGACGGAGAAGGATGCTTCTTCTTCGAGAAACTGTAGCTGGTTGAGCATACGGTTGATTGCAAAGTAGTTTGCAGACCATTGCATCGGTTCCGTTATTTTCCAAGATGAGCCATCATGTTCTAAAATGCGTGGTGTATCGAGACCTTTACCGTTGAGTTCGATGCGGTCGGCTTCGATGACTTCTCGGCCGATCATTGCAGAAAGGCCTCCGCTTTGTGAGTTGGCTTGTTCGGTCTTTTTATTGAGTGATAAAATCAGCCCAAAGGTGATGACGTTGAGAGTCAGGAGAAATACTGTGAATTTGAATCGCATCGGGTTTAGTGGCGTCGAATGAAAAATACGAGGAGTCCGAAAATAGCAGTGATGGCGGGAATACCAGCAAAGTAGCTGAGCATGCGCTGCAAGTCGCGTTCGCTCATTACGATTTGGTAGCTTTCTAGTTGGCGTGTCGGAATGTTAAGTAGACTGGTGCGGTCGAGCGACCAGTTGATCGAATTGATCAATAAGGTGTGGTTGCCGAAAGCGCGCAGACGGTTGTTCGCGATGAAGTCGGAGTTGCCGAACACGACCATACGGCCACCCGGAATTGTAATGCCGAGTTCGGTTCCGGAATTACGAGAGGATACGGTGGCGATACTGACTGGGCCTTGTTGGTCTCGTTTAGGATCAAATGCCGCTGGGTTCTGTGTGCGGTAGTCTCGCTCAGCCCAACTCTGATCAGAGGTGCCGATGAGTTGATAGACCTGCAGGCGGCTGTCATTGGCAGATGTCGGATCGACGCGAATGGAGCGAGGTTGCCCGAAGAGTGTGGTAATTTGATAGTCTATGAGCAGCTGTGTGATGGGGTGCTCGGCGAAGCGGCGTATGATTAAGTCCCCGCCTTGGGCGCGAAAATCCGTACCAGTGTCGATGACGGCGGTGTCTTCAGCCAGCACGCCCCAATCGAAGAAAAGTTCATCCATCCCGTGGCGACGGCCTGGGTCGATCAGCGTGATCATGCGTCCGTTGCCAACGTTCATATAGCGGCGCAGCTTTTCGACTTCTTCGGGCAGTAAGCTGGCTTGCGGAGAGGGCACGATGAGTAGTGAGGCATCTTCGGGCACGGTTGCGTCGATCGCTAAGTCGAGTGTTGCTAACTCGAAATTTCGCTCGCGCAAGAAGCTTTCCAGCTGGGAGAGGCCGCGCAGAGCATCCACGTCGTCTAAGCGCATCTCGCCATGGCCGACTAAAAAATAGATTTTTTCTGTTTTTTTGGTTGAGACGTCGAGGATGGCAGAGGTGAAGATTTGCTCGCCACGAAAGCCGCGAGTCTTGCCATCGTCATATTCGTAGAGGCCGACCTGACTGATCTCTCGCACTTTATCGCCGGACGAGATGATAATCGCATTCTCTTTAGTCAGATTGTAGTTCGCCGCGAGCTCTTGAGCACGTTTGCGCTGGCGGTAAATATCGACGAATTCGACGGTGATATAGGCTTTGCCATCGCGCAGTCCTGCAAATTCGTATTCGCGTAGAAGTTTGTTCAGATCATCGCGTATAATCTCGAGGGCATCATCTTCCGTCTCTTTTGGGATGGTAACAATAATCTCCACAGGCTCTTTGAGCGCGCGGATGTAGGCCTTCGACTCGGGAGCGAGCGTGTAGGCGCCTGATTTTGTCAGATCGATACGTTTAAAATAATTCGCCGAGATGTAATTCAGAGCGATTATGAGGCTCAAGCTGAGTAGTATCTGCACCCCACGGTTGGCGGTGCGAAAGCGGCGAGCAAAGCGGAATTCGTTAAAGCGGCTTGGTTTCATCAGGCTTTCGCTTCGATCACGAGGGTGGACAATCCCAGCAAGAGCAAGCCGATGCTAGTATAGTAGAAGAAGGGGCGCGTATCAATCACTCCACGCGAGAAATCGTCGAGATGTTGAAAGATTTGTAGGTAGTTGACCAGTTCGGACATCCAGAAAGAGAGATCGGCGCCACCCTCGGCGATGTTGCCGAGTTGTTGTCCCCCGATAATGACGACGAACAGAGTCGTGAAGCTGAGCATGCCGGCTACCAATTGACTGCGAGTGATGCTACTGGCGAAGATGCCGATGGAAATAAATAGTATACCGCTGAGTGCCAGGAATGTGAAGCCGCCGATGATGGGGGCAGGTTCCAGCAAGCTGCCACTAAGTGCTGCGCTGGGGAAAAACTTCGCAGCAAGCAATGGGAAGCTGAGCGTCGCGAGCCATAAGAGCATGTAAAAGGTGTATGCGCCGGCGAATTTACTAAGAATCACGGCCACACGCGAGGTGGGGGTGGTCATCAGTGTATCCAGTGTGCCAGTGCTGCGCTCGCCTGCGATACTGCGCATGGTCAGTAGCGGCACCACAAAGAATACTGGAATCCAAAAAACACTCAGGAACTGGACAAGTGGTAGGCTTTCCTCGGGCGTGTTGATCATCCCCCTTAAGATGGCCCAGTAGAGAAATCCCATTAAACCAAGAAAAAGCACCGCGGCAATGTAGGTCGGCGGGCTGATCAGCAGCATTCGAAGCTCGTGTTTGAGCAGGACAAAAAAATTACGCATAGTGAAATTGATGAATGCCTAGGACTGGGCGATAGCGATCGGCTGGGCTTTGGAGTTGTCGATGGTTTCTTCCCAAGAGCGCTTGGTCGCGGCAAGGAAGATTTCTTCGAGCTTAGGCACGCGTGGGGCGAGGCTGTGGAGGGTGCAGTTCGCGGCATCGTTGAGTGCGGCAATGAGTTGCGGCCCGAGATCGCCATTGCCTTCGACGCGTACCGTTAAGTTCAGGGTATTGTCCACGCAAGTTTCGCTTTGCAAAACCTCGACTTCAACGCCCTTGGCTTTTAACGCTTCGATCACGCTGCGTTCGCTGCCTGCGACCTGCAGCTCGAAGCGATTCCCTGGTAGAAATTCCTGCCGCAGGCTGTCGCTGGTGCCACTGGCCACGATGCGGCCGCGGTTAATGATAATCACGCGATCACAAGAGCGTTCGATTTCCGGTAGGATGTGGCTCGATAGGACTACGGTTAGGCGTCCGCGCAAATTATTAATTAGTTTACGGATGCCTTGAATTTGATGCGGATCGAGGCCGATCGTCGGCTCATCCATGATAATCACTTCAGGGTTGCCGAGCAGCGCATCGGCGATACCCACCCGCTGACGAAAGCCTTTCGAGAGTGTGCCGATGATCTTGCGGCGAGCCGTGCGTGCGAGATCGCAGATCTCCATGACCTCTTGCACGGTATCCCGCAACTTGCGGGCAGAGACGCCTTTGAGTCGCGCGCGGAAGCGTAAATACTCAATCACCCGCATGTCGTCCGGCAGTGGATTGTTTTCCGGCATGTAGCCGATCCGCTGTTTCACTAGGTGCGGATCCTGTGCCACGGCGACGCCGCTAACCCACGCTGAGCCAGATGTTGCTGGCATGATTCCGGACAAGATTCGCATGGTCGTGCTCTTGCCCGCGCCATTGGGACCAAGGAAGCCGACGATTTCACCGCGGTTGACGGTGAAGCTTACGTTCTGAATCGCAGTGAGACCACCAAATTGGCGGGTAAGATTTTCAACGCGTATGCTGGGAATGGTTTCCATTTATGTTGGTCGGTCGCTACGGAATCGGGAAAGTTGATGGTATAATTAATTAGGTTTGAACGAAAGTTAGGCCGGCATCAAGGCTAGTGAGGGGTATTTTTACGCCTATATGATGTAATAACAGCATTCCGCTTGAGATTCTGCTTTCCAATGGTGTTGGTTTTAGTGACTTTAGTGATCACATGATTACGACGACAAAAGCCCTCGCAGATGCAGTGCAGGCCGCCCAAGCGGCTGGTGCAGTCGGCATCGATACCGAATTTGTGTGGGATCGCACCTATTACCCAACCCTTGGTCTGGTACAAATCGGCTATCCCGATGGGCATTGTGAGCTGATCGACGCGCCGGCTATCGAAGACTGGTCACCCTTTGCCACGCTCATGGCAGACCCGAATACGGTCAAGATACTGCACGATGCGCAGCAGGACCTCACTATTCTCAAACGTGCTTGTGGTGCCTACCCGAAGAATATTTTCGATACGCAGCGCTCATCAGGCTTTGTGGGGATGTCCTCGACGATCTCCCTCAGCGAATTGCTCAAGACTTTAATGAAAGTGCGCTTAGACAAATCTGAGACGCGCTCCAACTGGGTCGCACGTCCGCTCACTGACAAGCAGATGGAATATGCCGAAGACGACGTACGCTACTCGACTCGTTTAATGGATAAAATTATGGACAAGGCCGATGCCCTCGGTCGCAAGCAGTGGATCATCGACGAGATGAAGCATTACGAGAACGAAGATCTTTATCAAGAATTTGATCCCGAGGCCGATATGCCACGCGTGCGGGGCAGTGGTTCGCTGACCAATCAACAGCGCAACATCGTGCGTGCGCTTGGCTCTTGGCGCGAGCTCAAGGCCCGTGAGCGCAACTTGCCGCGCAATTTTATTTTATCCGACGATGCGATCATCTCTTTGATGAAACGCCCACCGAAATCCGCTGAAGCGATTCAGCCCAGCCGTGGGCTCACCGAGCGCGCACTTGAGCGCAATCGCTCGAAGATTTGGGCGGCGATAGAACGTGGCATGTCAGGTGAGCTGCCTGAATTACCCAACGGCCGACACAAGGGGCCTTCTCCTGATGATGGCTATGAATCTCGCGTTGATCTCACTTTGGCATTGATTAAAGGCATATGCTTAGCGGCTGAGATCGATCCGCCGCTGATTGGCAATCGTGCTGACGTCACCGCCTTTGTCCTCGAAGCGGAAGTCGCCGACCCCGAGCGGCACCGTATGCTGCGCACTTGGCGTGCCGACTTTATTGGCACTCGCCTGTTGAGTGTGCTGAAGGGTGAAGGGCGCATTGGGATTAATACCGAGACGAAGCTCCCAGAGTTGGTCGACTAGAGGAGAGAGCTGAGGGCAGGCGCAGTACGATTAGCATCGAGATTGCGGGCTTTGCCTGTCCGGAGCGCAGCGTAGGATGGCTGCATTGGGTGCCCTTTGGGCAGCTGAAGTCACATGTGAATCTGCCCTGGCAGTTCAAATATGCCCTTAAAGTGATGTCTGCTTACAAAAAAACCTCTCGCTTTCACGAGAGGTTTAATTTCTTCAAATGGTGCCAAAGGGCAGATTTGAACTGCCGACCAAAGGCTTATGAGTCCTCTGCTCTACCACTGAGCTACTCTGGCGTCCGATTTGAAAAGATGCTGAGAAAAGGAGAGTTTGCATCTATGTCAAGCCTAGGTGATGTGCTTTTCGGCAAATTAAAGAGCACTTTATTTAGCCTAGGTTGTTAGCGGCGAGTGCTTTTTTGGCGACAAGAATGCGGAATCCGATTTATTGCTCCCTATGTTTACTGGAATTATTGAAGAAACTGGAACTGTGGTGTCCTTTGAAGAGCAGCAAAATTCATGGCGCTTGGTGTTGGCCGCAGAAGTGGTAACCAAGGATTTGCAAATGGGCGACAGTATCGCGGTGAATGGCTGTTGCCTGACGGCTGTGGCATTTGATGCGGAACGGATTGAGTTCGATCTACTCGGCGAGACCAAGCGCTTGACTTCGATCGATGGGGTTGGGCCAGGTGGCAAGGTGAATCTGGAGCGCGCGTTGCTACCGAGTACACGTATGGGCGGGCACTTCGTATCCGGTCACGTGGATGGCATGGGTGAGATCGAAGCTATCGAGCCGCGCGGTAAGGATTTCTTTTTTCGAATTAAGCCCGATGCCGAAAAGCTTAAGTATATCGTCAGCAAAGGCTGTATCACGGTGGATGGTATTTCGCTGACCGTCTCTGAGGTGGATGAGTCAGGCTTCGCGATTTGGCTGATTCCGCACACCATGGAAGTGACGAATCTACACACTAAGCAGGTCGGCGATCGAGTGAATCTAGAATACGACTTGGTTGCGAAATACGTCGAGAAGCTGTTTGCGCCCGTGAATTAGTCGTGAAACCAGTTGGTGGTCCTGTTTGCAAATCCTACGAGGGCGAGCATGATGGGCACTTCGACCAAGACGCCGACAATGGTTACCAACGCCACGGGTGAGGTGGTTCCGAACAGCGCAATGGCGACTGCCACTGACAGTTCGAAAAAGTTCGATGCACCAATCATACCAGCTGGCGCCGCAATATTATGTGGTAGCTTGAGCGCTTTCGCCGCAAGATAAGCGATGAAAAAGATGAGCACGGTCTGAATCACCAAAGGTACCGCAATCAAACCTATGTGTAAGGGATTATTGAGGATCACATTGCCTTGAAAAGAGAAGATGATGACCAGGGTGAGCAGCAGACCAATGATGGTTAGGTTGCCAAATTTCGGTAGGAATGTATTTTCGAAGTATTCAGCGCCTTTGTGCTTGAGCATGTGGCTTCGTGTCAGCGCACCCGCTGTTAGTGGAATCACCACAAACAGCGCAACCGACAAAAATAGTGTATCCCATGGCACGAAGACATCGTTGACGCCCAAAAGGAATTTTACGATCGGCACAAATGCGATAAGGATGATCAGATCGTTGGTGGCGACCTGCACCACGGTATACGCTGGGTTACCTTTGGTCAGGTGACTCCAGACGAAGACCATTGCGGTGCACGGTGCTGCTCCCAGCAAGACCGCACCAGTCAGATAATCCTTGGCTAGTTCCGCAGGGATTAGATTTTTGAAGATGACGTAAAAGAACAGCCATGCGATGCCGAACATACTGAAGGGCTTGATTAGCCAGTTGGTGATCCAGGTAACGAACAAGCCTTTCGGGTTTTTGCTAATGTCTTTGACGCTCTTGAAATCGACCTTCATCATCATCGGGTAGATCATAATCCAGATCAACACTGCTACGGGGATCGAGACATTCGCATACTCCAATTTTCCAAGGAACTCAGGGATCGCTGGCAGAAATTTGCCGATGAGAATCCCCGAGAGCATGCAGAGCGCGACCCAAATCGTTAAGTATCTTTCGAAAAAACTAATTCCGGTTTCTTTATTATTTTCCATAGTCATGTTGCCTTTGAGGTTACATCTTAATTGCCTCGCGGTAGCCGAATGCGTAGGCTTCGAAGACGAGTTTGATCTCGTCGCGAACACGGCGGAAGGCGTCGATTTCAGATTCGCCCTTGCGCTGTGCGTGTGGGGGATCTTCGAAACCCCAGTGGTAGCGGTTGACCATGCCTGGGAAAGTCGGGCAGACTTGGTCAGCATTGCCGCACACAGTGATGACAGTGGTGATGCCTTGATCGAGATATTGATCGAGGTGGTCGGAGCTGTGGCCTTCGGTGCTGATGCCGAGCTCTTCGATTGCTTGTAATGCCAGCTGGTGGACGGCGCCCTTAGGCTTTGAGCCAGCGCTAAAGACGTCGAAGAGGTCGCCCGCGGCGGCGCGTAAGATGGCTTCGGCCATGTGGCTACGGCAAGAGTTGCCAGTACAGAGGATGAGGACTTTTGGTTTCATAAAAATAAGTGTTAAGGTTGGAAAGTGGGAACGTGTTAAGGTTCTTGGGAGGGACGAGCTCCGTCTCGTCCGCGTATGATTTGGGTGGTTCGGCGGACGAGGCGGAGCTCTTCCCTCCCGGATTAGATTAAAGGTAGAGTGCGAGCGCGTTGAGCAAATAGCCGGTAAAGATGATCGCGAGCGTGGTGATGCCGAAGTAAATGCCGATCAGTTTGAGCTGCATGGTGCGACGAAGCATGATTGCTTCGGGCAGGCTGAGTGCTGCCATTGCCATCATGAATGCCAGCGCCGTTCCAATCGGGATGCCTTTTTGAAACAGCACCACCGCGATTGGCACGATCGCTGCGCAGCTACCATACATGGGCACACCGAGGGTGGTGGCGATCGGCACCGAGAAGATACCTGCCTTTGCCATCGCGCCGTGAATCATTTCTTCGGGCACGTAGTTGTGAATAAACGCTCCAATGGCGACACCAATGAGGACCCATAACCATATCTGGCGAACCACTTGCACCGCTTCATCAAAGCCATAACGAATACGCCCCATGACGGTGTAGCTTTGCTGGCCACTTTGACTGTCACTGGCATTGATAATGTCTTGCTCCAGGTGCTTTTCGAGACGCATCTTGCCCAGCACGCCACCAGCGATGGTGCCAATAAAAAGGCCACTGCCGACGTAGGCGATGGTGATCGGTATTCCGAACGAGCCTGCCATGAGCACTACGAGATACTCATTAATGATCGGCGAGGTGATGAGGAATGAAAAGGTCACGCCGAGTGGCACGCCGGCGCGGAGTAGGCTAATGAAAATCGGAATTGAGGAGCAGGAGCAAAAGGGCGTAATGGCGCCGAAAAGTGCTGCGATAAAATTGCCCCACAGGCCGCCGCGGCTCATCCATTGCTTCAGTTTATGGTCGGGGAGGTAGCTGCGCAGCACGCCGATCACGAAGATCATGGCCGCCAGTAGCAGGAATATTTTGATCGTATCGTAAAAGAAGAAATGGACCGCTCCAGTGAATTTGGATTCGGGGTCCATTCCCGCCCAGTCGTAGATCAGGTGGTTGATGAGTTCGGTGAGCATGTGGTTTTAAGGACGTAGGGCCTCCGCTTGCGGAGTGCCGCTCATAGTTGTGTGGTCAGCTAGATGCTTGATTCTGTGCCGCGTGCCGGCAAGCGGAAGCCCTCTCAAAAGGTAATTAGCAGCACTTGCCGCCTTTGCCCTTATCGTCGTCGGAGCAGCATGAGCTGTTCTTGGCTTGTTCGTCGGCTTTCTCTTTCATCGCGGTATCGACCTTGGTGAGGATGCGTTTGAAGAAGCCGGGTTTGGGAGCGTCGCTTGGCTGGAGATTGTTGGATGGTTGTTGGGTCATTTTGATGATGAGTGTGAGTGTCTGTATCACTTTAAGAGGTTAGCAGCATTGCTCTTGTCCGCAGACGGATTGAGGGCAGTCGGGACTGTCCTGTGCGATGACTTGAATCAGTTTTCCACGGGCGATGTGGTCTTGTTGAAGTTGGTTGCATTCGGCGCATTTACCGCCGAGCAGATAATCGAGATTGGTTTGGATCAGCCCGGGCACGGGCTGGGCTAAGTGATAAACCATCCAAGTGCCTTCGCGATGCGCCTCGAGCAGCCCGAGTTGCTTCATGATCGCGAGCTGCTTGGACATCTTAACCTGTGACACTTCGAGAATCTCTTGCAGGTGGCAGACGCAGAGCGGGCCCGCATCGAGTAGATTCAGGATGCGGAGGCGCTGCGGGTCAGCGATGCACTTGTAAATGTCGGAGGCTTCCATGAAGAGGTGATATTCATTCTTCAGTATATACTGTCAATGGTATATTGTATGGTGGAAGATGGGGGGTGCTTGTGCCACACTCCTTTTCTGCTGATTGACGATTAACCAAAAATAAAGCCGCAGCGTGAGTCTGATCAAAAGCATTGCCATCTCGTGCTGGCTCTTCTTCGGTGGGGCGCACCTCTTACTAATTATGCTACTACCTCTACTAATTCTCTCTGCGCTACTGCTTGCGGTGGCGTATCGTTTTTATGGTCACTTTCTTGAGGCGCGTTGTGGTATCGATCCGACTCGTGAGACGCCTGCCTGCGAGATCAATGATGGTGTCGACTATGTGCCGACGCGCGCATCGGTGCTGTTTGGGCACCACTTTTCATCGATCGCGGGGGCGGGGCCGATCGTGGGCCCAATCATTGCCGCGTCGGTGTTTGGTTGGTTACCGACGTGGATCTGGATCATCGTCGGTTCGATCTTTGTCGGTGGGGTGCATGACTTTGGCAGCACCTTGATGTCGCTGCGTTACCGCGGGCGTTCAATTACGGCGACCTGTCGTAAGCTAATCGGCGAAACGACGGGTAAGCTGTTTCTGATCTTTGTGCTGCTGGCGCTGGTGTATGTGATCGTGGTGTTTCTGGATCTGACAGTCGCGGGCTTCATGAATCAACCTGCGGTGGCGACGGCTTCAGCTTGGTTTATTTTGGTGGCGCTGGTCTTTGGATTGGTGGCGCGTAAATCAGGGGTTTCCTATAAGATTGTGATCCCTGCTTTTGTGGCGCTGACGTATCTCGGACTGTGGATTGGGGTTGAGTTTCCCGCGCCGGCCATGGGTAAAGAGGTCTGGATGGCGGCGGTGTTGATCTATTGCTACTGCGCCGCGATTCTGCCGGTCGGCGTGTTGATGCAACCGCGCGATTTTTTGAGTGCGACGTTTTTATATGCAATCATGTTGCTCGGCGTGGTCGGGCTAGCCGTTCACGGCGGTGGATTCGAGTTGCCAGTTTATACCAGTTTTAATCCAAAGGACTGGAGTTACATGGTGCCATTTTTATTTATCACGGTCGCGTGTGGTGCGTGTAGTGGCTTTCACAGTATCGTGGCCAGTGGCACGACTTCGAAGCAGATCCAGACGGAGCGTGATGTCAGAAAGGTGTCGTATGGAGCGATGTTAGTCGAAGGGCTACTGGCGGTGTTTGCCTTGGCCTGTGTTGGGGTCTCCGGCGGTCTGGAAGGTGGGCCGGTGGCAACCTTTGCGCGTGGCTCGGCAGTGTTTTTTGCTGCGCTCGGCATTCCGCAAGATGTCGGCCTTACTTTTGCGACTTTAGCGGTCAGCACATTCTTACTGACGACCTTAGACACTTGCACGCGCTTGACGCGTTTCTTGGTGGAGGAGCTGTTTGATTGGCGTGGTGCGTGGAGCCGCTACCTCGGCACCTTGCTGGTGTTGGTATTGCCTGCAGCTGCTGCGTTTGGGACGTTCACCGCCCCAGATGGCTCGGTGTTGCCAGTGTGGAAAGCGATTTGGCCCTTGTTTGGTGCGACCAATCAGCTGTTAGCCGCGCTCGCGCTGATCACGTTTGTGGTATTTTTAAAGCACCGCCGTATCGCATTTGCTTTTGCGCTAGTGCCAGCCGCAGTGATGGTGGTGATGCCGATCATGGCGCTGGTGATGATGGTGGTGCAGCACGGATTCTTTAGTATGCTGGGGGGTATCGCATTGGCGATGGTGCTACTCGGTCTTTACGTGACGGTGATGTCGCTGAAGTTTGTCTGTGCGCCGAATATTGTCGAACGGAGCGAAAACTGCTAGTAATTTTTTTGAATTTGACTAAGCTTCGAGAGTGAATGCCGAGCGAGGGTTCAAAGAAGCATCCCAGACAAAGTGACTGTATATAAAACTTTAATTAAACAGTTCCTCCTGCACTCCAAGAGCTAGGCAAAAATCAAGACAGCGCGTGCTCATTTAAAATAGTTTTCTTCGGGTGGGACTTTTTCATCGTAGAAATGTGGTGCCACTTTTTTTGCGTAAAAGGGGAATTTATCGGTTGTTACCTTATTAGCTTTTTCTGGAATGTGCAGATACCTTTTATAGAGCCAAAGATATTGCTCTGGGTACTTGTAAACTAGATTTTCTGTGGCGATCATCAGATCTTGAACCAGTTCCTGATCCGATTCATATGCCGAAATTGATTTAGGGAGTGCCTCAGTGACGATGGTGTATTTTCTTCCTATGCGAATGCATCCTGACAGAACGATTTCGTAACCGAGCCTTCTGGCAAGCATAGCTGGTGCACGGCTTGATGATACTGGCAATCCGAAAAAGTCTACCCATGTCCCTCCATCTCTTGCACGTATGTTTTGGTCAATTAAAGTAGCTACAATGTAACCTTTATTCAAAGCTCTCATCATCCCCCTAACTGCCCCATTGCTAGGGATGATTTTTGTGCCTTCAGCACTTCTTTTTTGTATAATTAGTTTATCAAGGTAGGGGTTATCCAGTTTCTTTGCAACTGCCGCAATGGGTAGATCAAAAATATTAGTGGACATTAGTCCAGCCAGCTCCCAGTTCCCAATGTGTGGAGCTACAAGTATCAGGCCCTTATTTTTTTTTGTTTTCTCTTTTGCAAGTTCAGTTGTTTTTAGTGAAATTGTTAAGTGTTTTGCTTGTCGCTTGGCTTCTCCAGAAAACCAGATGAATTCAAATAAATTCTGCACCAGATTGCAGAGGCTCTTACATGCGATCCTTTTAACCTCTCCTTTATTTTTATCCGGAAAAGAGACTTGTACATTGCTGCTTGTCAATTTTCTGACCAAAGGAATTTTAAATATCAGGTGACCAGTCGTTGCGGATGTCCAGAAAAGTGCGCGATAAGGTAGTCGTTTGACGATTACGAATAGTACTTTTGCAAATATAAATTCTAGTATTTGTCTTACTTTTTTTATGTTCTTATTTCTGCGTTTTTTACGTTTTTCTGGTCTATATTTTTTTCTCATCTGCGTATAGTTAGTTTGTGTGTGAGCAGATTTGAGCGCTGCAATATGCTTAGGGCAAATAGTATGTTATTGTGTGAGAAGTTGGCTAAGATTTAAACCAGTGTAAACAGTACGATAGCTTGATTTTTGTACTGTCCAATTGTGTTCAATTATTTAATCGCACCCGTTGCTGCTGCTTACAGTAGTTCGGCAATCGAGCCAAAGTCGGGATCGTAGAGACGCTTGTAGGTGCGCACTGCAAGGCTGTCAGTCAGGCCGGCAGTAAAGTCGCAAAGGCGGCGATGGCGCCCTGCGGTGGTGGTCTCTTGTTTGATCAATTCCTGCACTTGCACTGGCAGGATACGAAGGCCGCTACCATCGGCATTGGCACAATTCTGACAGAGTGCGGTGAATAGTTTTTTTAAAATGTGGCCGCCCTTGAACTCGATCTGTTGGAGCTGTGGCGAACGGAAAATGAGGTCGAGAGCGATGCGCTTGTAAAGTGCGCTCTCGGCTTTGACCTTGTCAGCGATGGTAAGGTCGAAGGCGTGACGGTGGGTGCGGTCGCTGAGGAAGCCACTGCGTGGCGTGAGGGTGCAGCCGTGTACGAAGCGCCCGATCCGCGCGCCAAAGTGGGATTCATAGCGGTCTTCGCGGATGACTTGGCAGAGCTTATCGATGAGTGTGCTTTCAAACTGGTTAAGTGTTTGGCCTGAGGCCCATTCGGAAATGCTACCGACATTGATGTAGCGGGCATGGATGCCGTCGACAATGTCATTCAGTGAGTAGGCGGAATCATCGGCCCAATCCATGACTTGGCATTCAATGCTTTTAAAAGAGTTGAGTGCGTGCGGAGTACTTAGCTCGTCTGGGACTTGCTCGCTGTCAAAAATGGTCTGGCGCCAATGGACTTGCTCGTCGTAAATAAAGTGGTTGTCGGGATAATCCGGTGAACCGTCGGCGTTGGTGTCGATACATTCGCTGTGCAGCGCCTTATATTTCATGACGCCGTCGAGGAAGGCGCGAGTGGGGGCGATGCCTTTGGTGGCTCCTGGACGCTCGTAGATGAGTTCGGTGAGGATGCGCAGGGTCTGGCCGTTGCCTTCGAATCCACCGTTCGGGCCCATCAGCTCGTTGAGTTTGCGCTCGCCGATATGACCGAAGGGCGGGTGCCCCATGTCGTGTGCGAGTCCGACAGCTTCAGTAAGGTCAGCGTCGATGTAGAAGCGCTCGTTGAGAAGAGCTGAGCTGGCGCGCAGGTATTCGCATATGGAGCGGCCGATTTTGGCCACTTCGATCGAGTGTGTCAGCCGTGTGCGGTAGAAATCGTATTCGCCGGATTGAAAGACTTGGGTCTTCGACTGCAGGCGGCGGAAGGGGTAGGAGAAGATGATGCGGTCGCGTTCAATTTGGAAGGCGTTACGATAGTCGCTCTTAGCGACGGGGGTATCCGGGAAGCGTTCGAGGTCGAAGTCGTTATAGAAAGTGTTCTTCATGCGATTCAGGCTTGTTTGCCGAGCCTAGTCAGCTTACAAGCAGGCATGATCTCAATCATGAAATGTTCCAAGTCTTCTTTTCTATTCGGTCTATTGTGTGCCATCGTAGCGCTCTCTGCGCTCAGTTCTAGAGGTGAGGCTCGCATCGGAGAGCGTCGAGACTCGATCGAGCGGCGCCTATTTTCATCCGGTGGTATTATGTATCGTAATGATGAAGTCGAGGCAGCGCGTCGTCGTGGCATGCCTTATCTCAAATATCTAGAGCTGATCTCGGCTTCGACTGACATTCGTGTGTATTATAAGACCGCAGACGGTCGTCGACCGTCGTCGACAGAGCTGGAAGAGAAGCGTGTGCTGCCTGGCTGGGATATGCATGTACTGTATGTGGATGGTAAGTCCGCGGTCGAAGTCTATAAACGTAGCCAGACGATGACGGAGTATGAGTTTAATCAACTACTTGCTCTTCAGGCCAATGGCTCGTATTGGAAGAAGAAAGAGAAAACGGCAAGGCCGGCAGCGGGGGGGAAGGCTAAGGAAAATCCGTCCGCTTTTGGTTATGAGATGCAAACGGATAATGGCGCTGTGCGTGCCAAAAAAATAGGCAATGGGTTGATGTTCTTTGATCCTAAACTCGATGCCATGCTGGCTGAGATGAGTGACTCTGATCAGTTGGAGAAGGCTCCTGTCAGCGTGAACGGATTCTAAGACGCACGATTTTCTCATTTTGCGGGTTGAAAAAATCAGCAAGCATGGTCTTTTATGCCGCTACCCCTAGAATGCAGAGCGCGCTGTTTGTGTGCGACGCCTGAGTTTTAGTTTTTTTAACTCTCTATAAGATTATGGCAAAGGATTGGCTCGAAGGTATCGAAGAAGAATATGACGTGGTCGTCATCGGCTCTGGCTTAGGCGGATTAACCGGTGCGAACTACCTCGCGAAGAACGGCCACAAAGTGCTGCTGCTCGAGCATCATTATCAATTCGGTGGGCTTGCCACTTGGTTTAAGCGCCCCGGCGGCCATATTTTCGACATCTCCTTACACGGCTTTCCGTACGGCATGGTCAAGTCCTGCCGTAAGTATTGGACCAAGGAAATCGCTGATTCGATCCACCAGCTCAATGACGTACGCTTTATCAATCCGCAGATGAATGTGTGGACGACTTTCGAGCGCGACGACTTTACCAATATTTTGGTCAACGATTTCAAGGTTGAGCGTACCAAGGTCGAAGGCTTCTACGACCACCTGCGAGCGATGAATTTCTACGACGATAACACCCAAACCACAGGCGAGATGTTTGAGGAGTTCTTCCCCGGTCGCACCGATGTACATCGCCTCCTGATGGAGCCGATCTCGTATGCCAACGGTTCACACATTGATGATCCGGCGATTACCTACGGTATCGTGTTCTCCAACTTTATGAGTAAGGGCGTGTTCACTTTCCAAGGTGGCACCGACACCTTGATCAAGAAGATGGTCGCCGAGCTAAAGAATAATCGCTGCGAAGTGCGTAAGTGTGCGCTGGTCGAAGGCGTTGACGTGGAAGATGGCAAAGTCGTCGGTGTGCGCATCCGTAGCCAAAATACTGGAGGCGAGGAGTTCCCGATTCGCACGGTGCGTTGTAAGGCCGTGCTGTCGAATGCCAATGTGCGTAACACCATCGAGTATCTGGTGGGCGAGGATAAATTCACCGAAGACTTTGTTAAAGAAGCTAAGGCGGTGCGTAACAACACCAGTTCCTGCCAAGTCTATATGGGCATCAAAAAGGGCGAGACCATACCCAATATCGGCGACCTCGTGTTTACTTCCAAAGCGCCCGAGTACACCATTGACGAACTCACTTCAATTCATACCAGCAGCCATACGTTCTCGGTCTATTATCCGGAAACTCGTCCGCATCTGAAGGACGAGCGCTACACGGTGGTGGCGTCGCTGAATGCGAAGTGGGATGAGTGGGCGAACCTCACTGATGCGCAATACGAAGCCGAGAAAGCCCGTATGTGTGAAGAGTGTGTCAGCAGTTTAGAAACCTTTATCCCGGGTGTGCGCGACAAGATCGATCACATCGAAGCCGCGACACCGCGCACGGTGAATCACTATACCAAGTCGATGCAAGGCACGTCCTTTGGCACGAAGTTCGAAGGGCTCAAGGTCTCGATGGAGCTATCGGATCAAATCGAAGGACTCTACCATGCAGGCTCGGTCGGCATCATCATGTCCGGCTGGCTCGGCACGATGAACTACGGCGTCATCACCGCGAATCAGATCGATAAGAAGTTGTTCGAATTGGCGAAGGGGTAGGTGCGGGGGCGCCGCACGTTCAGGTATTTTCCCTTCGGCCGTTTTTTATTATTCGAAAGTCGGCGCACGATCAGAGCAATCAGAAGGCTAATTTATCTGCTCGTTTTTTGAGTCGTTGCACTCTTGCGGTTTGCAAGGTAGTCTTTACTGGTTACGAAGACTGAACAATTATGAGTGATCCTACTAAACTATCTGAAGCCTCAATCGAGAAGGTGCTTATGGAGGTGTTGATCCGCTTCGGATTGATTGCCCTTCTTATTTATCTCTGCGCGCATGTGTTTGCGCCGTTTACCGGCATTTTGCTCTGGGGCTTGATCATGTCTGTGGCACTCTATCCCTTGCATCAAAAGCTCGCGAAGCGGCTCGGAGGCAAGCAAGGGGGGGGCGTCGACATTGATGGTCGTGAGTGTGATGCTCGTGCTCGGTGTGCCCATGCTGATGTTGGGCAATTCCTTTGGTAGCCATGTGCATGATGTTTACACTCAACTAGATGCAGGCACACTTGAAATTGAGCCTCCTAGTGAGTCTGTTGCAGAGTGGCCTGTTGTTGGAGAGCGTGTTCATACTGCTTGGAATAACATGGCAACGGATCTTCCTGAAGCATTGAAGCGTAATGAAATGCAGGTGAAGGCATTGTCTAAGAAGCTCTTGGGGGCTGCTCTGAATGGTGCCAAAGCGATGATGTTGCTCTTTGGTGCATTTGTGATCGCAGGAGTGATGATGGCTTTTGGTCAGTCTGGAATACAGGCGCTTCGTCGTGTGTTCACTCGATTTGTGGGTGAGGCCGGTGGCGTGAAGCTACAGGCGTTGTGCACGGGCACGGTTCGTTCGGTTGCGGTCGGTGTGCTTGGCGTGGCATTGATTCAAGCTATTTTATTCGGTTTGGGTTTCATGCTGATCGGCTTGAAAACTGCGGGGGTGCTGGCGCTGATTACGCTTTTTATTGGTATCATTCAGGTGCCTGCATTGATCGTTGCGATTCCTGTGATCGCTTACATCTGGATGGGGGGCGATGGCTCGACGGCCATGAATGTGATCTTTACGATCTACTTTATCATCGCAGCGCTTTCGGATAATGTGCTCAAGCCGATGTTGCTTGGACGTGGCGTGGACGCGCCGATGCCGATTATTTTGATTGGTGCGCTTGGTGGCATGGTGAGTGCTGGCTTTATCGGCCTATTCATCGGTGCCGTGGTCTTGGCCCTCGGCTATAAGGTCTTTATGAACTGGGTGGGCGAGGCTCCTGCTAGCGTGCAACAGTAAGTTCTTCGGGGAAATGTAGCGTGACGCTTTATATAAATGATCTTAATTACTCTTTTTAGGATGATTGGTTGTAAGCTTGAAGGGAGCTCGCATCTCCGAAAAAAACGGCTAAAGTCGTTACTCTTACCTTGCGCATTGTTTAAGGTAAGAGTGGGCGCTTTAGTGCTATCTTTGCTGCTTGTGGGAGGCTGCTCGACACTGGGGCCCGATGTGGAGAGCCCCGAGGTTGCGTGGCTCGATTCTTGGGAATCGGATCTGAACCAACAACTCGGCTACACATCGACGCAGGCACAGCTCGATCTCGAGTTTTGGTGGCGTAGTTTTGACGATTCGATTCTGAACGAGTTGATCGAGCTTGCTGAGGCGGGCAATCCAAACCTGCGTATCGCTGGCCTACGGATTATAGAGAGCCGTGCGGTGCTCGGCATTGCGTTGAGTCAGCGCTACCCACAGGTGCAGCAGGTCTCTGGCAGTTCGAGTTATGTCGATCAACGCTTTGAGGGCGGCGATGATCAGAACTTTCGGCAATACCAGTCGGGCGGTAATTTTGGTTGGGAGGGCGATTTCTGGGGGCGCTTTCAGCGCGGCATTGAATCTGCCGATGCGGCATTCTTCGCATCAGTTGCGAATCAACGCGACCTTCAGGTATTACTGCATACGCAGATGGCGACGTCCTATTATGCGTATCGCACGAGTGAGTTGCGCATTCAGATTGCCCAAGCGAATGCCAAGATTCAGAAGCGTAGCTTTGAGATTACCGAGCATTTATTTAAGAGTGGGCAAGACTCTGAGTTGGATTTGCAACAGGCAAAGACACAGTATTTAGCCACGCTCTCATCTATCCCAGACCTAGAGACCACAGCACAGCAGACCTTAAATGCGCTTTGTTTGTTGCTCGGTCGTGCACCTGGGGATTTGCCCGAAATGGGTGACCCGCTCGAAGCTTTGCCCGAAGTGGATCCACGTGTGTTAGCCGATGCGCCCGCGATGTTGCTGATGCGCCGTCCCGATGTTAGAAGTGCTGCTTGGCAGATTGCAGCGCAATCCCCACAGGTGGGCATCGCAGAGGCGCAGTTGTATCCGTCGATTTCGCTGTTTGGTAGTATCGGCTTCGCCGGCAATAGCTTGAGTGGTAATCGTGATACGTGGACGCTAGGCATCGGGCCTTCGTTTACGTGGAATGTGTTCGATCACGGTAGTATTCGTAACAACATTCGCATCCAAGACCTGCGCTTGCAGCAGGCGATTGAGAGTTTTCAAAACGTGGTGCTACAGGCGGCGCAGGAGATCGATAACGCAGCGATTAGCGTGACGAACACGCGTGCGAAGCAGGTGCCGTTGGGGCAATCGGTGATCGCGGCAAAGCGTTCGCTAGAGCTCGCGAATACCAATTATAGAGAAGGGTATGCTGACTTTCAACGTGTGCTTGATGGGCAACGGTCGGTGGCTTCGCAGACTGAAGCCGAGTTGATTAATGCCGGGCAGCAAATTACGGCACTGATTTCGCTGTACGGCGCGCTGGGCGGTGGTTGGTCTGAGACTTCGGTTGAGGATCTAATCCCAGAGTCCACTCGGGCGTCGATGGAAGCTCGTAGCGACTGGGGTGAGCTACTACGTGAGCCACTACCTGCATCCCCCGAGTCTATCGAGACGAATGTGGAAAAATAATCATGAGTGATTCAAAAGATACGACCGAGCCTGAGCCTGAAGCAGAAGTTCAAACGACTGACCCGGAGGCGACTGAGGTCGAGGCAGCAGCGAGTGTGGCCAAGGCAGAGGCGACTGAAGAAAAGGCGACAAAGCGTTCTGTGCAGGTTGGCAGCTTAGTGGTGCTATTGTTAATTGTCGGTAGTCTCGTGTGGTATTTATTGGCGGACCGCTACACGCCGTATACCTCGCAAGCGCGTGTTGATGGCTACGTGGTGGGGGTTGCGCCGAAGGTGGCTGGCCTGGTCACTGAGGTTTGGGTGACGAACAATACACAGGTTGAGGTCGGGCAGAAATTGTTTCAGATAGATCCATCACAATATACGATTGCCTTGGACAAGGCCAAATCTGGCCTCGAAACGACACAGCGACAAGTGGATGCAGGGGGAGCTGCGGTGCGCTCTGCTCGGGCGAAGTTACTGTCCGCGCAGGCAAACTTGGTGAAAGCTCAGAAAGATACCACGCGTCTCGAAGCATTACGCAAAAGCGATGAGGGCACGATCTCGATGCGTCGTCTTGAAATTTCGCGAGCCACGTTGGAGCAGGCCAAGGCGGGCGTGTCATCGGCCGAGGCTGCGATCGAGCAGGCCATTGAACAGCAGGGTGGCGAAGTCGATGCGAACAATTCAAACTTAAAGGCGGCACAATCGGCCGTGGATAGAGCCGAACTGGACTTGTCGAACACCATCGTGCGTGCGTCCACGAATGGCATCATCACCGACTTACAAGCCGAGGCTGGCCAATATGCCGGCACGGGTTCGGCAGTGCTAACGTTGATCGCGCTTCAAGATGTCTGGGTGCGTGCGGAGTTCTCCGAAAATAACCTCGGCAACCTGCGTGCTGGCAATGTGGTGGGCATTTTATTCGATGTGTTACCTGGGCGGACCTTTACGGGCACGGTGCGTAGCATCGGCCTCGGTGTGAGTGCGACTGCCGCACCTGCTCCTGGCACGTTGCCGACGATTGATAACAATCGCGATTGGCTGCGCCAGTCACAGCGCTTTCCGGTGATCATCGAGTTCGACCTATCACAGCACGAGCGCCTGCGAGAGCAGTTGCGTGTCGGTGGGCAGGCGACTGTGGTCGCTTATACGGGGGAGCATGTGGTCTTGAATCCAATGGGGCGCATGTATCTGAAGCTGATGAGCTATTTGAGTTATGCTTACTAGTGAGGAGTGACGCCTGCGCCTGCGGCGAGTGAGAGTGAGAGTGAGAGTGAGAGTGAGGGTGGATAGACTTTAAATATGACTACGGTAATTAAACTTCGGGAGGGACGACCTCCGTGTTGCCCGCATTTCGTGCAGGACTGTCTGGCCTTTTTTACTGTTGATAGCGGTCGAGACGGAGCTTGACGCTCCCATAAACTAACTTCTTTTGAACTTACAACTTCCAGTTGGTGCACGCCGTGTGTTTCGCCTCGCTCTGACGGTCGCGTTGACGCTCGCTGGCGCCTATGGTTTGGCGCTGAATTTACCGTATATCGCGCCGATTTTTGCGTTGATGTTTACCATCAAGCCGGCGCCGCCGATGGGGTATAAGAGTCTGTTGGCGTTGTTGGTGGTTGTCTGTATTACGACTGGTTCGGGGTTATTAATGATTCCGGTGCTCAATGCGTATCCGCTGACGGCGTTGATGCTCATCGCGCTTGGTTTGTATTTTTCAAATTACCTGACCGTCGTGAAGCGTAAGGCAGCGGTGGGTGGTCTGCTGACCGTTGGGCTGACGCTAATTTCTGCTGCGGGCTACGGTAACTTTTCTGCGGGGCGTATGGTCGTCGAGGCGCTGATCACGGGGGTTGTGCTCGCAGTGCTTTGTCAGCGCATCGTGTATCTCCTATTTCCTGAGCCTACGCGGGTGGCGGTGAAAAAATCGAAGCCTGCGGTCAGTGATACGAAGGATGCCAACTGGATCGCTCTACGGGCGACAATGATTGTTTTTCCCGCGTATTTGCTAGGGCTCACGAACTCGTCGGTCTATCTGCCGATTATCATGAAGTCGGTCTCGCTTGGGCAGCAAGTGTCGTTGGTAGACGCAAAGCATGCGGGGCGAGAATTGCTCGGATCGACGTTTATGGGGGGCGTATTTGCGGTGCTCTTTTGGTATGGGTTGAGCCTGCACCCTAATTTGTGGATGTTCTTCCTGTGGATGTTGGGGTTTAGCGTGTATTTTGCCTGTAAGCTCTATCGGATTTTGCCAAGTAAAGTCTCGGGTGCCTTTTGGTCGAACACAGTGATCACCATGTTGATTATGCTGGGACCCGCGGTGCAGGATAGTGCCTCGGGCAAGGATGTGTATAAGGCTTTTGCCGTGCGTCTTTGTTTGTTTGTTGGAGTGACGCTCTATGCGTGGTTAGCCGTGTATGTGTTTGAGGGTTGGCGAGCGCGGAGGTTGCGACGTCGGGGGTGTGTGGGGGTGTAATTTTTAGTCCGGGGCAACTTTTGGTTTTATGGTAGCGCAGCACCGTCTCGGTGCGCACTGCATCGTGCTGGCAAGGGCGCTTGAACGTCGGTGCGGCGCGGGACGCGCCTGCGCTACCCCGCACTTTTAATTACACTCATTAGCAGTTTGTGTCTTTTAAATTGACGAAAATTAACGTAATTAACGGTTCGACTCATCTTTTTAGGGTGAAGGGGCATTTTGAGAGGGTGGAATTTTGCTGGAGCAGAAGGAATCGGCTCTGGGAGGCAGCGCGCTTATGTTGGATCTACTAGAAGCGTTTAGCAGTGCTAGAGTTTTTGTTCTCGTATTTGCTGAAGCTAGGCACGAAAAAGCCACGGCTCCTTGCGGAGGCCGTGGCTTTGGGAAATGTATTACGCTAGAGGCGAATTACCAAACGTAAGCGATCGTGAGACCGAATGTAGTAACGTCTGTGTCGTAATCGAAGTCTTGGCCGTCGTGTTTACCTTCAAACTCGTCGCTTTCGAGGCTGACGTAAGCACCCGCAACCCAGTTCTCAGCAAACTTCCATGAAGCACCTGTTTTGACGCCGAAGCAGCCTTCAGAATCGCCTGCGGTGTATTCTGCGGAGTTATTCCATGTCCACTCGTCGTTGATCTTGTAGTCGAACTTCAGGCCGAATACTGCATCCACCCAGCTGTCATCAAAGTCGGTATTGAGGTCTGAACCCTTGATTTCCCAATCGTGACTAGTGTAGTTTAGACCTAGGTAAGGCGTGAGTGTGATCGCGTCTTCGCGGTAAGCGACATAGCCGACTGTGAATTCCGCAAAGGTGCGCTCGAAGTTGTTCTTTGTGCGACCCGAGGTAGCGCCTTTGATCGTGTCTTTGGATTCGTATTCGATGGTGCTGCCGCTGAGGTTGAATACCCAAGTGCCATCGGTTGCGAAGGCTGCGCCGCCGAAGCCACCTTCGAAGTCGTCTTGATCGTATTCGACGTCTAATTTTGCAGTGCCATCGATTGTAACATCACCATCATAGCTTGCTAAGCCTAGGCCGGTGCCGACGCCGTATTTCCATTCTGCATTGGCCGTAGAGGCGAAGAGGAGTGCTGCTGAAAGTGCAGTGAGTCTTTTATAGTTCATGGTATTTTGTCGTTTGTTTGGGTTTTTCGAAGAATATATCAGTAAGACGTTACACGAGATCCCGCTTCGTATGTCAAAGGTTAAAAAAATGTCTGTTAGGCCGTTTGAAGTCGGGGCAATGATGTGATTCGAACGGGCCGCATCGGCATTGATGAGGGCGGCGCCTTGCAGCAATGCGAGATTTGCGGTGGTGCTTTCGGTCGTGCAACGGCACTTATCTTCAAGAGATGTGGCGTCGCGTGGGTGGTGGTTCTTATTTTTTCACGTTCCATCGAAGGCGCACTTTGCTCGGGATTTGGGCGGGAGGCTCTGTTTTTCGGCGATTTGGTCAATAAACGGGGTCTGCATAGGTGGTTTCAAAGTGTTTCGCTTTGGAGAGTTCAATGTGGAAGGTCGAAAACTTCATTGTGTATGATTATGTCTTTTTACGTAGATTACCGGTCCCTAAGGGCTAGTGCCTATCGGGGGAGGGTATTTGTTTTATCGAAAATAGGTTGTTTCGTTCATTTTTTAGTCGCTAGTACTTAATATAAGCCCAGCTTAAATGGAGTCCTAACTTTATATCAATGCTAACTCAACTAACTGACGCGCTAGATTTTCTTGGATTTCTAATTAGTTTCTAAAGTTCTCTTCCTTACTTAATGAGCCTATATGCCCCCATCGCCCCCATTTTTGTCGATCGCAGTTTTTAATTCAGTTTCGCGGAGTGCTGCCTGGCGTCGTTGAAGGTGGATGGAGCGACCGCCATCTAAAGTGATTGTGTCTACTATGAATTTACTATGAAGAAAGCCCTTATCTTGAATCGATGCACACGTGAGGTGTCATCTCTGTTTGGCAGTTGTTTCCTTTTGGTTGCATTATTTAGTTTGTGTTTGAGCCTCTCTCCCCTTTCGGCCCAGGAAGGCGTTGGGCCATTCCCTACGCAGACGATTGAGTTGAAGTCCGGTTGGAATGCGGTGTATTTAGAGGTTGAGCCATTGATGACTGAGCCATCCGATGTGTTTGATGGTTTGCCGATTGAATGTGTTGCCAATTACTCGGGAGATGCGGCTACGCGTCAATTCGTCTCAAATCCTGCGATCGATTTATCGCGAGCTGCAGGCTGGCTTCGCTGGTATCCAGATTCGCTGGAGCACTCTTTTTTATCTGATCTTGGCGAAATTTATGGTGGCCAATGCTATTTGATCAAGGCGCATGAATCCTTCAGATGGAAGTTGAGCGGCCGCCCCGTGGTGGCAAAGGTCGAGTGGATTCCTGATGCCTATAATTTTGTAGGGTTTTCAGTTGCAGAATATGGCGGCCCTAGTTTTCACGAGTTTTTTGAAGGATCTGATGCGCACAGTGATCAAGCGATTTACAGGATGAGCGATGGCGTTTGGAAGAAGGTATTGAATCCAACGGCCGAAGCGCTCGGTTCTGGTGAGGCTTTCTGGATTTTTTGCGACGGTGGCTCCGATTATCAAGGGCCGCTACAAATTACCGTTCCTGGTAGTGATGGCCTTATGTTGGGAGATAGCCCGCTTGAATTGGTTTTGACAAATCATTCCTCAAATCCTCTCAGCTATCGCATTGATCATGTTTTGGAGAGCGAGACGTCGGGTGTCCCGATTTCTTTGCAGGTCACCGTCTTGGGTGACTCGGAGGCTCCAGTCCGCAGTGTCCCGGTTGATTTTCCGTCGACTGCGTGGGCGCAAGATTTTCCACCCATGGACGGTGGTTCTTCGATACGTATGCCGGTCGCTCTGCGACGTGGCGATCTCGCAAGTGACTATTCCCAGTCTTACCTTATCTTCGAGTCGAGTTTAGCGACCCGAGTTTGGGTGCCCATTCAGGTTCTTCCCTCCGCTAACTGATCCGCTTTCAATGAGATATTATTTTCCAGTTCTTTTTTCTCTGGCTGCGCTAACTGCTTCGATTCAAGCCAACGAGCTCTTGACAGGCCTGTGGGTCGGTGAGGTCGTGTTGAATCAGGTTAATGAGGTCACGGTTCCCTTGGACGCGAACAACATTCCGCGTGCTCCCGACCCCCGCAATACGACATCTACATACGATGCTGCGAGCTTGAGGCTTATTTTGCATGTGGACAGCGAGGGTAAAACTCGGCTCTTAAAGCACGTTGCAATTGCTGCGAGGGACGAGTTTACGGCGGATAATGATGCCGACGTGGTCTTGATCACCGACCCGTTGCTCTACAGCAACATTGGGGGGCAGCGAGCATCACGTATTTCGAGCGCAACTTTCGACTTTGCGGATCCGATTGCTACGGCTGCGCTTGAAACTATGGTCGATGACTTGGTTGCCAGCGCGGCAACCGCTGCGAATGTGGCAAGCCCAGATGTCGCTACGGTCGAGACTGCTGCGTTGAGTGCGGCTAATTTGGTCGTTCAAAATGAAGCCGATGCTAATGCTAGATTTATTGATTTTTATGCGACTAACTTAACTCCAGGCCTGGTCGACACCATCGCGGTCGATGGAATCGGCTCAGGTGCCTATACGAACGCTGATACTGAATCAGATACACTCGAATCAGGTTCATTTCTCCAAGACGCACGTGGCAAGGAGATGTTGGCCGCCATAATCGCTGCTGCGAACGCTGCTGCGGGTGATGATGCCAAGGAACGTGCTGCCAAGCTAGCTGCCGCATCCTTTATTGAGGATGATGACGGTTATAATCAATTTCTAGCGAGTGAGACCATGCGCGCGATGGTCGATGGTATTGCTCAAGACCTAGTTAGTTCCTTTAATTTGGTAGATGTGGTGGACTACTCACCGATTGTTTTCGAAACGATCATCACATCCACCGCGCATGGATTGACCACTGGTGATTCAATCACGGTCTCGAATTCAGCGACGGTTTACAACGGTGCGATGCTAGCCGAAGTCATTGACGCCGACACATTCAGTATCTCAGTTCCGTTCGAATCTCGAGTGGTCGCTGAAGATTACTGGGCCGGCGAGGAGATTGGTGGTGGATCCGTTGACAGCTTTGCGAGTGGCGGTGCTACTGTAACACAGATAGCTGCAACTGATCATGGTCTCAGCACAGGCGACATTATCGAAATTGCTGATTCGGACCCAAGCTATAACGGCTTGCACACCGTAACTGCAGTTGATGATGACAATTTTACAATTTCGGTCGTCTACGCTGATCGAGAGATCGCCGGGGATACTTGGGCGGGGCCTGTCTTTCCTATTGCAAGCTACGCCACTGGTCCGATCTTTATTAATGTTGAGCTGGCTTCGGACGTCTCCCTATCCTCGACCAATAGCGTTTACATTTTTGAATCTGGTTTGCCACTATATAATCAGAGGCAGGATAGCATTATCGCGATTGATTCCAGGAATCTTGTTTTAGATTTACTGTTCGACGCAGATTCTGGCAACCCAACTTTTAAGGGACAGCTGGCTGTCATTCCGAATCGCACGGATCTTGAATCCGCTACGAATATATCTTCCGCCGACGCTAAGAATGCTGCATTGCTGGTCAATGTGCCAAACTACGAAAGTAGCATTGGGCAACCTGAGATCGGCAGTCGTTCCTCGGACGCCGTCGACGCGATCCTCGCATCCATGGTTGATTATGTTGAAGCTCAAAATGAGCTGCCATTTGACGGAGATATCACTAGTGCTGGATTTGCGACCTTAGATGACCCCACTTTAGTCGCTCGCTTTACTCAACCCACGAAGAGCCCGAGCGATGCATATCAGGAGTTTGTCGCTTCAGATGTCTACCTTAGCGCTCCTGAACTCGCTGCCGAGGCTGCTGCGATCGCCGCAGTTAATGAAGCAGGAGAGCTCTTGGCCAATGAGACTTCGATTCGTGATAAGGCGAAGGCCGCAGCGCTTACAGCACTGCGCCTGCCTTATGCGACGGCTGCTCGTGTTTCGATGAATGAGCAGCCAGTGGATGGGAGCTTTGCCCTAGGTTCGACCGATCTGACGACGACTCTAACACTGCCTGCAAGCCATCCGACGAACCCATTCCGGCACCGACGTCACCCTGACCATACAGTCGGACTGGATATCACGCGTGTGATTGATCTAACTATCGACGCTGAGCCGGAGACTTTCCGGCAAGCAGGTTATGGCGTCTTTGTCATCAGTGGCACATACACAGAAGAAATTTTTGGTCTCCATAAGAACCTGGGGCCTGATTCCGATATCGGTCTAAGGGTCTCTGGATCGTTCACGCTGAACCGAGTAAGCACCGTAGACACACTCAACGCCTTTTAACTGCTGGACGCAACTGATACATGAAACACTTCCGTCTTAGATTTCTCATCTCCATTCTCTTCTGCTCGCTTCCCGCTAGTCTATTCGCGGTGCTAGACGTCAAAGTCACGATCCAAAATGACGTCGACACGCCGCAGATCACCGTCACCAACATGGGCGACGAGTCGATTAGTCGATTACGTATCATAGCTGACCCGCTCGATACCCAGAAATTCAATGATACGGGCGCTTGGTTTAACCGGAATATGACTCGTCCGCTTGGTTCGACAACAGCTGGCACCACACAGGTGCTGCAAAGCTCGACTGAAAAGCATATCCTCGAGTTCGTGTTTGATAGTTTTGATCAAGACGAAGTGTTCTCCGCCGAAGTCGACATTGTTGCTGGAGCTGGAAATTGGCCAAATTGGTTCTTCGACGAGACCACACCTGCGGTGATCGAGGTCACCAGCACGGCTGACCCGACGAATCCTAAAACCTACACGCTTCCTACCAGTGACCCAGGTTCTGCCAACTATTCATTCCGCGGGCCGCAGCGATTCACTCTTGATTTTGAGCATCGGACTGAGGCGAATCTCTCACTCAGTAACATGGAGTTTATCAGTGTGGAAATCGATGGCACAGTTGTCCCCTACACCGAGGCAGGTTATTCCGTAACTAGCGGTGACTTAGTTCGAGTGACGGTCCCTGAGTATATTTATCGTGATATGAATGGAAATAACCTGCCTCTTGTCAACGCGGCCGATGCGGAGGAGAGATTCAAGGCGGTGGCGATGACCGTCAATCAGGTTGCAGAGACTGCGAACCCGCTTCGCTATACTTTCGAAATCAAGGAGGATACAGATCTAACGATGATTTGGCAGCATGAGTTTGCCATTACGGTCGATAGTGACTTTACTAACACACTTGGGCAGGTCGACGGACTCGATTTTGTCGGTCCTCTTTCTTCTAAGGCTACAGGTAATCCAGAGCCAGCAGTCAGTAAGCACTGGTTTGAGGCGGGGACTATTCCGGTTTTAACAGTCGACAACTTTGTTGAAGACATTACCTCGCACCCTGGCTTGAAGATTCGCTACAAGGTTAAGGAGTATGAGGTGTATGGTTTGTTCAATCCGAACACAGATACTGTCCAGAATGACGTCGCACGTAAAGCGGGAACTGATATCTCGACGGCTGTCGCTTATGTTGATACGATAGAAAATCTCGGCAGCGATGGTGCTGAACCGCGTATTCAGATCCCCGCGCGGGATGGATCGACGCTTGGTAATCCGAGTGGTATCAAGTTTATTTGGCAGCTCCAGTATGGGGTGGACGCCCAGTCTTCGAATGGCGATGGAGACGATTTGGTCGTTGTTAAAACGAAAGTATCCATTTCAGATCCTTACGTCGAGACAGCAGAGCGCTGGTTTGACCCGAGGACATCGATTCAGGTCCTGTTTAAGAAGGTCGACGCCGGCGGCGATCAGATCGTTAGTTGGTTCAATGGCGATTCCTACTACTTCAATGTGGATGCCGACATCGATCCATCTTCCTATAACCTGGAGGACTCAACTGACCTGCCAGATCCGAACCGTGCCAGCTACGTGAATGAGGCCAGCTACGTGGGTCTCACAATCCCTTCACTATCGAGACCCGTTCGTGCGATTACCAATTACGGTCTAGCCCCGATCTTTATCCCATTGGTCGAGATTGGTCAGCCTCTGTTTGACCCAGTCGTTTACCCCGCATTTGCCGCAAGGTTTAATTTCAAGCCAAACGAGTTTTCAGACCAAGAGAGTGCTGTTTGGGACCCAGCGCAAGGCAGGCTCTATCCGACAAAACCGGGCACTTTCAAATTAGAGTGGACCGAACCAGGTCGCACGGATCCCACACAAGTTATTTATACGGCGGTGCTACCATTCGATTCGGAGCGACGTATCTCCGGCCACTATCCTCACATCCATGGTGCCCCACCAGTAAATGTCGATCCGGTTGCTGATGATAATTTGATCTTCAAGGAGATGAAATATTCAACAGCGGGGGCTGCGGTTGACGGCAGTAACCTGTTTACGACAACAGATCCCGGAATCTCCGTCCTCGTCTTTACTGAGCTGAATGATTTCGGGCGTAGCGGTGAAACACGCGAGTTCATATTCGTCCGCGTCGTCGATTCACGTAATTGGGATGCTGACCTTGGTACGGCTCAGCCAGCTACAATTGGCACTAAAATCACTGAGTCTAGCGCCGTTGACCGTGCTGCTTTAGGCACGGGTTATGTGATTGACCCGAGCCAGCTCGGCACCGTTTTCAGTGATGCTGGACTAGGGCGTTACAATGTGAACATCTATGATGGTCAGCGCCTTGATGGTATTCTTGCAACGGACATCTATGACCTCACGGACTACGAGAACCTCACCCTGACTTTGGCAAATCAGAATGCTCTTCCTGGACCAATCATTCCTGTGAATGAATACCACGGCCCCGGTCAGGATCAGGATGTGCTTCCAGTTGTCGTTTGGTATGACAATCCTCTCGTTAATCAAAACATTCTCTGGCCTTACGTGGCTAAGGTCTACCGACCTGTGTGGCCTGCCAAAGCCTCGCTTCCTAAGATCGTCATCGCATCCGAATTTGGAAGTGAAGCTCAATACCCAGAGGGAACAGATCAGGTTGTTCGTGGTGCATCGAATGGCTTCCTTGAGGCAAATACATTCGACCCGTCTCGTTTTCAATCGGTGAGCATCTACTCACAGAACAATCTAAATGCACCGGGATACAACCCGAACGAGGAGCACGCGGTGATGGCGCCTTCCTTGCGAAATGTAACCGTATCCCCACGCCCACCTGCAGCCTACGCATTGCGCGATGGTGATCTGAATACTAAGGTAAACACGATTGATTACACTTCCGATCCATTTGTTCTGGTTGAGTTTGTGGACCAAGCTACCGGCGAAGCAGGCATGCAGGTTTATGACATCCTCAAGGTTGACGGCACTCGTAAATTTGTGCCTCAGTCAACCTTGAGCAAAGCAGGCGCGACCTCGATTGCTACGTCGCCGTCGCAGATGGCGAGCTTGGGCTACTTGAATGTGATCATGAATGCTGGCGAGCCGGTCATTCCATTCTATCCGCTTGGTTTTGTTATTGGTGCATCTCCTCCGCCGGAGATTGAGGGTGAGGATCTTTACACTCAGGCAACTTACTGGGAGGACTGGCGAGGTTCCTATTGGGCCATTTCTGGTGGTGAAAACGCATGGTTTTCAGCCTCCTTCTACTATCCACTTCTTCCCAGTTTCTACTGGCCTGACGATGCTTATTCTTACGTGCAGCGCCGTGATGAGCGCGGGGTGCCATTCCGTGAATGGGTAGTACCCTCGGTCGGCGATTCAGTGCCATTCTTGCCATCAAACCCGAAGCTGCAGAGCACTTCAAGCAATGTACCTACAAAGATCGTCTACAAGTCCGAGTGGCCAGAAAACCCACCAGTGCTTAAGGCTGGTGAGACATTGACCTTCTCTGGTGGAGAGCATAGAACGGATAATCCTACCACTATTCTCGTTGAAGATGGCGAGGCGACTACTGTCGAAACACCTGGTCTTCCTCAGGTGGTTGCATTCGCGTCAGCTGAAATTGTTTTTGATTCAACCAAGAGCACCTCACCTAGTAATACATGGGAGGACCATTGGACTGCGCGTATCGTCAATGCCCTCGATGTCCGCACGACACCGCTCACGACTCTGAATCTTCCAGACGAGCTGCAACCCGCAGCTGGAAACGTGACGATCCGACAGGGTAAGTATTACTTCGATGATCTACCAGCATCTCTGCAGCGCCGTGTCCGCTTCAATCCAATTGGTGGACCGACTGGAACAGGTCAGCTCGAGATGATTGGTCTCCTCAACGATAAGGACATCGGCGAGAGCACACTGACCGCAGCTCCGCCTGCAGTCTACGTCCTTGAGCCAAACATTCTAAACCAAAATGATGGCTTGGCCCTTCAGAGTATTGTTTCCGCTACGAATACGACTCAAAAGCAGACATGGGACGCAGCGGTCGCGAGGCTCTACAACGCGACTCGTAACCCGCGGTTGATCCCAGTTGATGAGACCTCTGGTGCATCTGCACGTCAAGAGTATCTCGCTGGTCTAATGCGTGAGCCTGTCTATGAGGATGGAGAGATCAAGAAGGACAATTTCAGCAACATCGTCTACCCGGACGGTTCAGTGAAGGTTGTGCCGCTTCGCGCTTTTGGCCCTGGTCTTGCCGTGATTCCAAATGGGGACTACCTCGATCCAAACGGCAGTCCTGACGTTAGTTACATCACGATCGTTGAGAACAACGATGCATCTCTTGGAAGTCTGCCGATTACACCACACATCATCAAGGTTGATCGACGCGAGCGTTATCGTGGGTCAATCAAAACGGTTGAGGCTGAGAATGTTTTCGACGAGAACGTTGTAGTCCGCTCGACAGGTGATTTTGGCGGTAATGCTGACGATCTCTACTTTGAATGGTGGTATCGCCCCGACGACGGTAGCACAAACGTTGCACCGCCTGACTTGGTTCCTGCTGGGCAGCATAACCCATGGAAGTTGTTCCCCGATCCGAACGGTAACAGTGGCTTGGGACTCTCTGAAATTACAATTAAAGGAAACCCGAATGCGCCTGAGATCTTGTTGGCAGATTCGTTCTGGTTCCTTCGCTACCGCCATAAGGATGATCAGGTTTCTGGAACGGATTGGTCCACAGTTAACTTTACGTGGGCAGGCGCTGGTAATTCCGACCCATTCAACGACTTAGACCTCGATGGCATAAACGACTACGCTGCGCAACTTGTCCAAGGTTGGATCAAGCGCGTCTTGGACGCAGTTAACCCATACGAAGCTCGGATTCGCGAGTTTGAAGGGGACAATCCAGCTACGATTACCTCGTTGATATCTCAACTAGGTCCACGTTTTGAAGGGCGCGTTGCGCTTAACCCAGACAAGGACGTAATTGAAAATGTTGGTCTGATTGAACTTTACGAGACGATCCTGGATCGCGCGAGTTCATTGAGTATCGATCTCTCTCGTCCAGTCAGCAGCCCTGCGATCGCGAATGCTCTCCAGTTGGCTTCTACTCGTCTAGCAGACTTTTATACGCTTCTGGGTAACGAGGCTTACGTTGATGCGTTGGATCCGTCGACAGGATTTGGCAGCTCGGACATCGGATCTGACAGCGCAGGAACCGGTCGATTCAGCTTCCAAAACCAAATGCCTTCTCTGCTTCAGGAGGAACTTTCACTCTTACGCGGGGTGGATGACTACTTTGCACGGCCTGTTTACAACCGACTCTTCTGGAACTTTACCAAGGATCAGGGCGAGGCAATCTACGCGACAAACTATAATATTACCGACGTTAACCAAGATGGCTTTATCGATGAGGATGATGCGATGACGCTCTTTCCTCAAGGCCATGGTGACGCTTGGGGACACTATCTGACAGCGCTTCGTAATACTTATGAGCTTCTGCAGCACCCTGCATTTAACTGGGTGTCTCGCTCGGAGTCCTACAATCTGCAGGATATCGTCATTTCGGTTGATTTCCTTGATGAGCGTAAGTTTGCTGCAACCGCAGCGCAGAAGGCAAAAGCAGGCGCTGAGATCGTTGATCTAGCCTACCGTGCCGAGTTTGTTTCGGACCCTACTTCACAATGGCAGGGGTATTTGGATACAAATGTCGACCGTGCTTGGGGTGTCGATGGCTGGACTCGTCGCGTTGCGCAGGGTGCCTACTTTGACTGGGTGACTGCCAATGCGTTACTGCCATCGGAGCATCCGAACGATACTCTCGAAGGCATCTCAAAGGTCGACCGCAAGTCCAACAGCGACATCTCAGTGATCTCATCGAATCTCAACTCTGTTCAGCGGACACTCGATAACTCGGACAAGGGCTTCAATCCGCTTGGAGTCTCTCAGGATGCATTGGTGATGGACATCGATCCTACATACCTAGAGGTGGGTTCCGGAATTCAGGGGCAATTACATTTCGAGCAGATTTATGAGCGAGCTGTTTTGATGCTAGGCAATGCCCAGGCCGCAAAATCTGGGGCTGACGCGGCAGGATCTCGCTTGCGCGATATTGGCGTCTCAGAGGCGGACTTCCGCAACGCGACCTTCCAAGAAGATCTTACCTACCGTAATCGTTTGATTGAGATTTTCGGTAAACCTTATGAAGGGACTATCGGACCCGGACGTTTCTATCCGGCTGGCTACGAAGGCCCGGATCTCGCCCTTTACTCATACGTCGACACGAACGAGATTACATCAGGAACAGTTCCTGGTCCTGCTGCGAGCTATGCGTCGTTTGCCTCCTCAGGTGACTACCAGCTTAATGGTGGGGATCTCTACAGCGCTTTCGAGGGTAATTCCAATCTTAAAGGTGATCCCGATGGCAAGCTGTGGAGCAGCGCCTTTGCCGACAGTCTGAATAAGGTTGGCGGTGATTTGCGAAATCTGTTTAATCCCACATTCGCATCCAGCACCAACAGCCTGACTTGGGGCGCGGGTGTTGATGGCGGACTGTTCGGCGTCGATTACACAGATTTGACTGCGCCGAAGGTAGCGTTGGACAAACTCACTGAGTTGATGCCAGTGACGGCAGCCCAGTATACTTTCCTCGCTCCCGATAATTGGTATACGCGTCCGGCAGTGGGTCAACTGCAACAGCTGATCAACGAGATGCTGCAAAAGGAGGCTGATGTTGCTATTGCAATCGCCGACTGGGATGCACTGACAAGTGAACAGGTGCGGATCTTGCGCTTGCTCAACGCACGGCTATCCACTTCAGGTGAGTTGCAAGAGCGAGATGAGGGCTTTGTGCGTGTTAAATACGTTGTGAACGCGGTGATCGCAGGCCTTGAAACAGCTCAAGCGTTCTCTGCGACGACTAAAGAAACTGCATTCAAGTTGTCTGCAGCGGCAGCTGCTGCGATTCCGAGTAACCTGCCGACCGGTGGTCTCGCGGTCTCTCCTGGTGATGCGATCAGTGCCGTGGGTGCGGGTATCCGACTCACATCGACCACTATTGAGACTGGTCTGACTATCGCGGAGAAAGCCTTTCTTGTCGGTAAGCTAATTGCTGAGCAGGGGCTCGCAATTACCGAAGCTGAGCTCGAACTAGCAAAGGGACGAGAAGAGCGCAGGCTGAATATTGCTGAGTGGTTGAAGGAGTTTGAAGATAGACTCGGAGACGAGCCGTCCAAGCGGATCGCCGTCTTCAAAGAACTGCAGGCGCTAGAGGATCTCTCCAATCAGTATCGCTCACTACTGGATGAAGGTGCTCGACTGATCGATGAGCGGGCGGCCTTTAACAAGCGTGTTGCTGCTGCAACACAGCTACGTCGTTATCAAGACATGACCTTCCGCATCACACGGAATCACAAGATCCAGAACTACCGTAGTTCCTTCGATCTGGCCGCAAAGTATGCTTTCCTAGCCGCCCGTGCTTATGATTACGAAACCAATTTTGCGGAAGGCGATGCTGGATCTGCTCGCAGCTACTACAATTCCATCGTCAAGGCACGCTCGCTCGGCACGATTGACGATGGTCAGCCTCAGATTGGCACCGGTCTCGCAAATATTCTAGCCTCACTTTATCTGAATTATCAGACGCAAGAAGGGCAGCTTGGGCTGAATAATGTGCAGAAGGAAACCAGTGATGTTTCCTTGCGCACCGAACTGTTCCGCATTCTTCCGAAGGGGAGTGCGCAACCGACAGATAGCACAGTATTAGTGCTCAACCCTGGAGTCGATTCTGATGAGCTTTGGAGACGCACGCTAACCAAGGCGACAGTCGATGACTTGTGGGACATTCCTGAATACCGCACCTACTGTCGTCCGTTTGCGCCCGAATTTGATGGATCTGGAGCACGTGAGCCACAGCCTGGGATCGTTATTCGCTTTAGCACTGAGATTAACCCCGGCCGTAATCTTTTCGGTCAGGAATTGAGCGGTGGCGATCACTACTTCAGTGTGAGTAATTTTGCGACTAAGATTGCGAGTGTGGGTGTGGCGTTCGACGACTACGTGGACTCCTCTCTAGAGGCAGACCTTGCCGCTACCCCACGTGTCTATTTGGTGCCAACAGGTGTCGATATCATGCGTGTCTCGCGCAGTGACGATGTCGATGAGACGCGCGAGTGGCGTGTCTTCGACCAGCGTATTCCTGTGCCATTCCCCGCGTCGGATGCGGACCTGCAAAATAGCGGTTACATACCTGCCATTGATTCGCTCAATGGTAACTTCGGCGAGCAGCGTCGATTCTCGGACTTCCGTGCCTATCCGAGCGATTACATGGAGCCAGTACAAGACATGCGCTTGATCGGTCGCTCAGTTTGGAACACGAGCTGGGTATTGATCATTCCAGGCCTCAACCTGAACTCGGATTCGGAGCGTGGTATTGAACGCTTCATCGAAAGTGTCTCTGACATTAAACTCTCACTATATACCTACGGTCAAAGTGGCGGCTAAAAGATGAGTAACTTACAATCTAAAACATTCGCTGGACACACCAATTCGCACATCATGAATTACTTACAAAGACTGTTTGGTATCTTCATCGCGCTCGCTATGCTTGCCATATCTGGTAATTCCCTGCATGCCGATGGCGAGTCCGAGGTGATTATCGAGCCTCCCACGATTTTATTCGGTAAGATCTTCAATCGATCCGCCAACAGTGAGGTGCTTCACGAAGGTGAGCTCACGGTGCAGATCCAGATTGAAGGTGGGACCCTCGTCTCGATGGCCACCGATCTCATCAGTGAAGAGTATTCCTATGTGCTGGAGATACCACATCAGGCGTTGAGTTTCGGATTGGCTGACAATGCTCAATACCTGCCTCTTGAAGGCGCTTCTAGCACGCTGACGCTTCAAGCGCTGGCAGTTGATGGTTACACTGCATCCGTGGTGGCACCAGGGCAGTCTACTATTGAACTATCACAAGAAAATCGTGGTCAGGTGCTTCGCCTGGATTTGGAGGTTTCTTTACCTGTAGCAGATTTCGATGGCGATGGTATTCCTGACTGGTGGGAAGATGCCCATGGCCTCGATAAACAGTTTTCAGGAGATGCGACTGGCGATGGTGATGAGGACGGTATGGATAATCTAGCTGAGTATCTTGGTGGAACTGACCCGAACCGCAGTGATTTTCAGCCTGCCATTCTTACCAGTGAGCTTGTGACTTATGAGGGTGGCACTTCGATCATGCTGCTGCAAAGCGCAGATGTTGATACGGACCCAGAGGACCTGACCTATCAGTTTAACTCGCTGCCAGCATCGGGTATGCTTGCTCGATGGGATCCCACGAGTCGCATCTTGATTCCACTCGGTGCGGGGGCGCAGATGACTCAGGCTGAGATCAATCAAGGCCTGCTTCGTTTCAAACTTGAAGACTCGGCCGAGAATGCTGTGGAACGCTTTTCGATTGCATTGAGTGACGGAAGCATGGCCTATGCCGCAACCGTTGCGGAGATTGCGATCTACATCACGGAACCGCTTGATCCTGAGGCTACTTTAACTCCACTCGAAGGGATCCGTGCAGACCTCTCTATGAATGTTGCAGCTGGCGTGATCGCTCTCGATCTGGGACGTTCGACGACTGCTTCGAGTTTGGACCTAAGTGCTGAGACAGATCTGATCGTTCCTGAGGGCGAAGTAATCGGCGCTCCGTTTGGCTTCGTTCTTATTAGCGGCTCATCTGCGGTTGACCTCACCGGTAGTTCCTTGAGCGACTTTATTGTGGCGAGTCAGTCCGCCTCGGGTTCGTATACAGGCGGAGCAGGTAGTGACACCTTCTATTTCCTCGCGGCGCAGGAGCAGCAGTCTGTAGAGGATTTCTCAATCGCTGAAGGTGATGTTCTGGATGTTTCCGGCCTACTGGTAGGCCCATCCAGTCAATTGCTAGACTATCTAAGTGTTACGATCGTCGGCGACGATACGCAGCTCAATGTCTATGCCGACGGAACCCAAGCAGGGTTGCCTGATTTGACTATCAATCTACCGAACCAACATCTTGCGCAGAGTGATCTAGTTGAGCTTTATTATGACGGTCAATTCGCGTCTGGCGATGTTGGCCTCGCTCCACGGATTTCAATCGCAGCGCTTAAGGATGCTGAGGAGAAGGGTGAATCTTCTGGTTCCTTCGTGTTAACGCGCGAGGGTGATTTAACTTCCGAATTAACTGCGAATGTCGCGTTGTCCGGAACAGCATCAAACGGCAGCGACTTCCGCCCGATCCAGCCCACTGTAGTATTCGAGGCAAATGAGTCGGAAGCGACTATTGTAGTTAGCCCCTATGCTGATGGCATTACTGAGCCAACTGAGAAGCTGATTGTCACTCTAACAACGAACGCAGCCTACGCACTTGGCGAGGCTTCGAGTGCGGAAATTGAAATTCTGGATCAATTACCGGAGCTCTATTTTGAAGCCCTTGCTTCGAAGGCCGTTGCAGACCCAATCCAACCCGGCTTGCTTTTGTTACACCGGACTGGATCGCCCGGCGCTTCACTATTTGTTCCGTTGGAAATCACCGGAACCGCGAGGAACGGCATAGACTACACTTATGTGAGTCCGTTCGTTCAATTTGGTCCAGGCGTGACTGCTAAGCCAATACAGTTTATTCCATCGGCGCATCTCGCGGCGCTTCCTGATAGTTTCGTAGAGTCCATTCGGGTATCTGTCAAAGAGGGAGCCACTTATGACGTGGTCGGAGGCAGCGAGAAGCTGTATCTAATCAAGGAGCAAATGACCTTTGCCGAATGGCAAATTACGAGGCAGAGTGGTGCGGCAGCTCCGCTAGTGCTCGCGGCTAAAAGCGTGCCTTCGGATGTGGATGCGGCATTGCTTCACTACGCGCTTGCAGGAGATATGAATAGTGAGCCGGTGCCCGACGACTTTGCACCAAGCATTACATTGCTCGGCGATTACATTGAGATCAGTTGCCGCTGTAATCTGCTAGCTTCGGATGTAGAGCTCACTGTCGAGTATATGCTCCCTGATGGCGATTGGATAGATGCTGGTTCGGAGTTTGTGCTATCTGACGAAGATGGATCCGATCCAAGCGTCATGGTCTATCGCTCCTCCATGAAATATAGTGAGCATGACAGCATGCTTGTCAGAATCAGGGTGGATCTTAATGAGTAAAATTATCTCTCAGTCGGGCGTAGCGATCGTCCTATACATATTGACAATCGGATTCTCCGGGTGCTCGAAGTCACAGCAATTGGAGACTGCGGCAGATACAACTGTGCAGGTATATGCGGTTGTTGGTAGCCGGACGATTACCGAGGCTGATCTTGAGCGTGAGTATGCGCGTCGAGAATTACTCGGGCTGGCCAAACTTGCAGAAGAGGAAATTCTTCAGGGGTTGATCGAGCGTGCCGCTCTGGTGGAGCATGCACGCAGCTTGGGGCTGGGAGAAGATCCAGTCCTTGCCCATCGTATGGACAGTCTGCTGATTCACGCCTTGAGACAACATTCTCAAGGCGGAGATCCTGCTTTAGAGCCAGTGAGTGAGGAAGCCGTGGTTGCTGCGTATCGCGAGCGTTTGGACGATTTTACGAGTCCCGGTGCGACACGTCTGTCGGTCCTTTTTATTGAGGTGAGCAACAAGCTGTCGTCTACGCAGCAGACCGAGGCGGCGCAGCGCTTGCGTGAAGCAGTCGTGCTCCTCGAGTCGCAAGGCCTGACCGCAAGTCAAGGATTTGGCCGAATTGCCAGCGAATATTCAGACGAGCAACTGAGTCGCTACCGAGGGGGCGATGTGGGTTGGATTCCCGATAGTATGACAAATCACCGCATACCGAATAGTGTTTTAGAGGTTGGCCGTGGACTCGATGCTGGTGTGACCAGCGAGGTGATCACTCTCGAGAGTGGTTGTTGGGTCGTGATGAAAACTGGGTCACGTCCCGCGACAGTCCGCCCGCTTGAGGCGGTCGACGATTTAATTAGGAACGAATTGATTGCACGCAAACAGGCCGAGAGTGAGACCACTCATCTCGCCGATGCGCTCAGTGCAGTCACGATCCAACGCCTCACCGCCCATTCTGACGACAGTTAACCTGCAGATCTTTCCCTTTATCATTTCGTAAAATAACGCGAATCGAATTTACCTATGAAATTAACGCTCAACCCTTTCTGGTGGCTACTCATCTCTTTTGCTCTGACACAAATTGCTAGCGCGGCAGTGCCGGTGCTTACGAGTTTTACCAACCTAACCGGAACAGAAGATCAATCGCTCACGATTTCCTTCGCCGATGTCGATGGTGCCTCAGACGCGACGAACTCGCCTACCGGCTATAAACGCGTGGGCGGTAGTGCACTGAACGGCAGCTTGAACACTAACAGCAACGGAACGGAGCTGGAGTCGGGAGAGACGTGGACGTGGACGCCACCCACAAACGCAAATGGTGTTATTGCGGCGATTACACTTGAAGCGACGAACGCCGATGGGGACTCGGCTCACATCGTCCTGTCTGTGGATCTTGGTGACGTTAATGATACGCCTACATTCACCCCCGGCAGCAATGTTACTGTTAACGAAGACTCCGGGGCATATAGTGCTGCTTGGGCGACTGCAATTTCCTCCGGGCCGAATACGACCTATCCAGATGACGAAAACGTAAGCTTCACGATTTCGGACATTAGTACTGCTGAAGCAGCTGCGTTTTCTTCACTTCCGGCGATCAGCGCGAACGGCACGCTTACGTTCACACCGGCAGCTAATTTTAACACGAGTTCTGCAATCACCATGACGGTGACTCTTGATGATGGTGTTACGGCGAACGGTTCGTTACCGACTGCAACGCTCAGCATCAGCACTACTCCAGTGAACGACACACCTTCATTTACAAAGGGTGCGGACGTGACCGTTAACGAGGATACTGCATATACGAGTCCTTCTGCGTGGGCCACCGCGAGATCAACAGGCCCCTCTGATGAAAGTGGACAGACTCTGAGCTTTAATGTCTCCGTCGATAATACGAGCGCGTTCTCTGACCAACCTGAAATCAGCCCCAGCGGTATCCTTACCTTCACTCCATCACCAAATTTTAATACCGGTTCTCCGAGTGTTCCTGTTGTATTAACGGTTACGGTTTCCGATGATGGCTCACCTGTCGAGACCTCGTCCTCACAAACGGCAAATATTAATATTACGCCGGTGAACGATGTCCCTGTATTTGGAGGCACAATTCCTGAAAACAAGGCTCTGACGAATGTATCGATTGATATCGGATCGAGTGCTGTTGTTACGGTGCCGCCGACCTCTGAATTGTCTTTCTTTTCCGCCATGACCCCAGATGACGTCGATGGTGATGCGATCACGATCACAGTTTCTGTTCCGACATCTGCGGACAATTTGCTCGATGTCTACACTCCAGATGATACTACTAATCCTGCGACAGGAAATGTTAGCAGCGGGAATCGGGTCTTTTCTAAAACTGGGACGATCACAGCAGTACGGACATGGTTCCAAGGCGTCAAGTTTGAGCGTGATCCACTGGTCACGGACCGAACATCGGCAGATATTTCGGTGGCGATCTCAATTACCGATACCTTCATTCCGTCACCGGTGACACAGAGCGGATCGTTTCGTCTCAATTTCGAACCCCCTGTTGATATCACTGTTATACCGGGCACAGTGGTCGAGGGTAATTCAATTAAACCATTTAGCGGACTTCAAGTTGCAGGTCGGAGTGCATCGACACAGACGGAACTGACTCTTAGTCTGGCAGACGATAGCTATGCTTCGCTTAACGGTTCGAATTCGGTGGTGCTGAGTGGCACTTTGACTCAGGTCAATTCGGACCTTCAGAATGTCGCGTTTAGTGGTGAGGGTGTCACCTCAGACCAAGATGTTGATGTCACAGTCACAGTGACTGGCGTAGATACGATCACGAAAACGATCAGCGTGACTGCGATCAACTTCCCGCCGACTATCACCAGCCTGCCAACGAGTGCGTCCCGAGTAGATGACGACAAAGAAATTAAACCACTTGCTTCAGTGTCTGTTCAAGACCCTGAGAACGACACGGTTACCTTAACACTCCGACTCCTCGATAACACTCTGGGGGCCTTCTCTCTCGCAACGGGCGCATCGGGAACCATCAACACGGTTTCGACGGTTGGTAGTGTCACGACATACACGATCAATGCTGCAGACAAAGGGCTCCTTGTGTTTACGCCGATTCCGGATGTGATTCCCTTGGGGCAGTCTGAGACCGTTCAGTTTGAATTCTTTGGCAGTGATCCCAGCGGTAACACGACCACAACTTTCACAATTGATATATTGATTACGGCGGTTGCGGGCGCCCCTTCGATCTCGTCCACAGATCCGGCCTTCGGCACATCCGAGCCATTGAAGATTGACCCTGCTACCAAGATGCCATTCACCAGTGTGAGTATTATCGATGAGGCTGGTAACGTCGAGGTGACGATCACATTGGATAATGAGGACAAAGGTGCGCTGACCACCCTCGGCGGCTTTACGAACAACGGTGGTGGCGTCTATTCATTTACTGGGACTCTGGCAAATGCGAATGCAGCGCTCCAAGCGATAGTGTTTGAGAATAGCTCGTCAAGTGATCTCTTCGCTCCGAACGAACCTGGCCGGACTGACTTTACGATCGAAGTGCTCGATGAGTCGAGTAACCGCGCCACTGAGGTGATCTCGATTGTTTTGATCGGACCATCGAAGAACTTCCTTGTCGTAAATAGTTTTGATGTGGCGGGTGACGCTGTATTGGGATCGCTTCGCCACGCAGTTGAGAATGCGGCGTCTGGAGATACGATTACGATCGCGTTGGAGACATACCCCGCAACCATCTTTTTGAATCGCTCACTCACGGTCAACGAGAATGTCTTCATTCGTGGACCAGGCGCTGATTTGTTTACCATCTCGGGTGACAAGGATCGCAACGGTATCGTCGGTCCCAGTGACATTCAGATTTTCAGAGTATTTGCTGACCTTAAGCTCCAAGGGCTGACGCTCTCTGGTGGTTATGCAAATGAGTTTGGTGGTGCGATTAGCATCGAACGGCTGGAGCCATACTTTCCGGCTGTCAATGTTGAGGTCCGAGACTGTGTGGTTCGCGACAGCGTCGCTGGTCGCTTCGGTGGTGCGATTGATAGCCTCAACTGTTCACTCTTAATCGACCGCTGTTCGTTTGTCGGAAATTCGACGACATCGAATGGACAGGGTGGAGGCGCGATCTCACTCTACACCAACGAAGACTGCGCGATCACTAACACGACCTTCGCTCAAAATGTTCAGGGAGGTGCCCAAGGATTTGGGGGCGCAGCCTTGTATATTGAAAATACCGATACTCTCAATCTGTTGCGCGTTGACATCCAGCACTGCACATTTTCGGAGAATACCGACGCAGCCGCAGCTGGAACTTCATTGTGCGTCGTTGCCGGTAATACTTTGGCATTGGTTGGTAATAGTATTTTTGCAGACGGCGCGGATTACAATTTGTATCTCAGTGGCGGCGCAGAAATTGTATCGGAAGGTGGAAACATTTCGGACGACGACACCACGACATTACTTGTGCGTAGTGGCAATCCGCAGCAGATCGCGCTTCTATCGGAAGACAGCGATATCACCGGCACTGATCCAGGGTTGGGCTTGCTGACTCAATACACTGGCGGCCTCTATGCATACCCCTTGATCGGTGGAGGCGAGGCAGCTACAATGGATACGGATGAGTCCAATGAAGCGCTTGATATTCGCGGTGCGCTTCGACTTGACAGCGCCAACGTAGGTGCCCTCCAGCAGTCCGGGACTCTCGGACGCATCATAATCAATGAGATTTTATGGGATCCAGGCGATGCCACAGGCGAACAAGAGGATTTCATTGAGCTGTATGTGCCCCGTGATGCGGGTGCGGTTGACTTGGATGGATACAGCCTGTTCGTGGATGGCACTTCAGTCTTTGAGTTCAGCAGCGTAAGTATCGATTCAGGGCTTGGTCACATCGTCAAACGAGGCACGACTACTGTCACTGTTCCGACCACCGAAGCGAACGATCTCGACCTACTGGTATCTGGCACAGTTGAGCTTCGTGACGGAGATGGAAATACCGTGATCAGCGAAAGTTATGTCGCAGATTTTTGGAATCCTACAGTCGCGGATACAGCACTGATTCTCACTGAAGATGAGTCTATCACGCTAGCTCCTCAATTCTTTGGCCATGCCTACGTACCGCATTCGCTCGTGAAGGCGGCCGGATATCGTGATGGGGTAGATATGGACAAGACTGGTGGTAGCATTTCATCCGAATACCAGGACTCGGACGGCAGCCCAATCGATGGAAGCAATGGTGCGCCAACTGGCAACCCAGACGAGTATACCTTGTTCGAGGGCCAAGTGGTCTTGCTTGATGTTCTCGCCAACGATTTCGATCCGGATGGGGATCCTCTTGATGTGACAGATGCTAACATAGCAAATACGACTAATCTCACCATTACTTCAGCAGGCACCGCCATCGAGCTCGTGGTAGGCTCTGCATTCGACTCGATGTCAGTCGGATCTAAAAGTGATCTGGTATTTACCTACACTCCGCAGGATGATCAGGATCCGTCTAATCTCTCGCTGAATCCGGCGACTGTGAGTATCTCCGTGATTGGTCGTAATGATACTCCAGTGGCAGTTTCAGATACTTATTCCACGACTGAAAGCCAGTCTCTGAAGATTTATGCTGACGGAGCGACTCCATCCGAAAATCTACTCAATAATGACACCGATGCTGACTCCGATGACAGTAAATCGACGTTGAATGTTGTTGGCGTCGTGACTCCGATCTCAATCGATTCCTATTCTGAGAACTCCACCTCTGGAAAAGTGGATGCAAATATCACCGGCCACGGTCTAAATGCGGGAGACGTTATTAAGATCTATGACTTCGACTCACACTACGCTGGTCTGCAGACTGTGGTAAGCGTCATCAATGCGAATACGGTCGAGCTAGATTTTGCATACGATTCTAACGCGACGCCAGATGATCACTGGCACTTGGTTCAGAGGGCCTCGTTAGTCTCAGCTTACAGTGAGGCGATATCTGGATTACTTCGTGCGACCCTGCCGAGCCATGGTCTAAGCACTGGTGACTTTATCACGATCACGGGTGCTAGCACGGTTTCATATAATGGATCTCATGCGGTGACTGTCGTCGATGCCAATACGGTTGATCTAAACGTCGACTATGTTGATGCGAGTGGAAGCCTTGGGCAATGGACTCTGGACGGAGCCTTCGACGCATCGGTTATTACCGACTCAACGATGAGCGCCTACGGTGCGGAGGTTGAATTCTTCCTTCGGCAAGTTCGTTCCGAGATGTTCGTTGGCTATGATCCAGAGGTATCGCCTAGCTTGAATGCGCTCGCGCTTGCGGAGCCTGCTATGGATCGTTTCTTCTACGCAATCGAAGATAGTCACGGAGCCGTTTCCGTGGCTGAGGTCCTAGTCAACATAACTGGAGAGAACGACGCTCCGGATTTGCAAGATGATCCGGGCGAGCTTGAGAATTTGAAGCTCTTTTCCGCAGTTTCAGGCTATAGTGATTCCACTGGCGACGCGGCTGCAACCTTGCCTGCGCACGGACTGGAGAATGGGGATTCGATCATCATTCAGGGGTATGCTGGAGATGCTTCGTATAACGCGGTGCACACTGTGACCGTGATTGATGAGGATACAGTGGACCTGAATGTTCCGTTTGCTGACGCTCTGCTGCCTGGGGGTGAATGGCGCCCAGTGGATCAGGTGAAGGACTTTCTCGCAGATGCTCGCGTCGTTTATGCTGTGGCTGGCTCGGTTCCAAATACAGTCAATACCCGCATCGAGAATAGCCAAGGTGTTGGCCTTGTTATGATTGACACTCCGAGCACGACGCAAGAGCAGAGCATCACCATTAGTGGACTCGTTTTTCTGGAGAACGACAGCGACCCTGACACTTCGGACGTTCTAAGTATTGTGGCCTCTTTGCCGTCTACGACCAGCCGACTCGGTGCGGAGCTGACACTTCAGAGTTCAAATATCACATACGATCCAAGTGATTCCTCTGTCCTACAAAACTTGCCACGTAGTGGGGCGATTGTTGATAGCTTTGAGGTAACCGTCACGGACGACACTGTCTCGGGTAAGACGATCGTTGCCGTCGTTGTCTTCGGAGACAACGATCAGCCTGAGGCGAGTGACGAGAGCTATAGCTTTACCGAAAATGACCTCACTAAGGTCAATGGCGGTATGATCGGAGATGGCACGATCAGTATTGATGTTACAAACCAGGGGCTTGTGCGTAATGCGACTGACGACGATCAAACTCAGTTTGGCATACTCTACGCTGTTCCGTCTGCCTCTCAGACGCTTTCAGACAATAGCTCAGCTGCGATTGATTATGCGACTCGCACGGAAGAGATTACTAGTTTCGCCGCAGTTTCAGGACAATCCGAACTGACTCGCGTGACCTCGGCGGTCCATGGTCTTTCTTCCGGAGATGCCGTCTTCATCCGCGCTGTTCCAGGCCTTTACGGCAATTTTATTGTGACGGTTGAAAACGATGATCAGTTCACGATCGAGCTGGCTCACGATGTTTCATACAATTCGCTCACTGGTGTGTGGTTTAACCATCAGGGAACTTTGTTCATCGATTCAGTGGTTGATTTCGACTCCCTCGCTGTGGGGGACACGCTCGAATATACTTACGACTATTGGACGACTGATGGTAGCCTGCTCTTTGCTACAAATGATCTGTTCTTAATCAATACTGATAGTGGCACACATACACTGGATGTCCTAGCGAACGACTTTAACTTCAATGCACTGCAATCAGAGTTTGTGATCATTGGAGTCGAGCTGCCCAGCGAGGGGGGGATCGTCGAGGTCACCGAGGATGGACTTGCCTTAGAGTATCGACCGGTGGGTGGATTTGTCGGCACCGATGTGATCGTCTATACGATACAGGATAGCTATGGAAATATTGACCGTGCAAATGCGTTGATTCGTGTGACGACTGAGGCTATCAACGGTCGTATTTTTGCCAAGTCGGATGTCTTCTCCGTTTCCAAGGGTGCGATTAGTGCGGTCGAACTAGACGTGCTTGCGAACGATGTGGTCCTTCCGTCGACCGCCACGGGCGAGGGTCTACAAATTACGAGTATTGATGTTACCGGTGTTGACGGTTCGCTGTCATTTGATGGTAACCTCATCTCCTATATTCCAGATTCTGGATCGATCAAGACAGTAGAAACATTCAGCTATACAGTGAGCGGAGGCGGCTCTGTTTCCGAAGAGGTTGGTGTCACACTCAATATCGTGGACAACACGTTGACGCTCATCGGGGATGTTTTCCATCTACCGACTGATTCTGGCCCTGTATCACTGGATGTTCTGGTAAATGATGTAATCCTGCCTGATAGCGCGGATGCTCTGACTATCCAAATTCTGGATCAGGCTCCGACCAAGGGCGTCGCTACTATTCTCGAAGGCGGAGGGGCGATCCAATATACTCCTAACGATGGGTTTATTGGACGAGACACCCTGTCTTACAACGTCATTGATGCGAACGGTGCGACTGGCTCCTCAATCGTGACGATCTATGTTGGCTATCTGGTGGCCAATCCGGATTTCTATAGTCTCCCAGCTGATGAGACTATAACATTCGATGTTCTTGCGAATGATGTGCTCATTCCTGGAAACGCTTCCGGCCTGACGCTGAACGGAGTGCGTGCGGCCGACGGTTCGTCGGGGTCATTTGTTACCAGCGGAACCTTTGGGCAGTTGACGGTTGACGCCACGTCGGGGCAGCTTGAAGTCACGAGCTCAGGTTCATGGAATGGTGAGCTTGCATTGGAATATCAAGTTCAAGCCGGTTTAGACTCATTCAACGTGCTCGTGACCTTTAGCGCGACATCTGCGCCGATTCGTGCGAGTGGCGATCTCTTTGAGGTGCTTGCTGGAACCACAGAGGTGTCTATTGATGTCGTTGACAACGATTACGCCGTTGACGAAGTCGCTGTAGGGACGCCGATCAAAGTGCCGACGATTATCTCTGTGACGACTCCTGACCGCAGCGGCATCGCTTCGATTGATTCGTCGAATAATGTGATCCTCTACACGCCGAGTGTCGGCTTCACTGGAGTTGAGACCTTCGATTACACGATATCCAATGGCGTTTCGATCAACGTAGCGCGCTGCACTGTTACTGTTTCTGAGGGTAAACTATTTGCCAACAATGATGGGTATCAGATCTTCTTTGGTAGTGTCGACAATGAGCTTCGAGTGCTCTCGAATGACCTGCTTCTGCCGAATGAGGATAGTGCGTTGGAGATCGTCAGTATCGACACGATGCCCGCAGCAGATGGCACCGTGGCACTCAGCCCAGATGGCACTTTTATCGCTTACAATCCTCCAGCGACTCTTCCGGGATCAGCTGTGACTTTTGGTTACGAGATTAGCGATGGTTCCTCTCGCCGTGCGCGGGCCACCGTGACCTTGAATGTCAGCAATCGTTCGGACACGTTGAGCTCGGAGACCAATAACGACAGCTTCCGTGTTTCTAGAAACGCGTCGTCGATCCTCTTGCCGATCCTTTTGAACGACAACGTTAAGCCGGCTTCTGCAGCCGACTGGATTATCACCTCCATTGATAGTCAGGGCACCAGTGTCGTGACTGCTGAGGGTGGTCAGGCTGTAGCGACGGTTGGCGGAATTGTATACACCGCACCAATTGATTTTTCCGGGACTGATACCTTTACCTATGCTGTTTCAGACTCACTTGGTGGCACTGGTGATGGAGTGATCATCGTCCGTGTGGGCGATCTTCGACTGGTTGATGATATCTTTACTCTGAGTAATGAAGAAGTGCCGGTTTCGCTAGATGTCCTTGCCAACGACGGAATCTTCAAGGGTGGCGCTGTCGCGGATTCGTTCATCGAATCAATTAATGCAGCATCGGTCAGTTTTGGAACCGGTCTAGTTTCAATTGGTCCAGATAATGACACGCTAATCTATACACCAGACGGTTCGAGCACTGCGCAAGTCACACTGACCTATACAGTGGAGGATGCCTCCGGTAATGAGGAAACCGCTGATGTCGTAATTAATCTTATTGACGAGGTGAGTGACCGGCATGAGGCGGAGGCGACTATCATCATAACTGGTATTAACGATAGCCCAGTGCTCGGGGGAACCGAGGGTGATTCGATTACTGATAAGGAATCTACCTTCCCGTTCGATACTGTTACACTCAGTGACGTTGATGCCGATGGTGATGAGGAACAAACTGTGACTTTACAGTTTGATGCGACCCTCGGTTCGATCACCCACACGGGCATGACCCTGTTGGGGGCTGGAAGTTACCAAGTGGTCGGCACACCTTCAGAGGTGCAAGCGGCACTACGCTCAATTGAGTTCACACCAACTGAGAATATTAGCCCTCCAGTCACTTATGATGCAGTGCTCACACTCACAGTGACAGATGGTCATTTGCTGACACCGATTGTGGATCTGACCACGATCACGATCTTGGGCATCAACGATGCTCCTGTTGCCGGTGATGATTTTGCTTCGACTGCAGAGAATCAGGCGATTCGTATCCTGGTGGATGATGAGTTACTTTCTGCTGCATTCAATTTTGGTGACTTGGATGCCAACTATGAAGATCAGAATGCTGCGGGTGCAACGATTGTGCTGACTCCTGAACTTCAGAACTTCTCGTTGCTCTCAAATGATGACGACATTGATAGTGATAACGACAATGACGCGACCGATGGTGGCGCTGTTGATTTGATCGCGACACTTGAAGTGATCAATGTGCATACTACGGACACCACTGCAGAGCAAGTGACCACAGTGAGTGACTTGGGCGCAAGTGTGAGACTCGATATTCGTGCAAATCGACTTGAGACGAGCATCGTCTATGACCCTCGTTCATCTAATATCCTGAACGCCATGCAGACTGGCGAGATGAAGACCGACTCCTTCTACTACACGATTCGTGACATACATGGCGAACTTGATGTGGCTAAGGTGACAGTCCAGATCACTGGTGTGAATGACGTGCTCACTGCCAATGATGATCCAGATTACTTCTCTGTAGAAGACGTCACACTGACACTTCAGTCTGCTGACCTACTCGAGAACGATACTGACCCTGACCAGGATGGTGATTCGGGCAATGCGGACGACGTGTTGTCGATCCTGTCTGTCGATGCGATTAGTAAGTATGGTGCTGCGGTGTCCCTGAATGCAGGAAATACTGAAATTACCTACGATCCAGTCGGTGTTGCATTCTTTGAAAATCTTGCCCGAAACGAGGTCATTATCGATGAGTTTAAATATGTAGCTACAGATAGTCAGGATGGCCTCTCTGAGGCGACTGTCTCGATTAAGTTTGTCGGTCGTAATGACACACCAACGGCACAGCATGATTTGCTTGAGCTCGATGAGAACATTGTATCTGCAGTGGATACTGTCGGTGGGCTCATTGCGAATGATGAAGATATCGATATCAATGGCACTCCACCGGATGATGATCCATGGGTTATCCCACAGCGTGCTATAACGACACCGCTTTTGAATGCAGCATTCTACATCGAGACAGATGGTAGCTACAGCTACAATGCGAACTCAGTTGCGATTGATCGTATTCCTGCTGGTGTCACAGTCACTGAAGACTTTCCGTATATCTTGACTGATAATAGTCGCCTCAACTCCGGTGCAGATAACTTCAAGTTGATCGTGAATAGCGCAGAAGTGATTCTTCCGGTCTTAGCCAACGATGACATCGCTGGTGTAAGGTCTGTCAGTGTTACCTCTTATGCTGCTGCAGTGGATCCAAGTATTGTAGTTCTGGAAAGTGATAACCACGAGCTTCGTGATGGTCAGTTGATTAAGATCGAAGACTACACCGGTGTTGGCGAATATAATGGTGTGCATGCGATTACTGTGATCGATCGCGATCACTTCAGCGTTGCAGTGGCCTTTGCTGATGATCCTGCAGGGGCCCGTGGCACATGGCGCACTTGGCTAAATATTACCGCCTTTAGTGAGCCAGATAACGACGGACAGGTTTTCATCAGCGATGATCAACAAAGTCTCCGTTATACTCCGCGTGTTGATTTCTACGGCACTGATACCTTCACCTATACGATCGAAGATGGTGTTGGTGGTCAGGATGTGGCTATTGTTGAGATGCTGATAGTTGAGTCTCCACTGAATAGTGTGGTGTGCGCCAACAATGATAGCTTCGAAGTTTACAAGGGCCAAGGTGCTCAAGTTCTCGATGTGCTTGTGAATGATAATACACTGCCGGAACTTGGCAGTGATCTGTTCGTTCTTGAAACTGTAATCGGTAGTGCTTCGGGCACTCTTGAAGTAGTGAATAACGGCAAGTCTGTTCTATACACTCCAGCCTCCGATACATTTATTGGCACGGATACCTTCACATATACTGTGAGCGGTGGTGCGACTTCAACGGCGCAGGCCGCAGTGAGTATCAATGTCATTGAGGTTGAGCATTTTGTTAGTAACCCGGGTGGAGTGGACGATGACTTTGTTGTCGTGGCAGATTCGACAGGCAACATGTTTGACGTGCTGGCGAACGATCGCTCGTTATCAAACTGCCCAGTTACACTCGAATTGGTCGATGGACAGGTCAGTTCTCCAACTCTCGGTGGCATTGCGACCCTCGACTCTGGGAAGATTCGCTATAACGCTCCGGCGTCTTCTGTGACTGGCACCGACACTTTCACCTATGTTGTGCGTGACGAGCTTGGTATCGACACGACGAAGACTGTGAGTGTTGAAGTCGTCGCTGACGTCTCAAACTTCTATGCAACAGTTGACCGCTACACTGTCTGGTCAGGTGGGCCACAAATCAGCTTGTCTGTGCTTGTAAATGATGCGGCGACAGGTGCGAATAGCACTAACCTCGAGATTGTAAACCTCGGCTTGGATACGGATGCGCCTCCAGCTCCAGAGCGGGTAGCTTTTACTAGTGGTTCAGTGAACTATACTCCGGCAGATAGCGCCACTGACATCATTGAAGAGTTCACATATGAGATCAGTGATGGCACGACTGAGCGTCGTGAAGCACAGATTTATATTACTGTGATAGGTAGTGATAACTATCCGGAGCTGAATCCGACCAATGATGTATTCTGTGTCGCTAAAAACAGCACGGACGTAAATTTGGATGTGTTGGTCAACGATGCGACTTTGCCAGTAGTCGGTTGGGAGCAAACGATCACAGCGGTCGGTGCGACTAGCCAAGGTGGTGTTGCTTCGGTCGGCGATGGCAGCCGCGTGACCTATGCTCCAGCAGCAGGATTCAATGGTGTCGAGACTTTCACATACACCGTAACAGATGCTTTTGGCCAGACTTCACTAGCGACTGTCACGGTGAGTGTTGGTTCTCTGATCACAGGAGCGGATGCTTATATCGTTCTTGAGAACAGCAGCGAGAACCTCTTTCAAGTCTTGCTCAATGACGACTTCTTGAACCGCTACGCAGCAGAATATAAGATCACTGCTGAGAGTGATCCAGCGAATGGTGTGGTGACTCGAGTTGGCACTGAGGCAAACAACCATCTGATTTACACTCCGGATGCTGATTTCGTCGGTGTGGATACATTCACATATACTGTGGAAGATCAGACTGGTGGCAGTGCAATCGGAACAGTGACTGTCGAAGTGATCTCGGAAGAGAGCGATCGCGCATTTGCAACACTCACTGTAGCGGTGGCTGGTGTGAATGATGCACCAGTGCTTGGTGGCACGGCAGACGATTCCATCACTGATAAGCAGAGAACCTTCCCGTTTGATACCGTGACCCTGAGTGACAAGGACAAAAACCGTCCAGATCCAGCAAGCTCATTTGATACAGATATTCTGAGTGATGATGGCCCAACTACGGACCAAATTCAGACAGTGACGATTGCTTTTGATTCTACATTGGGAACGATTTCGACTGTCGGACTGACGCTACAAAGCGCTGGGCTATTTCAAGTGATTGGCACGCCGACAGAAGTCGTTGCGGTCTTGCGTGCGATTGAGTTCACTCCATTCGAGAACATTCGTCCTCCGGTTTATTACGATGCCGTGTTCACACTCACTGTGACGGATGGTGATCTTGTCACACCGATAGTGGACCTTACGACTGTAACGATCTTGGCGATTAATGATGCGCCAGAGCCAATAGACATTGCGTATACGACTCCTGAGAATCAGCCGATTCGTTTACTTGCGGATTCGACTTTGCTTTCAGTCGCATTTGACTTCGGTGACCTTGCTCCTGATTTCGTCTCTGTGAATGGTGTCGGTGAGGAGGTTGAGTTGTTACCTGCATTACAGGCGGTCAGTGTTCTCTCGAATGACGGCGACGTTGATATCGATGACGACAATACTACGATCGAGTTGATTAATATCCACCCGACGGACACACGTTTAGATCTGACTTCAACAGCAAGCTCCTTGGGGGCATCAGTTGTCCTGGATCTGCGTGCCGCTCGTGGCGAAACCAATATTCTCTACGATCCACGTGGTTCGGCTATTCTGAACGCTCTCGCTAACGGTGAGACGATTGTAGATAGCTTCTACTACACAGTCCGTGATCAGCACGGTGCTATCGGAATCGCTGAGATCTCAATCACGGTCACTGGCGTGAATGATGTGCCGACTGCGCAGCCTGACGATGGCTATGAAGCCGAAGAGGATGAATCCCTCGTTATTTCAGGCTCAGGCGTGCTATCCAACGATACAGACCCTGACCAAGACAGTTCGAATCCAGACGATGCTCCAATCATCTCGAATGTCCCTGCCACGAGTGATTTAGGTGCAAATCTGAGCTTCGATGGAACTGACATCACTTATGATCCAACGGGGGTGGACGTCTTCGAGGCGCTTGCTCGCAATGAGTTTATTGAAGATTCGATCACCTACACGATCAGTGATGAGAACGGTGGCACCTCAGAGTCAACGATTGCGCTTGAGATCGAAGGTTACAACGACGCTCCGATTGCTGCGAATGATCTGCTCGAAACACTCGAAAATGTCACGAATGTGATCACCGCAGGTCCACGTGCTGCTGATGGCCAGTATACTGCTGGTCTATTGTCGAATGACACTGAAATCGATTTCGATAATTCCACTCCGGATGATGACCACTGGGTGATCCCACAACGTGAAGTGACGACGGACTTGGGTGCGGCGCTTGAAATCGAGACGGACGGTAGCTACAGCTACGATGCCAACTCGCGATTGATCGATAGCCTCTTCGAGGATGAGCTCGCGGTTGAAGTCTTCCCATACATCGTGACTGATAATTTCCGCACTTCCACTGCGCCGGATACGTTCAAGGTCTTGACTGACAGCACGAATGTGACGCTTCCAGTCCTCTCCAATGACGATGTCGCGGGTTCTGTGCGAGTCGCAGTGCTTGGCTACGCGGAGGATGCCGGCGATGCGAATCGCGTGATCATCGAGAGCACCAACCACGAGTTGCGCGATGGTCTATTAATTAAGATTCAGTCTTACGCCGGTAGTGGTGCATACAACGGTGTCTTTCCGATTACTGTTGAGGGCCGTAACCACTTCAGTATTGAGTCTTCATATGCAGATGATCCTGCTGGAACGCGTGGCACATGGCGTCCATGGTTTAACATTACTGCGCTTGGCGAAACGGATCAAGAAGGTGTGGTCACGATCGATCCTGATGCTCAAGCGATCCTCTATACGCCAAAGGCAGGTTTCTATGGCTCTGAGAGCTTCCAATACACGATCGAAGATGGTGTCGGTGGTCAGGATGTGACGATCGTTGAGATTACTGTTCTCAAAGATCCGCTCAATAACGTGCTCTCTGCTAGCGATGATCACTTCCAGGTCGGCATGGGTGAATCAGATGTCGAAGTCGACGTGTTGGTGAATGATAATATTCTACCCGAGTCCGGCTCTGCTTACACGATCACAGATGTATCTGCTGGCTCCGCTTCAGGTGTCTTGAGCATTATCAGTGGTGGCACTGCTCTGAGTTACACTCCGTCGAGTCCATCGTTCTCTGCTGATGAGACTTTCACATACACCGTCAGCGGTGGTGGTAGCTCCAGCGCTCAGGCAACAGTGACCTTCACTGTTATTGACCGTGAAGACTATCTCGACGGTTCTAATGATGACTTCGTCGTCGTTCAGGACTCTTCGGATAACCAACTCGACGTCGCTGCGAATGATGCAAGTCGTCCGAGCTTCCCAGTCAGCTTCGAAGTGGTCTCCGTCAGCGCCCCAAGTGCTGGTGGTGTGGCAAGTGTGGTCAACGGACAGGTGAGTTATACTCCAGCCGCTAGTTACACCGGGGTGGATAGCTTCACTTACACGATCCGTGATGCGAGTGGTGCGAATACCACGAAGGGTGTGGATGTTCAAGTGGTGCCTACCGCAGATGATTTCTATGCCGCCGATGATCACTATATCATCGTCGCTGGCTCAGGTGAGCATGATCTGTCGGTCATGTTCAACGATGTATCGACTGGTTCGGTTGGCCCATTGAGTATCATCAACCTCGGTTTGGATACACAGGCTCCACCTGCAGTTGAGCGTGTTAGCTTCACTTCTGGTCTTGTGAAATACACTGTTCCTGCGACTACGGGCACGGAGGTCTTCAATTACGAAATTGATGATGGCACGGATCAACGCCGTGAAGCGGTGATCACTGTCACGATTGTCGATCAGCTACCAACACTGCCGAACGCATTGGATGACAACTACCACGTGGCGAAGGACTCTTCCGGGCATAGCCTAGACGTGATGCTCAATGACAGTCCGCTGCCGAGTGCAGGTTGGACATGGACAATCACTGGCGTGACTGCTGCGAACCAAGGCGGTTCGGTCGCCATCAATGGTGGCACAGACCTGACTTACAGCCCAGCTGTTGGATTCTATGGTGTCGAGAGCTTCGACTACACCATCGAAGACGTCTTCGGTGATACATCGACTGCGACAGTGACAGTCGCAGTTGGCATGCAATTGACTGAGCCGGATCACTATGTGGTGCTTCAGAATAGTTCTGCCAATGACTTCCCAGTGCTTCTGAATGATGACATCCTAGAGCGTTTTCCTGCGGATTACACGATCAGTGCTGTGAGCACTCCAGATCAGAGCGGTGCGGTAGTCATTGATGGCAGCGGACCGAACAACCAGTTGCTTTACACTCCGGATACGGACTTCGTTGGTCTTGAAACCTTTACCTATACGGTAATCGATAAGACCGGTGCGACTCTGGTTGAAATAGTCACAGTTGAGGTCTTCCATGAAGATGATGACCGCGACGATGCTGAATTGCGCGTCGAGATCACGGGTGTGAATGATACGCCTCAACTCACAGGAATTGCAGATGGCGCGACGACTGATAAGCAATCGGTTAAGCCATTCCCAGCAGTCTTGATCACTGACCTTGATGAGTGGGCAGGCGATCTCGCGAAGTGGGATGGTGAACAAGCTCAAAACATCACTGTCGAGTATGATGAAGCATATGGCACCTTGTTCACTCCGGGCATGACACGCACAAGCACGGGTGTTTACCAGATGACTGGCACGCCAGCTGATGTGACTATTGCGCTCAATGCGATCGTGTTCACTCCATATGAGAACTTCATCGATTACATCAATCCTGGTTTCTATGCATTGGACTTCGATCTCAGTATCGATGACACGTATCTCCTGGGCCAAGTCAGTGATACGGCTACGATTGTGATCACGCCGATCAATGATGCTCCTACGCTCGTCAGCGAATACTCCGATTGGGAGCTTCCGGTCAATTCAGCGCCACGTGCGCGCTTGTTGACTCCGAACTTTGCGGATGTGGATGACGACATTGCTGCAGGCGAATTGGTTTGGACTGCATCGAGCAATAATCCGTCTCTGTTTGATTCAATCACAATCGATGCGGCACAGCAGTTGCTGGTAGTTGATTTTGCAACCGATCAGTTCGGTGTCGCTGAGATCACGGTGCGTGCGACGGATCGGGGTGGGCTCTTCGTCGAGACGTCCTTCACTGTAACGATTCAAGGGCCTCACGTGACTGAGCTCGATATTCCGGTGCAGGCGATCAGACTCACTAAATCATTCTTCGACAGTCGTTGGAGGCAATCCTTCCGCGTGACGAATGAGGGGCCATTGCCAGCCGAAGCGTTCATTGTTCATCTGTCGGACTTTAACTTGGATAGACTAGAGCTCATCGACGCTGAATATAGTTCGTATGAGAACGGTTCGCTGAATAATTTCGCGGATGACACACGTTCGTCTGACGCTGTGACCATCTTGCAAATCTCTCAGTATGTCTTCTCGATCAAGTATGACTTGACACTGGAAGCAGATGAGTCGGTGGTGGTCCACTTCCAATACAAGGTGCCATTCGAGAGCTTTGCCACGATTCGTCCAACAGTTGAGATTGAGTGGGCGCGTGCCTCTGGTTCAGGTGTGGCGATGATGATTGATGCTCAGGAAGACGCCGAGACGGGTGAGTTCGAACTGTCCTTCGTCACTGAGGCCGGGCACACTTACCAATTGGAGTATAGTTCCGACCTAAGCACTTGGTTTCCTTGGGTTGAGTCTATCCCAGTAAGTGCATTCGATACTGTAGTCAGCGTAGTAGATGATGGTCTCAATACCGAGACACATCCATCATTAGTGCCGACGCGCTTCTATCGCTTGGTGGATACCACCGCGCCATAAGGATATTCTTCTGTGCTCCTTTCTCGATGGGAAGGAGCACATGTCTTCAACCTAGATTCGGTAGTTAGACGGAGGTCTGCAGTCGGTGGCGAAGCAAGTTAGGAGTTAGCTTTTCTTTGTCAGATATTTATGACCTGCTGAGTGCTCGCCAATTTGGCGACACTCGATCCTGTTGTAAGCAATTGATAATCTGAGGCGAACTCCTGACTTCTACTTTCTAGCTACTTTTTTTAGCGTGCATTTCGTGGGTTTAGTCGTTCACTCACAGGCATGGATGAAATTCTCCGCACGATACCACACCGCCCTCCGTTTTTATTCATCGACGAGATCGTCGAAGTTCGTGAAGACGGGGCCACTTGTAAGCGCACGATCCGCATGGAAGAGCCTCAGTTTGAGGGGCATTATCCGGGCAATCCAATCATGCCGGGCGTTTTGCTCTGTGAAGCCTGCTTCCAAGCCGGTGCGATCTATCTCGGCAAGCAGATTGAGAAGGAAGGCCGCTCGCTCGCGGATGTCACTCCAGTGCTGTCTCGTATCAGGGATGCGCGCTTTAAGCAGATGGTGAAGCCGGGCGATGACGTCGTGATCGAGGTGACGATGAAGGAGAAGGTTAGCAAATTCTTCTTTATGAAGGGCAAGGTTCTCAAGAATGGTAAGCCAGCGCTGACGATTGAATTTGCACTCGCAATGCTCGAACCGGAGGCGGGCAAGTGAGCTTTCTCGCACTTGTAGGCAAGCGCTTCCTCGTAATGGGGGTGGCGAATCGTAAGAGCGTGGCATGGGCGATCACCAAGTCGCTCGAAGCCGAAGGCGCTGAAGTTATTCATAGTGTGCGCTCCGAAGCGCGTCTGGAGAGTTTACAAAAACTCCTAGGTGATCGGAAGGCTTACATTTGCGATGTGGAGTTTCCTGAGCAGATCACGGCCTTGGCCGAGCAGGTGAGTGCCGACTACGGCCAATTGGATGGCATCGTGCACTCGATCGCGTTCGCCAATTACTCCGAGGGCTTCAAGCCGTTTCACGAGACGGTGCGTAAGGACTTTTTGCAGGCGACTGCGATTTCCGCTTTCTCGTTGGTCGAAGTGGCAGGTGCATTTAAGCCGCATTTAAACAATGAGGCATCAGTCGTCTCGATAGGCATCTCGTCGACTAATGTGACGGCAGAGAATTACGGCTACATGGCTCCTATTAAGGCGGCCTTAGAAACATCGTCTTACAATTTGGCTAAGTCCTTCGGTGCGGATACCCGTGTGCGTTTCAATACCGTCAATGCTGGGCCGCTCAAAACGAGTGCTTCGGCAGGCATTCCCGGGTATCTCGAGAGCTATCTCTATGCCGAGAAGCTGACCTTTCGGAAGCAGAACCTCACCACGCAGGAAGTCGCCAACACTGCGGTGTTCTTGTTGAGTCCAGCGTCGAGCGGTATCAATGGCCAAGGCCTCGTCGTGAATGCGGGAATGGATCGCAACTACTTTGATAAAGAAGTGGTCAGCCTCGCGATGCGTCCCGAGCAGAAAAAGTAAGCGACCTTTCGATGGTCGGGTATTGAATTGGCGGCGGTGTAGAAACATCGTCCCTCCCTTATTAAAAATTACTGCAATGAACTTTAAAAATG
>JAQXBA010000126.1 GCA_029252625.1 Opitutia bacterium | reverse complement strand
GGCCTGCTCTGGAATGACGCGCACCTAGCAGAATGGCGCGACCGTGCTGTCAACGGACCTTACAAGTCGGCTGGCGATTCGTTTGACCCGCTCATCCCGGGTGAGTGGCAGCGGATCGTTTACGAGAAGGATTCTTTCATGTCTAATCCATCTGCGGATCGCGAGTCAGTTCTCGCAATTCCAGAGACACCTCTCTACTATCCTAAAGGCCAGAATACAGCATCTGCAGCATTTTACGCACTAGTGAAAGAAGATAGCTCGGTTGCGAACTCTGTAAAAGCAGAAATTCTATGGCACGCTAGAGCCCCAGGAACTCAGGTCTCGCCAGCACAGCGAATGGTAACTGACGATGGAAACTGGTGGAAAGCATCATGGCTGATGCGATATCTTGTGAGTGCAAGTTTTATCGAAGACAGTTTTACTGGCGGAGAACTAACAGAGGTTAGGGACTGGTTATCTAATTGGGCGAAAGCTTATGACTTGTCTGTCAATGCAGAATTGGCACAGTGCTTTCCAAATCGGTATAGCAGGGATTACAGTCGCACTGGATCGCCAGCTTCTTCTTCTTACTACTCTCGCTATGCCTACCTAGACTCAAATGGGACTGGTCATAATCAAATTGCAGCAGTGGCGAGGTATTACAATAATCGTCGATCTACCATTATGGGTTTTGTTGGATTGGCTTCAGTTTGGTTACAGGATGCAACCTTAATCGACCGGTCAAAACTATACTTCGAGGAGTGGTTACAGTTTTCCGTTTTCCCTGATGGTTCCGTTGGTGAGTATGATCGCAATAGGTCGTCAACATCGTCATCAAATGTAATGCAGGGGCTAATCTATAATGGCGCGAACTTGGAGTCTGCCATTACACTAGCATCTGCGTTATTTGTAAACGGAGATAATTCGCTGTTTCAATATAGTACGACGAACGGGATCTGGGGAACTGAATCCAACGGAGGAGCAGCCAAGACATTAAAACTAGCAGTCGACACTCACATGGACCTCATTGAAAATGAGACGATATGGTACGCTGCCGATGGAACTGTTACGCCAGCCAACCGTATCGACTCTAAGGCTGAGAGCGGTAACAATAACGGTACTCAATGGAACGTCGAAATTTACTTTGCACCAATAGGAAATCGCTATTGGAAGGACGCTAGGATTAAGGATGGCTATATGCGTACCTCGCCCCAATCAATTTCATATTCGAGTAAATTTGGTACAGCAGGCCCTTTAAGCGGTCCGTGGAAGGGGCATCACGCAGCATTCCCTAGTATGCTGTTTATGTTTGCCGATATGGAAAATGTTGGAACTGGTACAGTTACTCCGCCAGTCACGCCGCCTACTGGACCTGTGTATCCGCAAGGCTACCGTGAAGCGACTCTTGGCGGACAACTTGTATTCGGCTTGGATCCAGTCTGGGGCGCTGGCCGTGAGTTCGAGGCGGTGTTCGATGGCGATCCTTCGACTTTTTATGATTATAAAAATGGAGATGAAACCTTTGTCGGGATTGATCTTGGCGAGTCAACCTTAGTGCAGGCACTACACTATCATCCACGCTTAGGCCTAGAAAATCGCATGGTCGGTGGGCGCTTTCAGGGTTCCAATGAGAGCAGTGTCAGTGGCTACGAAACGATCCACGTGATCGTGACACAACCCTCGGCTGCGGCGCAAGTGGTCAATCTGGATCCAGCTCCAGCATACCGCTACTATCGTTACCTTTCACCAGCGGGAATGTACGGCAATATCTCAGAATTCTCGCTTGAGTTTCCCGTGCTTGCGCCAGAGGTCGATACCGACAACCTGCCGGACGCATGGGAGATCCAATATTTTGGCGGCATCAACGCAGTCAACGGCGGCGAGGCGGACGACTTCGATGGCGACGGCAGCAGTAATTACGACGAGTGGCTGGCTGGGACCGATCCCAGCAATGCGACTGATTTCCCTGTGGTCACACCGCCGGTAGGGATTGTCTATCCAGATGGCTATCGTGAAGCGATGATTGGCGGACTGCTACGATTTGGCTTGGATCCAGCCTGGAGCGTTGGGAGTGAATTCGGGAAAGTCTTTGATGGCGATCCTTCGACTTACTATGACTATATTAATGGTGCGGGCGGTTTTGCTGGGATGGATATTGGTGATTCTCGTTTTTTAACGGCGATCAACTTTCAACCCCGTTCAGGCCAAGCTAAACGAATGATCGGTGGGCGCTTTGAGGGCTCAAACGAGAGTAGTGTGAGCGGCTATGAGACGATTCATGTGATTGCGGCCGAACCGACTAGCACTGCGCAAAGTGTAGACGTGAGTTCCGGGATGGCATACCGCTATTACCGCTATTTATCGCCAGCCAATGGATTTGGTAACATTGCTGAGTTCTCACTTGAATTTCAAGTCGTTGTTCCGGATACCGACAACCTGCCAGACGCATGGGAGATCCAATATTTTGGCGGCATCAACGCAGTCAACGGCGGCGAGGCGGACGACTTCGATGGCGACGGGATTAGTAATTATGACGAGTGGCTGGCTGGAACCGATCCCAGTAATGCGACTGATTTCCCGGTGGTCACACCGCCGGTGACAGATGGCTTACTTAGTAGCTCTGAGTGGCAGAATAGCCGCATCGAGTTACAGTCCGGGCAATTTAGTGCGGAATATGACGTGGTGCCGAACGTATC
>JAQXBA010000125.1 GCA_029252625.1 Opitutia bacterium | reverse complement strand
GCGGAGGCGGGTTTGGCGGTAATATCTGGCTAGCTTAAATGAGGCCTGCCTGTAGCAGGGCCTGCATTTGCAGGGCGATGAGCTTTGCCTAAAAGACGAAGCCGATGCCACCACTCAGGCGGTCGCCGTTGCCGTGGTCGGGTGTGTCCCGGCTGACTTCGGAGATGTAGTCATGCTTCCATTCGACACGGATGTGGGTGTGGTCATTCCAGCGCCAGTAGAGTGCGGGGCCGGCGGAGAGTGATAGGGCGTCTTCATCGTCCCATTTAAAATCGCTTTCCCAGAGGAGCTGCATGTTGTCTCTGGCATTCCAGCCCAAGTCGAGCGACCAGCCGTACTCAGCGGGTTCCGGATCTTCAAACACCCAAGCGCTGGCGCTGGTGGCAAAAAACAATTGATAGGTCTCGGTCTCGTAACCAACTGAGATACCAGTGCCCCAGACCCGATTGGCGACTTGGTAGCTGCTATCTTTGCTGCCGAGTGGCACGCGCAGTTGTGGTGCCACGGTCCAGCTACCGCTGCGGGTGGCTAGGTTGAAGTAGTGCTTTAAGGGCAGTGCCAATGTGAGGTCGCCTAAGCCCTGGTCGTGCTGCACGACTTTGTCGCCATTGGTAGCTAGCACCTCGCGCCGCGCGTCGATGACGTAGGGGAGTTTGAAGGTGAGCCGAATCGAGCGGTCCCAAGTGTAGACGCCTTGCAGGTGCAGGCGGCTGATGTCTTCGCTAAAACCATCGCCCACCACATCCTTGCCCTGCTTCAAATCACTGCGGTGGATCGTATCTGCGAGCACTTGCACGCCGTAACCGCCGTCCCAGCGCGGCATCATGTTCATAATCGGCTGGTCTGCGCTGAGTGGTGCGAGTGCAGCGATGAGTAAGCCGAAGCTTAGTAGGGAAGGTTTAAGGTGTTGCATCGCTGGTTATTTGGCCGCGGGAAACAGGCGCATGTCGACTGACTCGCCATTCCACTGGTAGTAGTGTTCGGGGTCGTAGCCTGCACTGTAAACCGCATCGCGGACGGCATCGATGCTCACTTCCGCGTCCGCTTCGAAGGCAACGATCAGTAGCTGTTTTGAGGCATCCATCAGGACGCCTTTGTCGAAGTGCTGCTGGTCGACGCTGTCGAGTTTCTTGAGGTGGATGCGTAGCCCGATACCACAGGAACTGCAGACAAAGCCTTTTGCATAAATGGCTAGCTGATTGGGCTGATTATGTAGGTAGTCTTGAGCAGCCTGCAGACGCAGTTCGGGGGTCGTTGCCTTAAATTGTGGGCGCGCAGCCAGTGGCGCTGAGCTGAGTGCTGCAAGGATCAGGAGGGATAAAAATCGTTTCATGGAGAGGCTAAAAATACAGCACCGGGTTACGATTAGCAGGGAAAAGCTTCGCAATGATGGTGGCCAATTTGTTTATTTTTAGTAGTGTCCTATGCGCTGGTCAATGTATTGCTGCTCACAACTTGCATTTTTGTTTGCATGCGGCTGGCAGCACCTGTGTGGAGGCGACTAAGTGTGGCAGGCGCTGGTGCTGAGTTCGCCAGCAATGAGTTTAGGCAGCAGGGTGTCGCGGAGCTGGCTCAAGGTGACAGTTTGAGATTCGTCCTCCCAGGTCTTGCGATACAGGCCGGCCACGATTGATCCAAATTCGCTGATGATCGCGCGGTCTGGAAATAAGAGGCGACAGTTACGTGCATCTGACTGCGAAATGAAGGGCTGCGCCGATCCCCTGAGTGGCCAGAACATCGGCGCTGAGACAACGTGATAAAGATAATACGTAATATCATCGCTGTCTTTCGCCCACAAGCGAATCGTATTTTTAATACAAGACCATTTACCATGCGCCAAAAAGCTCTGGCCTGAGTTGGATCCAATCGCGCTTAGAACAATCCCAATTTGATCAAAATCATAATAAGACAAAAATCCGTCGGGGCCTTTCGCGCTGTATGCGGTGTAGCCCGCTGCAGTGTAGGACTTTTTAGTTACCTTAGTGTCACCCCAAGTAAGATCGGCGACCTCCCTTATTTTGTGGATATTCCAGCCTGCCGGAATCCATCCGAAAGCTTCGCTTTTTAGGAATGCGTCGGGAAAGAGTTTGGCGGCTTCGCGATCGGCGCTGCCGTTGGCGAGTGCTTGGCGGCGAACTTCGACGCGCGCCGCGAGTTCCTCGGGGATCGGCTTGCCGGCTGCCAGGGCATTGTCGATGACTGGGTCAAAGTCGACAAACCAGCTTTTAAACAGCGCCTGCGCCATCCCTTTGAGCGTGGCATTCATACGCCGATTTAACTCAATCTTGTCATCCAAGCTGGCCAAGATGTGAGCGATCCTGCGTTGCTCGGAGAGGGGGGGTAGATCGATTGGGAAACGCCCCAGAACTTTAGCATTTGCGCCTGCCTGCGCAGATCCAGTTTTGGACTGATTGACGAATTCCCACCAGTTTGGCGAGCGCATTGAATACCAGACGAACTTTGGCAGGGCTAAAGTCTCATCGATAGCGAATCTGATCAAATAAGACGCAAAGACTGCATCATGATCGCCTTCAAAAAAGTAGTTCTCGCCGGTGCTATTCCCGGTTCGAGCGACGACGATATCTCCGTCCTTTAATTTGTATTTTAAATGGTCTTTATCGGAGATGGGACAATAGGGAACTGAGCCCCAATCTACTACGCCGTTTTGGATGTCAGTAATTCGAAGGAAGTGTGGGCCGACCTGATCCGAAGACGCACTTTCAGTGTATCCGTAGGAAACACTGCGGGATAATGCTTCAAGCGTGGTTTTGGTCCACTCACTTAGCATATCCTAAGTCCTCTAAGTTTTTCCGTATCACCTGATCCAGTTTCGCAGACTCTTGCATCTGCGCACAAAGGCTTGCACTCAATTCGGTCATCTTGCTCTCGAACGGAATGCCATCATCTGCGAGCGCTACTGCGCCCACATAGCGCCCCGGGCTGAGCGCGTAGTCGTGCGAGCGAATATCTTCAAGCGTGGCGGATTTGCAGTAGCCGAGCTGGTCTTTGTAGGATGGCGATGAGGGAGCATCGCTGCTACCTGCTGAGCGCCAAGTGTGGTAGGTCTTGGCGATGGTCGCGACGTCGTCGGCATCGAGTTCCTTGTGGGTGCGGTCGATCATAGAGCCGACCTTGCGAGCATCGATGAACAGGGTCTCGCCTTGGCGATTACGGTAGCCGCGCTCGATGTCGAGCTGCTTGTTTTTAGTCAGGAACCACAGGCAGACGGGGATCTGTGTCGTGTAAAAGAGTTGGCCAGGCAGGGCGATCATGCAGTCGACTAGGTCGTTCTCGATCATCTTGCGGCGGATTTCGCTTTCGTCTTTGTTGTTGGTCGACATCGAGACGTTGGCGAGGACTAAGCCGGCGACGCCGTTATCCGAGAGTTTGCTGACCATGTGGAGAATCCAAGCGTAATTGGCATTGCCGGTGGGCGGAGTCTCGTAGCCGTTCCAGCGTTGGTCGTGGACGAGTTGGTCGGGGCCGCGCCAGTCCTTCAGGTTGAAGGGGGGATTGGCCATAATGTAGTCGGCCTTTAGGTCGGGGTGCTGATCTTTAAAAAAAGTATCGGCGGGGACTGCGCCGAGGTTGCCGGAGATGCCACGCACGGCGAGGTTCATCTTGGCCAGTTTGTAAGAGGTGGCGGTGAACTCCTGTCCGTAGACGGAGATGTCTTGGGTGTTGCCGTGATGGCTTTCGACAAACTTGAGCGACTGCACGAACATCCCGCCGGAGCCGCAGCAGGGATCGTAGATTTTGCCGCGGTAGGGCTCGATCATTTCAGCGATCAGATTGACCACGCACTTCGGGGTGTAGTACTCGCCTCCCAGCTTGCTCTCGGAGGCGGCGAACTTGCCGAGGAAGTATTCATAGACCCGGCCGACGGTGTCCTGCGCTTGGTCCTCGACAGTGTCGATGTTGTTGATCGCATCGATCAGAGCGGCGAGCTTGCTGCTCTCTAGCCCGAGGCGGGAGAAGTAGTTGTTTGGCAAGGCGCCCTTGAGCGAGGCATTGCTGTTTTCGACTGCGGTGAGGGCGGCGTCGACCTTGAGAGCGATGTCGCGTTGTTTGGCATGCTGCAGAATGTAAGACCAGCGGGAGGTCTTCGGTAGGTAGAAGACATTCTGCATGGAGTAGCACTCGACCATGTCGAGGTCGTCCATCTTGCCCTCGGCCTCGAGTTCGGCGCGGCGCTGCTCGAATTTGTTGGCAACAAATTTCAGGAAGATCAGCGAGAGGACGACGTGTTTATATTCCGATGACTCGACAGAGCCGCGCAGCTTATTGGCGGTATCCCAGAGGGTTTCCTCGAAAGATTTAGATTTCTTGGCTGGCATGCGAAAACTACAAAAAAATTAAACGGTTGGTCGATAGATTGCCCGCGCTGGTTATATAACTCCAATCTTATTGGTTCAGCGCAGATAAAATCAATGCATAGGTGACATTTAAACGTGTAAAGTAGAGCTTATAAAACTAAAAAACTACCCTAGGGCGGGAATCAGGCGTTCATTTACAGGGAATTTAAATTTGCAAGCTTGTGGGGCGCCATTGGTTGACTGCGTCGTTTGGGGCATTTTCAGCGCGGAGGGCATATATTTTTTAGTCATTTTTAGAGTAGGGTGAATCCGTAGGGAATCACAGTTGGATCCTTCAACAGCAGTAAAGTATGTGGTGGTTACGCGTAGATGCCAAGCGACTAGACAGGAGAAAGCGCAGTGGTGAGACTTGTATTCAAAAATATTAAAATGGGCCAATTGTAATTGATTCGAGAGGCGAAACGTACCAACTTACAAGCGTTATAAAAAGTTATGACTTGCAAGATGTTTATATTATCAAAATTGTATGTCTTGTAACACATTCTAGCGTCTACACGCTCACATTAATACCCCAATTATGTCTCAGTATCTCTACTTGTCGTTTACTCCGGAAGCATTGATTTTTTCGATGCTGCCGCCGCAGCAATTCGGAAAATACCTCGCCATTGGCGACCAAAAACAATCCAGCTCACACGCTATTTTTCTCAGCGTTGACCCCAATATTGATATTGCTGGATTACAAATGGACATAGCGCGCTCGCGCTGTAGCGAACATAGCGACGGGTCGCCACGGCGTTCTGCTTATGTCTCGATTTATCGTGTCTTAGAGCGGGTGCCACTCAGTGCGCTGGGTGATTTGCACTTAGCGACGAAGGACGGCTTGGTGCTGACGCTTCAGCAAGGGCAATACCAGCCGCAAAGCGACCGCGCGCGCTTTATGTATCAGGAAGTTTGTCCGGTCGGCCCACGTGTGGTCAGCACTTTGGAGCCGCGTGAATTTTGTCAGTATGTGACGCATGCCGACAACCCACTGTACATGCCTAAGATCGCTTTTGCGGACATGCAGCTGGGCAATCTTGCGGACGATCCAGAAAACGGTAAAGTCAGTAACTTGCCGTACCCATCGATCAGCCATCTGCGATCCTGCCTGGGATCGCTCGATAGTGATGGCGGTAAGAAGACTAAGATCGAGCGGCGCGGCACGCGTCCGGATATTATTTATTACATGGTGCAAAACGGTTTCTACATCGGCGACCAGGAAGAGTTCCTGTACTACCCGATGCCTGACAAGGATGCACTCCTTGGTGAGCATAATCGCTGGTGGAATTCTGCCGAAACCAGCGCGCGCTACTAATCTGCTAAGTCTATATTTATGAATGTAATTGAATTATTCGTGCCTGCCCTTGGTGTGGTTGGCCTTCTCGTTGCCGGAATTATTTTTCGCAACATCATGAAACAATCTGGTGGTAGCGGCGATGTGGCCGCGATTGCCCTACAGATTCATCAAGGTGCGATGCTCTTCATGCGCCGTGAACTCTTCATCCTTGGCGGCTTTACGGTGTTAGTCGGCGGACTGCTGATTTTGAAAGACCCCTACGAGGCCCTGGCGTTTTTCCTGGGTGCGTTGTGCTCCTCGATGGCGGGTGTAATTGGTATGTTCACTGCGACTAAGGCGAACGTCCGTACGGCACTGGCTGCCAGCGAACATGGTGCTGCGCGTGCCCTGACAACCGCCTTCTTTGGTGGCTCGATCATGGGTCTGACTGTCGCATCAATGGGCTTGCTCGGCGTCGGTGGTCTGTTCCTGTTCTTTGGTGGCAGCAAGACCGACATTCACATCATCCACGGCTTCGCAATGGGTGGCTCGTTGGTGGCTATTTTCTTCCGTGTCGGCGGTGGTATTTTTACCAAGGCGGCGGACGTGGGTGCTGACTTGGTCGGTAAGGTGGAAGCGGGTATTCCTGAGGATGATCCACGCAATCCGGGTGTGATTGCGGACAACGTCGGCGATAATGTCGGCGACGTCGCGGGAATGGGTTCGGACCTTTTTGAGTCGTATTGTAACGCCATGATCGCGTCGATGGCGATCGCCGCGACCCTCGCGCTTGGGCAAGTCGAAGCACTCGCTGAAACCGCTCACGCACTGATTTTCCTACCACTGGCACTCGCTGCGACTGGTTTGCTGTGTTCCTTCAGTGGCATCGGCATCGTCTGGTTATCGGCTTCGAAAGATCCCGCCAAGGCACTGCGCACTGGGACCATGAGCGCTGCGTTTATTTTCATTCTAGCGGCGATCGCGGTAGTGACTTTACTCGGCATCTCGATGAACGTCTGGTTGTGTGTCGTTGCTGGTTCGGTTGGCGGCATTGCAATTGGTTTATCGACTGAGTTTTATACTGGTGGTAGCCCGATGCGCTCGATCGCCAAGGCTGGTTTGACCGGCGTTGCGACGGTGATGATTCGCGGCGTGGCGGTGGGCTTACAGTCGGTGGCGATTCCTCTGGCGGTGGTTGCGCTAGTGTTGCTCGGCGCGAGTTCAATGGCTGGCCTCTATGGTGTTGGTATTGCTGCAGTGGGTATGTTGGCAACTATCGGGATCACGATGAGTATCGATGCATACGGTCCGATTGCTGACAATGCCGGTGGTATTGCGCAAATGGCGGGTCTCGGTCAGGAAGTGCGCGAGATCACTGACTCGCTTGATGAAGTTGGTAATACGACTGCGGCAATTGGTAAGGGCTTTGCAATTGGTGCGGCATCACTGGCGGCGCTGGCGATCATCGCGGCATACGTCAATGTGGTGCGTTCGTACCACGTCGACTTCGCTCTGCTGTTGTCTGACCCCAAAGTGCTGACAGGTGTTTTCTTGGGCGGCCTATGCCCATTTTTAGTTGCCGCGATCACCATGGATTCGGTCGGCGATGCGGCGCAGGAAATGATTGAAGAAATACGTCGCCAGTTTCGTGAGATACCCGGCTTGCTGGATGGCAATGCCAAGCCAGATTCGAATCGTTGTATCGATATTGCGACTAATGCGGCGCTCAAGCGTATGGTGCTGCCAGCTTCGATTGCGATTCTCGCGCCCGTCGCGATCGGTTTCGGTCTCGGCCCAGAAACACTCGGTGGTGCGCTGGTCGGTGCGCTTCTTAGCGGCGTGCTCCTAGCGCTGATGATGGCTAATAGTGGTGGTGCTTGGGACAATGCTAAGAAATTTGTCGAACAAGGCAACTGTGGCGGCAAAAACTCGGAAGCGCACCGCGCCTGTGTGGTCGGCGATACCGTTGGAGATCCGTTCAAGGATACGTCCGGACCTTCGATGAATATCTTGATCAACGTGATGGCCATTGTGAGTCTAGTGATTGCGCCGCTTCTGTAGGTGGCAGGGCAGTGACTCAGTCTCGATTTTACTGAGAGGACGTTTGCGCGAGCAAACGTCCTTTTTTTTGCGATCGCTGCGGAACGAAGCGCTGGGCGACTATTGTTTGGGGTGCGAAGTTACTTAGGACATGGCGCTAATACTGTCTTTTTTCATGTTCCAGATGGCTAGTTAGCAACAATCTTACTGACTTTTATGTCCCCGACTTGCTAATCTTAATATGATTATTATTCTGGCGTCATGCGATACCACTTCTTAATTGCTTTTACCGGCCTGCTGTCACTACTGCTTGCCTTACTCAGTCTCTCGGCGAGTACCTCGATTCAGCCGCTTACTCACTATCAAACGATTGCGGCGAAACTGCTTAGCGCCGAGCCCGAGCAAACTATCAGCGATCCGCCACGCTACGAATTAGTCAGTGAGACGCATGCCATCGAGATCGACTGGGATAACAAGTGGGAAAAATTGCTTGGCTTGTCGTTGGATTATGCATTCGAAAACGGCAAACGCGCTGGTATGATTCTGATTACAGATGGTGTAGACGATACCACTCAACTGCTGCAGCTAAAGGCGTTGATTCGTCATTACAACTTGCCAGTGACCTTGTGGGTGATCGACAAAGAAACCGAAAGGCTGCAGCAGTATGCTGAGTAAGCTGCAGGTGGTTGCTTTGCATCGTATGAATCAGCTATGATTTTTATCGCAAGGTTGATAGGTTTGGAAAACTGTTTGTAAAAGGGCAGAGGGTGTTGAGGCCCATTCACCATTGGGTGTTCAAGTGAAGCGATGCTTGGGGCATTTCCTTGCAATTGAGTAGTCCGTGTTGCGGGCACGAAAAAACCCTTAAGTCGTTAAACTTAAGGGTTTAAAAGTGGAGCCACCTGTCAGAGTCGAACTGACGACCTGATGATTACAAATCAACTGCTCTACCAACTGAGCTAAGGTGGCCTACTTACTGGATCGGGGACTTGAACCCCGAACCAATTGATTAAGAGTCAACTGCTCTACCAATTGAGCTAATCCAGCAAGTTTGTTGATGACCGAAGTCACTAACGAAGATGCGGAGATTGTTTCAGAAACCTCTGCTGTCAAGCCATCGATTTTATTTTTTTAAATTTCTTTTTTTAAGGTTCTACATCTGGCTTGGTCCCACTCTCAGACAAGGATCGCTTGTCTGCAGGGCGCAATGCGTGCAGGCCTTTTTTGTCTCGATGCGGGTGCGGCGCCAGGAAGCCTTGCGCTTCAAAAACGGCTTTACGTTCTGCGGGGGACATTTTCTTGAGTTTTTGGCGCCATTCTTTGTGTTCTTCGGGGCTCATTGCCATCCAGCGTTCGCGCATGGCTTCGCGCTGCTCTCTGGGAATTGCTTCATATTTTTTACGCATAGCGGCGACTTTTTCAGGTGCCATGCGATCGATCTTGCCGATACGCTCGCGTAGCTGCGCCTTTTCTTGAGGCGACATCTTTTGGATGCGCTCGATGGTTTGGTGCAGATTAGCCAGTCCTTCATCGTCCATTTGCAGCAAGTGCTGGAGGATTCGCGACTCTCCGCTGGAGCCACGTGGCTGCGCTCCTTCGGGGCGCGTATCGGGGCCGCTTTGGCCAACTGCGTAGGTGGCTGCAATGAACAGGTAGCAGAGTGAAGCAATGAGTGTCGTGGTTTTCATGATTCGATTTCAAAAGTGAGTGCGTCGAGCGTGCTGAGTAGATGGGCGGCGCTTAGGCTGTCGTCATTCAGTTGAGTGAGTCCGACAAGGCCTTCTTCGAGCAGAAATATTTCCTGCGCGTCGGCTGCACTGAGCGTTAAGTCTGCTACTGCGGTGGGTTTGGTTAGCGTAAATCGTACGAGGGTAAAGGCGACTGCGATCAGTGCTGCGATCGGCAGTGCAAAGCGTAGCAATTGCCCGGCGGGACTGCTGCGGCACTTCTCGGCTGGTAGCTCGTCGGCAGCGGCGAGTACGCGCGCGGCAAAGTTGTCGCTTGGCTGAACTGGGCAGCTGGCGAGGAGGTCGTCGATCGTGCGGTCGAGTGAGTCGCGTGAGTCTGTTGTTTTCATGAGAAGAGGTGGGAAGGGATGAAAGTTGAAAGCCGGAAAGAGTATAAAAGTGGTGTTAAGTGAAGTCTTTGAGTTCTTTGCGTAGGTGTGTGCGAGCGCGGTGTATCCAAGTCTTGACCGAACTGAGGTTTGTATTGAGTGCTTCAGCAATTTCGTCGTATGCGAGGCCTTGTTGTTGAAGTAACAGAATGGCGTTGCGCTGGTTCTCGGGAAGTGCGGCGAGGGCTAAGTGGAAGGCTTCTTCGATCTCGCCGATGGCATCAGCTTGTTCGAATTGCTGTTGCATAACAAAGTCGGTGGGGTCGATGAAGTCGAGCGGGCGGCGTGAGCTTTTGCGGTAGCTGTCGATCAAGCGACGGCGGGCGAGGGTAAAAATGAAGGCGCTGAAGGTGCCACGAGCGGTGTAGCGCGACGCAGCGCGGTAGAGTTCTAGGAAGGTCTCCTGTGCGAGGTCTTCAGCGTCGGCTCGATTCTGGGTGGAGCGGTAAAAGAAGTTAATTAAGCGAGTTTGCCAGCGCTGCACGAGGCTAGCGAAGCTCATCGAGTCGCCTGCAGCTAGAGCTCGCAAGCAGGCGCTGTCGATATCTTCAACAATGACTGCGGGGGCAGGGGGCGTTAGTGGCTTGGTTCTTAGCATAATACCAGCGGGCGTGTTGGCATGTGTCGTCCAAGCTCGAGTGGTTGTCAGTTCGTTAATGTTCATGCCTATTTAAACTATCGAGATTTTGCAAAGAAAGTTGCAGGGAATTGTGCAATTTTTTTTGAGTCACGATTTTTTTGGTATGGATGGCCTGTTTGCAGTCAAATATTATTGAAATATAAGAGCTCAGTTGACGGCCGATAAAGTCCGTAAGTATGCGGGTTGAGCTCGATTTGCACTGTAAGTTATACACAATGAATTGCGAATAACTTGTGTATAATCACTATATCTAGTGAGATTTTATGAGAAATATACGATATACAGTGTTCATTTATTTGACAGCACAGATTTACTCGCCCACAGTAGGGTTTATTAAGTGACCCCGTTCGCACCCCAAAAATCCTATCTTATTCTTTTTCAATAGCTTCAGTTACGGCGACAGCTTTCCCGGTTAATTTGCCGAGATTATTAGGCTATTTTTTATTCTTTCATATCTAACTAACCAATCAAACATACTCATGGAAAAAACCTACACAATTGGCGATAAAAGTTTCGTACTCGACGAGACAAAAGCACAAGAAGCATTCAATTCGAAGAAGATCATTAATGGTAAAGATACGATGTTTTTCAACATCCTGCCCCTAAAGTACACGTGGGCCTACGATCTTTACAAAACCATGAAGAATAACCACTGGGAGCCAGAAGATATTCCTATGCAGAAAGATGTGGAGCTCTGGCGTAGTGCTGAGCTTTCGGATGCCGAGCGTTGGATTATTAAGATGGCAATCGGTTATTTCTCAGCAGCTGAAGGTATTGTCGGAGACAACATTCAGCACGTGACTCGTGACTTAGTGACCGCCGCCGAGCTAAAGCTAGTACTAGGACGGCACGCTCACGAGGAAAACATCCACGCGGATTCACTTGTTTATATGATCAGCTCTCTGGGTATTAACCCGCACGAGTGCGAAGCGATGTTCGAAGACATTTCTACCATTAAAAAGAAGACCAATTTTGTGGTTAGTAATTCCCGTGCTTTGCGCCGAGATATGGATCTCACCACAACTGCTGACAAACAGGCATTTGCCAAGAACCTCTTTATGTTTGGTCAGTGCATGGAAGGCACTCAGTTCTACGGCCTCTTTGGCATGGTACTCTCACTCTATCGTCAAAACAAATTTCCAGGTATTGGCCAAATGTTTCGCTACACTCTGCGCGACGAATCCAATCATATCGAGGTCTTCCGCAATCTCCTTATGGATCTAGTTGAAGAGAATCAGGATGTCTGGACACCTGATTTCAAAGAAGAGCTACGCGACCTAATGCGTGAAGCCGTCTCCCTCGAACAAGACTTCATTCGTGACTGTCTGCCGGTCAATTCCGTAGGTCTCAGCGCTGACGAGTTTTGCCAATACATCGATTACATCGCTGATCGCCGCCTTGAAGGGGTGGGCCTCGCGCCTATCAATGAAGGCGTGGATAATCCATTTCCATGGCTTGCGGAAATGATGGATATTAAGAAGGAGCAAAACTTCTTCGAGGGTCGAGTTACCGAATACCAAAAAGCATCTGCTTTGGGACAAGTCGACGACGACGAGCTTTAATCTAAATTCTTGACGATACACTATTTCCGGAGTGCGGACCTCGTTCGCACTCCGTTGACCAAATCTACTAACTCATACTACTAGGCCCACCCAGCCGCCCCAAGCACTTACTAACTGCCAGCCAAACAACATCCAATGATCCAAAAAATATCATTCGAGGAAGATCTCGAACTCAAACGTTACGCCGCCACCCCTAAAGAAAAGAAGCCACGGTTCGACTGGGCCGCCGTGCTCGGTGAAGACCGATTTCAACGCCCAGAAATCAAGATCGACGCTGAAGGTGGTGAACGCGATTTCGACCTCGCAGAAATCGCCGATACCATCGGCGCTGCGTTGACTGATTTGCTCCTTTCTCGTGATGAGCAGGACATATTTACTGATGTGAACCAAAAGTTTGTTGCCAAGGTTGCAGACAGTGTGGGCGCGGTGTTGGCCGAGCAAATTGACCAAGGTCGTTCGCTCAAGCTGTCCACGCACGACATCCACATGCTGATTGAAAAGGCATTGATCGAGAGCGATGCGCACGACGTAGCCCGCAGCCTCATGTTTGGTCGTAACAAATCTCTGCGTACTGACGAGCGTGAGCCAGTCGCCATTCGATTGATCCGCCGCAACGGCCAAGTCGTGCCTTGGGGTGAAGCCAAAATCGAGATAGCAGTGCGTAAGTCTTTCCTTTCATTGCACCTTGATTCGGAACCAGCTGTCGACATTGCACGTGCAGTTACAGATCGCCTCAATGTAGGCGGTCAAGCCTTCATCAATATCGAAGACGTGCAAGATGCCGTTCAAGAAGAGATGATGCGCCAAGGTCATTTCAAGGTGGCTGAGTCCTACATCCTTTACCGCGCACGCCGTACGCATGTTCGCGCAGAAGAGGGCATTGCTCCAGATTCTGGCATTGAGCAAGAGTCCATGATCGTCGTCACCGAAGAAAACGGTGAGAACACATTTTGGGATGCAGTCGACCTCAAGCGCCGTATTGAGTTCGGTTCGATTGGCCTCGATCTAAATCTCAACGCTACTGAGATTGAGCAGGAACTCCGTCGCTCAATCTACCCGGAGATGAAGCGCGCTGACTTGCAGAAGACCATCATTCTCAATGCCAAGAGCATGATCGAGAAGGATGCCGACTTCGCTAAGTTTGCAGGCCGTATCCTCCTCACATATATCTACGAAGAAGTGCTCGACTGGGACATCGTCCGCGACGGTGTCGACAGCCTTAAGGAAGCACATCGCCGTGGCTTCAAGCCATACCTCAAGCGCGCCATCGAAATTGATCGCGTCAACCCGAAGCTCCGCGATTTCGACATCGATAAGATCGCAGGCTCGCTTGATCCATCGGCCGACCTCGACTTTGATTACCTCGGTGTGCAGACCATGTATGATCGCTACTTGATCATCGATAAAACTGCCAAGAAGCACGTTCGTCTCGAAGTGCCACAATTCTTTTGGATCCGTGTCGCCATGGGCCTGTTCCACCACGAGAAGGACGACCGCGAAGGTTACGCACTGCGCCTCTACAACCTTTATAAGAGCCGTCGTTTCTGCTCATCCACGCCTACACTGTTTAACTCCGGCACACTGCACTCACAGCTCTCGTCTTGCTACCTTTACAAGGTCGACGACAGCATCGAGTCGATCATGCACCGTGGTATTGCCGATAACGCCTTCCTCTCCAAGTGGGCTGGAGGACTCGGAGGCTCTTGGACAGCAGTTCGTGGCACTGGTGGTTTTATCAAAGGCACCAACGGCGAGTCGCAAGGCGTCATTCCATTCCTCAAGTTGCACAATGACCAGCTCGTTGCTGTCAACCAAGGTGGCAAGCGTCGTGGCTCTGGCTGTGCGTATCTCGAGACATGGCACAATGACCTCGACGATTTTCTCGAGCTGCGTAAGAACACAGGCGACGACCGTCGCCGCACTCACGACATGAACACAGCTAACTGGATTCCAGATTTGTTTATGAAGCGTATGGAAGCACGTGGCGTATGGACGCTGTTCCGCTCCAACGAGTGCCCAGACCTTCACGACCTTCACGGTAAAGCCTTCGAAGACCGTTACTGCGAATACGAAGCCATGGCTGAGCGCGGCGAAATCTTTGGTCAAAAGCGTCAGGCAATTGATCTCTGGAAGTCCATGCTCAAGATGATTTTCGAAACAGGCCACCCTTGGATCACATTCAAGGATCCTTGTAACGTGCGCAGCCCACAAGATCACTGCGGCGTTATTCACAGCTCGAATCTTTGTACCGAGATCACGCTCAACACCAGCGACGAAGAAACCGCTGTCTGTAATCTCGGTTCCGTCGTCCTCGACTCGCACCTAGATAAAGACGGCAACCTCGACCACGAGAAGCTCCGCGATACGATCAGCATTGCAGTGCGCGCACTCGACAATGTGATCGACATTAACTTCTACCCAACACCTTCCGCCAAGACAGCCAACAGCCGTCACCGTCCGATCGGTCTTGGTATCATGGGTCTGCAAAATGCACTCTATAAGAAGGACATCGCTTTTGCTTCCCAGGCAGCCGTCGAGTTTAACGACGAGTTCATGGAAGCCATCGCATACTACGCCTACGAAGCCTCCAGCGATATTGCTGCTGAGCACGGCACTTACAGTTCTTACAAAGGGTCCAAATGGGATCGCGGCCTGATGCCACAAGACACTCTCGACTTGCTCGCCGAACAGCGTGGCGAAGAAATCGACGTGCCACGCGCTGGTAAAATGGACTGGAAGCCACTCCGCGAAAAAATCGCGAAGCACGGCATGCGTAACTCCAATGTCCTCGCGATCGCTCCCACAGCGACCATCTCCAACATCATGGGCACCACACCTTGCATCGAACCGACTTATAAAAATCTGTTCGTGAAGAGTAATCTCTCCGGCGACTTTATCGTGCTCAACGCCCATCTTGTTCGCGACCTCAAAAACCGCGGCCTTTGGACAGCTGAGATGCTTGACCAAGTAAAATATTTCGATGGTGAGCTCGATGCGATTGAGGGCGTCCCACAAGACCTGGTTGAGAAATACACTACTGCATTCGGTATCGAATATAAATACTTCATCGATGCTGCAGCACGTCGCCAGAAGTGGATCGACCAATCGCAATCAGTGAACTTGTTCATTCCGTCGCCCGATATCAAGACACTCTCTCACATGTATCGTGATGCATGGCGCAAGGGTCTCAAGACTACTTACTACCTTCGCTCGCTCGGCGCTTCTAATATTGAGAAAGCAACGACCAGCGTGAAGAAGGAGGTCCGCGGCCGCGCCGGCCAAACCGACTCCCAAGCCGCAACTGCCAAAAAGGAGTTCACCAAAGAAGAGGCTAAAGCCTGCTCAATCGAAGCCATGATGAATGGTGAAGAGTGCGAAGCTTGCCAGTAACATTTTCACGAGATATTGTTATTATCTGATTATAGGAAAGTCGCATCCGAAAGGGTGCGGCTTTTTTTGTGGGCAATCGTCAACGATAGGAATTCTTGCGGCAGTGTAAGAGATGAGGATCCGCCTCCGCGCGGACCGCAGTACATAAGCACCGAACACATTACGGACGACACGGAGGTCGTACCTCCTAGAGATAAGGCAGCCGCAGGGATTGCGTGCTGATGGTCAAACTGAAGGCCTCCGCAAGCGGAGACGCCACGATTAGAGTAGGTGATGCGCGGACAACCTCGTTGCCGCTGAACCGTTTTTGACTCTCCAGCGCTTGTCTGCGGCCATCAATGCTGCTAACGTAGTCGTACTGGCCTGGGCGCTTAATTATGCATAGCACAAAAAAGGTCAGACAATCGCGGACGAGGTGCCAGCGTTGAAAGACAATAAGCCATACGAGCAGAAAATAACTAGGTTAGGATTTCAGGTAGATTACCGGTACTATGACTAAATTGCTTCGCAGGGACATCTGCTTGCTGCAACAGAGTCAGCCAATAGTTCGCCAGTGGGGTATCCTTCTTTGAGAGTATAATATGCTCTCCTTTTCGGATATTCTTCGCGCCTCCGCCGGCGACAATCGCAGGGAGATTCTTAAGTTGGTGGCCGGTACGAAGATTGGTCCCGTAGCTGACAATGCAATTGTCGTATAAACGGCTACCATCGCTATCTTTCGCTTCCTTTAAGCGGTCCAGAAAGTGAGCAAATAAATCGGAGCACTTTTTATCCCGTTCGCGGGATGCATTCTTGCGAGGTTCGGAAAAGCCGTAGTGACTGAGTGAGTGTGCTTGCAGCGCTACCCCGATACCCACGAGCAGAGAGCACACAGGTTGGCGATACGTGACCACTCGAGTGGAATCGGTCTGTAGCGCGACGATCATCATGTCGTACATTAACTTAATCTCTTCCTCACCAATTAGTTGGTCGATGGGCTCGTTAAAAGGAGCAGTAGGTTTCGGAATATTTGCCCATTTCGCCTGCCGCTCTAGACCGAGTTCGACCTGACGAACACCTTGGAAGTATTCATCCAGCTTTTCACGGTCATTGGTGCTCAGACTTCGCTTCATAGCGCTAGCATTGACGCGCACAATATCTAAAATACTTTCCTTCTTCCTCAAGCGATCATCTAGCTCAGCACGGGTATCAGTCTGCTGTTCGAATATGGTATGATATAAATCAATCGGCTGGTTGATGCCTGGCAACGGATTGCCACTATCGTCCCAGGAAAGGGAGAGGCCGCTACCATGGCCGGAATTTTGCAGGCCAGCCTTTTCCTTCGCAGACAGTATCAAGGATGAAAAGCGCGTGTCCTCGCCCAGATGCTGCGCAGCGACTTGATCGCAGGAAATTGAATTAAAAAAACGTTTGCCGGGAGTGCCAGAAACATTGGCACCCGTAAGGTAAGATGAACTGCCGCCATGTGGATTTGTCGCACCTATATTGGTTAGATTTGAAATCATGGTGATGTCCTCTTGGTGGCGTTTCAACGGCATCAAGCCTTCGGTGAGGCCGATATCTGCGAACCGTCCTGCCTGCTTGGGATAGAAAGTATCTTCGGTAAATCCAAACCCTCCACCAAGGAAAATCATTCGCTTAGGTGCAACATAGGAGGACGCCGTCTTGCCGAACGAAAAGCTCTCGAGAAAGGGTAGTGCCAAGCAGGCGCCACTAGCTCGGAGAAAAGAACGGCGAGTGATGGGGTTGGTTTTAAATTGGCTCATGTCATTCGCGGTTTACTTAGATTTGAACAGAGTGTTTGAAGTAATAATGTGGATCATATCACGCATTCGATAATTAGTATACTGAGAACGGTACACCATCGCCAGTATCGCCTCATCATCTGAGAACTCAATCGTGCGACCTAGGCCGTAGCCGATCATCGATTCGATCATCTCCTTGGCCAACTTGTGTTTCTGGGTTTTAAGTAAGGATTTTAAATGATCTAGGTCTCGATAAACCATGCCACTTACCAATTTGCCGCTTTCTTGGATGTGAATATCATCTTTACCGACGGGTTCCGTATCGCGCCAGCGGCCAACCGTATCAAATATCTCTAGCCCAAATCCCAACGGATCCATTCGACTGTGGCAGGATGCGCACGCTGCTTGCGACTGGTGTCGCTGGACCATTTCTCGATTGGTCAGTGGCTGCTTGGATGCGCTGCTTAGTTCGGGGACATTCGGCGGTGGTGGTGCGGGCTTGTCATTGAGTAATTTCTCAAGAATCATGGCGCCGCGAATGACTGGTGAAGTGCGCTCGCCATTTGAACCCATAGTCAGGAATGCGGTTTGGCCGAGTAAGCCGCCACGCGGGGAATTCCGGTCCAATGCAATCTTTTGAAAGGCATTCGGATCCTCTGAGCGAATGATCGGCATGCCATAATAGTCTGCTAGCAGCGAGTTAGCGACGATGAATTCTGAATCAATTAAATTCGTTATCGGCAGATCTTCGCTCACTAAAGTCTTAAAAAATTCGACGACTTCCCGGTAGGCAGAATAGCGCACTCCCGAATTAAATAGATAGTATTGATTTTCATCGACCGTGATTGCTTGGAAGCGGTCTAAGTCACCCCATTGGCTGGAGAAACCTTCGAAAAATGCCTCCGATTTCCAATCCGCCAGCATGCGATTCACTTGACCTTTCAATGCCTTGGGCTCGGACAAGGATCCATTTTTAGCAAATCGATACAGCTCTTCATCTGGAAGACTGCTCCAGAGGAAATATGCCAGCCTGACTGCAAACTCTCGATCACTCAACTGGCGGTCCTTCGTGCTCGATCCGACTTCTTCTAAATATAGAAAACTAGGGGAGGCCAAAACGACCGCGATTGCCTCACCCATTGCTTGATTGAAGTTTTGCCCGTTCGCCCGACTCTCCTCGAAAAATGCCATTAGGCTATCAATGTATGCCGGCTCAGGTTGCTTATGGCGAAATGCTTGGAAGGCGAATCGCTCTATGAACTCCCGTGCATTGTCATCTGAATTCAACGAACTGCTGTTGAGCGATGCACCATCTTTAGCATTGATCAGTTCACCGAAAAAATTGGTCTGCTGCCGGTAGAATGGCCCCTCGATTTCGAGCCAATCGACCCAGACGGCGGCCCAAGCTCCCGGCTGATCCACCAGCTTGATGTATTTGGAGACTCTACCTTTGATTTCAGGTCGATTCTCATAGATGGTTAAGTTGTGACTATTATCTCCAAAGCGAAGCCTGTTTAATAGTTCGACCTCATCTGGTTGCCTATCGGTTCCGTCGAGTTTAAAAATCCCGATAACGCCATCAGCAGAATCCAGTTTTAAATATTTTCGCACATCCGGCGCTCCCTCGACTGCACCGCCATTGATGCGTATACGGTAACTGGCGCGAATGTCTGGATTACGTCCGAAGTTCACATTAATACGTGCGGGATTCCGAACATCGGCAAAATAAAACGCTTTATCCACCAACGGATATTTCAGATACTTAACTGGCTTATCATAATCGAAGCGCTGTCTGAAATAGATCTTCATATCTCCCGCGTCTTTAAATCCGATTTCCTGCCAGGTTTTGCCTGCATCCAGCATCTGCTTCTTACGCTTAAATTCGGCCACTTTTAAGCGCAGATTTGCGGTGTGCGGATTTTCTGGCTCTATTCGTTTAGTCGTATTTTTAGCTAGCGGTCGACCAGACCACTTAAATCCTTGTTCCACAATTATTTTGCCAAGCTCGAAATACTTATCGAAATCATTGGCACTGAAGAACTGCTCTTCACCTACCGTATCAAATGAGTCCGCTTCAGCGTCGGGAGGGATGATGTGCGGAGAGATCTCAAAGCCGAATAAATCACGAATGGTATTGGCATATTCACGCTGATTGAGTCGGCGCATGGTGATTTCTCCGCCGTTTGCGGTTAATCGCTTACGCGCATCAACTAATGAGCGCGTCAATGAATCCAACACGTCGATTAATTCCTGGTTCGACGGTTGAGGCTCATCTTCAGGTGGCATCTCTCCACCATTCAAAACATCCAGTACATCCTGCCAGCGTTGGGCGGCATCGTTGGTGGTGATTTCCCAGTGCACTTGATCGAATCGCAACTGACCTTTTTGCTTTTCCGAGCCATGACACTGTATGCAATATTGCTCCAGGAATGGCTGGATAATTGATTGTGAGAGTGGTGTGCCCTCGACTGGCGAGTCAGGCTCCTGTTGGAATGAGTCACTCTGGTCTGCGGCCAACTGTGGGGCATCTTCCAGTTCGGCCTTTAATGAACTGATAAATGCGGCTAATTGAGCGGCATCTGGTCGAGGTTCTTCTTCTGGGGGCATTTCACCATCTTCCAAAACAGTCAGTACTTCCGACCAAAATTCAACCGAATCGCGCTTATTTAAGCTCCATGAAGCACTGTCAAAGCGAACCTTGCCCTTTTGCTTGTCCGGACCATGACAGGCGATACAGTTTGCCTCGATAAAGGGCTCAAGCTCTGATTGTGAAAATGGAGGGTGCTCAAGTGGGGCGGTAGGCGCAACAACTACCGGCGGAGGCGCTGGAGCAATGACCGGCGCACTGATTGGTTTCAACGGCGCACTGGATGGTTTCAACGGCGCACTGGGTGTAGATTGATTCGACCAATACACATAACCGCCAACGCCTGAGACGAGTGCGAGTGTTAACAATATGGACGATTTACCAGGAGACATAAGTACAGGCTGCGGGTTACGTAACAAAAACCTACTTAATATCCTTTATTGGAGGCATGTTCTAGCAAGTGGAAAAAACTCCGTAATGGTTAAAAATAGTCTGGTAGTAGTCTGCCTGTTAGCTGCTAACAGCCGGCCTGTCTGCACATTTTCCTCGAGCTTAGCCTGTTCATGCTAAAAATCGTGGACGAAGCGTTTACTTGAGTGAAATTCGTTCGCTAGGCGATTGTGCCAACTTGGGGTTATTTCGAAGCGATTGTTGACAGTGTCAGTTGGCGGTTAACTATATGCGGCTAACTTTGTAAGCAGTAATATTTTTTACCCACAGATCATTATGGCGAATCAAAAATTTGAATCCAGCAGTGCGACGCTGCAAGCGGTGCGAGAGCGTGTCGGTCAGGTAGTGGTCGGCCAAGAGGCTTTGGTTGAGCGTTTATTGTTGGCGTTGCTGTGTAACGGCCACGTGCTATTGGAGGGTGTCCCTGGTGTGGCAAAGACGCTGACTGTCAATAGTTTGGCGCAGGCAGTTCATGCACAGTTTAGTCGCATCCAGTTTACCCCGGATCTATTGCCAGGTGATTTGACTGGCACTTTAGTGTACGACCCGCGCGCGCACAACTTTAGCGCCGAAAAGGGGCCGATTTTTACCAATTTGCTGCTGGCTGACGAAGTTAACCGTGCGCCGGCGAAGGTGCAGAGCGCTTTGCTCGAGGCGATGCAGGAGAAGCAGGTGACGCTGGGCAAGGAGACCTATGATCTGCCGAAGCCGTTTTTAGTGTTGGCCACGCAAAATCCGATCGAGCAGGAGGGTACTTACTCACTGCCTGAGGCACAGGTGGATCGCTTTATGTTTAAGCTCAAGGTTGGTTACCCGTCGATAGACGAGGAGTTGATCGTGATGCAGCGGATGGCTAAAACCGAGCCGATGTTGAATGTTGAACCGGTGTTGACAATCGCAGACTTGATGGAGATGCGCGAAACAATGGAGACGGTCTTTATCGATGAGAAGGTTGAGCGTTATATTTTGCGTCTGGTCGATGCGACGCGTCATCCAGAAAAGTATGATTTAGATTTGGGGCGTTACTTGCGCTTTGGCGCCTCGCCGAGGGCTTCGATTTATCTGTCGTTGGCCGCTCGTGGGCATGCCTTGATGCAGCAGCGTGACTATGTGATCCCTCAGGATGTGAAGGATGTCGCACATGATCTGCTACGCCACCGTCTAGCAATTTCGTATCGCGCGGAGGCGGAGTCGATCACTTCGGATGATCTACTCGACCAGATTCTAGCCAAAGTGTCTGTTTCGCAGTCGCTGAGTTAAATACCATCGTGTTAGGTGAACTAGAGAATCAGCTAAATTTGCTTGAGCTAAAGTGCCGCCACCCTGTGGAGCACTTGCTTGCTGGTGAGTATCGCTCTGTATTTCGCGGGCGTGGTATCGAGTTTGAGGACGTTCGCCCCTACCAACCAGGCGACGATGTGCGCTCGATGGACTGGCAGGTCACGGCGCGCACTGGTGAGCCGCACATTAAGCGCTACATTGAGGAGCGTGAGCAGTTCATCTATCTGTTGGTCGATATTTCGGCTTCGATGCTGCATGATGCGGATGGAAAAAAACGCAAGACAATGGCGGAGGTCTGCGCGTTGCTGACCTTGGCGGCGGTTAAAAATCACGACCGCATCGGATTGATCTTGTTCTCGGATCGTATCGAACAAATTGTGCCGCCTAGTCAGGGGCGCAGTCACGCGATGCGGATCATGGACGAGCTGATGCATTTTAAGCCGCAGGGGCGTGGAACGAATTTCACCGATATGCTCGGCCGATTCGGACATATGGCACGAAAGCATTCGATCGCTTTTGTAGTCTCCGACTTTATGACCGACGACACTATGCAAGAGCTGCAGGCCTTAGCCTTTCGTCACGACGTCAATGCCATCAACCTAAGTGATCCCGATTTGTTAAATCCAAAAGTTTCGGGGCTGGTGCGGATGCAGGATTCGGAGACAGATGAGCAACGTATAGTGGATCTCGGCCATGGCGGTCGCGACGAATCTGCGCATAGCGTGTGTCTCAAGCAAACGATGTTGGAATCAGGTATAAATTTATTGGATATAGAAGTGGGCGGCGATTGTGTTCAGGCATTGACTGCATTTTTTCATGAGCGGCAGAGTCGCCAAGCCAATGAAGTTGGGGGCTGAACCATGCAACGTTTAATACTAGTTCTCGGAGCGTGGTTGCTACCGCTATTTGTCCTTGCGGATGTCGCACCAACGATTGCGTTGCGTCTGATTGAAGGCGACTATCTGCCAGGCGATGTGCTCGAGCTCGAAGCGAAAATGCGAGGGCTGGACTATGCCGAGTTTGAATTGCATGTGCCTGCCAACCCTCAGTGTCACTTCGTGGCGCAGACTCGAGAGCCGGTGCACTATATCGGGGGTGAGTATATGCAGTCTGTACGGTTGTTACTTCAACCGATGAGTGCCGGTGACTTCGAGTTGGCTGGGATTACCGCGACTATAGCGCAAGGTGGCGTAGCGCGCGACGTCGCACTTCCGTCGGTCTTGTTTAGTGTCGCTTCGTATGCGGCGGAGGACATGTCAAAGGCCGCCGCAGAATTAGGCGCAAGTGCTTTTTTATTAACTCAGGCGTCGAACCATTTGCGTATCATCATAGCGGTGTTGTTTGTTGTTTTAATGCTAGTTTGGTTGCTGTTGCGTAAGATAAATGTGAAGCCATTGCAAACCGTTCAAGCGGAAGTGGGCTTAGATGATTTGATTGCAATTCTGGAGGACTCACCAGGGCTAGCCCCAGGGGATATTGCCGAACAAATTCTAAAACGCACAAACCAGGTACTTTCACCGAACTTGCGTGAGCACTTGGAAGCCGCCGTTTATGGAAAGCAAATGGATGCCGAAACACTACTAAGGCTTCTCAGAGAGGAGCGCGCGCGATGAGTTTTCGATATTTTTGGGTGCTGCTGCTAATTCCAGTGGTTCTGTGGTTACTACGCGGAAGTTTGCGTCGTACCTCATTGCAAGTGGCCTCGCTCGGGCTGTGGTCTGAGGCAGATGCCGGACGTGCACGTTACCTATGGATTCCGGTTTTTTTACGCCGTATGACTTTGGTGTTGTTATTGGTGGCGTTAGCACGTCCACAGGCCGGTTCAACATATAGCATGGATGTCTCTAAGGGCATCGCGATTCAACTACTGGTCGATGTGTCCAGTAGTATGGATATGAACGTGCGCGATTTGGAGGGGCAGAATCGTAGTCGCATGGAAGTGGCGAAGGAGATGGTCATGAAGTTTATTGCTGGCGATGGGAATAAATTAAATGGTCGAGGTGAAGATCTGCTGGGTTTGATTACTTTTGCACGTTATGCAGATACGCGAAGCCCGTTGACGTTTGGGCATGATGCCTTGCTGCAGATTGTGAGTCACCTGGAGGTACAGGAACGCCCAAATGAGGATGGCACGGCCTATGGAGATGCGTTGGCACTGGCTGCAGCGCGGCTACAAAATATCGAAAAGCTCCAATTCGGAGAAGGGTCGATTCAAGTCGATACGATCGCGAGTCGAGTGATTATTCTGCTGACGGATGGTGAGAATAATTCGGGTGCACACTTACCATTAGATGCCGCGGGCTTGGCAAAAGCGTGGGGCTGCCGGATCTATTCTATCAGTTTAGGAGATACCGAGAGCGGAGCTTCGGGCAAAGTGCAGATCGAGCAATTGACGGCAGCCGAGCAGACGCTGAAACATATTAGCGATCAGACGGGTGGAGTTTTTAGACAGGCGACTGACTATGAGTCATTATTGTCTGTGTATGAAGAGATTGATCGGCTGGAGCGTTCGGAGATTGCCACGCGCAGCTATGATCGAGTTGCGGAGTGGTTCTGGCTGCCGTTGAGTGTCGCGCTACTGAGCTTATTGGTTGCTCTTATATTGGAGGCGTCTGTGTTACGTGTCGTGCCATGAGCGAATTTATTTTTCAATGGCCGTTTGTATTGCCGCTATTACTGTTGGCGCTGCCACTTTGGTGGTTGTTGGGCTATGCACGGACGCGTCGCTCGGAATTAATTCAGACGATGGGGGGCGGGCTGAGTACGCATCGTCGCTTGCGTGATACCTTGCGGATTGGGGCGTTGGTATTGTTGGTACTGGCAATGGCACGGCCGGGCTATTCGCCGGAGAAATTGTCGATCTCACGCATTGGCAGAGATGTTGTTTTTGCAATCGACGTGTCGCAGAGTATGCTGGCCGAGGATGTGGCACCTTCGCGCTTAGAAGTGGCGAAGCAAGCGGTGCGCGATGCATTGAACACATTTAGCAACGAGCGTGTGGGTTTGGTTGTCTATGCGGGCAGTGCCACGATCTTGTGTCCGCTGACGTACGATTATGATTTCGTGCGCTACATGCTCGAACAAACGCATACGCGCAGCACCGATTTTGGTGGTACGACCTTGCAAGCTGCGGTCGAGAAAGTGGTCGATCAAGTGTTGATGACGGATCGCGCTGGAGTGCAGGATCTAGTGGTGATGACTGATGGTGGCGATCATGACTCGCAGATGCCAAGGGTGACTGAGTTGCTCAATGAGCGTGGCGTAGATCTGTTGTTGCTGGGGATTGGTAATCCAAACGAAGCTTCGCCAATTCCAATCGAGGATGCGGAGGGGGTGCGCACATTGCTGCGCTCTGACGAGGCGATCGTATATACTAAGCTCGATGATGCGACGCTACGTGATCTTGCGGCGCAAAGCATCAATGCAGAATATGTGGCGGTCGGCAATCAGGTGTTCGATTTAGGACAAATTTATGTGAATTATGTCGCTGAACGTGAGGTTTCTGTTTCGGAAGGTGAGGAGGGCATAATCGCCTATCAAGAAGGTGCAGTGTTTTTTATGATGCCTGCGCTGCTGTTGCTATTACTTTCCGAGTGTTGGGGCGCCAAAGGGTTGCAGTTTGGCCAAGCATTTATTTTTGTCGGACTGCTGACTTGCATGCCCGAGGGCGAGGCGGCGACGTCGCAACTGCAGGCACAATTTGCAGACGCTTCGAAGCTCTACACGGATGGATCGTTTGTCGAAGCGGAGACCTTATTCTCTGCATTGGCTTTGGCTGGGGATTCGACTTCGATGACGCCGAGTGATTTAGCTGCTGTGCAATTGAATCGCGGCCTGTGTTTGATGGAACTCTCACGCGCTGAGAGTGAAGCCTCGGCTGAGTTGGGCTTGGGCTATGCGCAACAAGCTCAGTTGGCTTTTCTTGCAGCGAAGCGTTATACGCCGCAGATGGATCGCTCTGGGATTCGTCTGGAGTCGACTACGGCTTGGGTCTCTGAGTTGCAAGTACGCATCGCTGCGGAGGCACAAGAGCAGGATGAAATGCAGGCACAGATGGAGCAGCTCGTTGAGCTATTGCAGGCATTGCTGGCAGCACAGCAGGAATTGCGTCAGAAAGTGGTTGATGGCGATGTGAACCGTCGCCATTCCAAGCGCGCAATAAAGGCACCACCACCGTCGGCAATTGAAGCGCCTGCGGACGCTGCCGCCAACGCGCCGTTTTTTGTCAAATCAGAACGTGAATTACAGGTCGAAGCAGAGCGTATGTATGTCGATATGCAGCAGTTGGATACACAGATCACACCGCCTGTGATTGACGGCATACCAGCGATGGAGAGTTTGCTGGCAGAGCCGCTAAAGCTGATGGCGAAGGTGGCACCTGCGATGGAACGCGCCGCTGGTTTGTTGGCTAACGGGAACACTTGGCCTGCAGGGCGCGCAGAGCAACAGATCGCGGAGCAATTGATCGAAGAGATCTTGGACTTGCTCGGTAATGATTCATCTGACGAGTCGGACGGTGATGAGTTTGATGAGATGGAAGACTACGAGGACTATGAGTACTCCGATGAGATGGATGAAAGTATGATGAGTTCGATGCCGATGAATGGCGATTTCGCCGCCGGTGGCGAGATGCAGGCCTTGCCGGTGCCGAATTATTCTGCGGATGACATTTTGATGGAAGAGCAAGGAAGCCTTCAGTTTCGTCAACAACAACGTGCCAAGGCAAATGCCGGAAAAGTGGAGAAAGATTACTAATGCGCACGCTTTTGATAATATTACTTTTGTTGCTGACTGCGCATCTGAACGCACAGGATTCGTCGCTAAATACTCTGGTTACTGAGCCGTCGGAAGCAATCACCGAGACAATTCAAGCACCTGTGTTAGAGTCGGTTGCTTTGCCAGTGGAGATGATCAATCAGAGCTGGTTTACCGATCGAACCGGCAGCGCAATGATTGTTTTTGATAGCGTGGTAGAGGCTCCAGAGTCTTTGCCCAACGGAGTGCATGGCGTGAGCTTTATTGATGTTGAGATACGTGAGACGCCTCACTCAGAATTAGGTAAGGCTGTGGCAATTGTTCGTTTTGTTCTTCGCAAAAAAGGCATAGTGACCTTTCCTTCACTGGAGTTTTTAAGTGAGACAAAGCGTTACCAAACTATTCCGCAGCAAATTTTGGTAGGTTCAGCTGTTCGCTCAGAGGGCATAGCTGTCAGGCTTAGCCCTGCGAAGCGTCAAGTATATGTAGGAGAACCGCTGCGTATCGATTTAACATGGTACTGCGAGTTGGAGGCGAGTCGCTTGCAGGCGCTCAATTATTATCCGGCGTTCTTTAATGATTCAGCTGTTGAGATCGTGATCCCTCGCTCAACTGAGCCCGAAGCTCAACAAGTCGGCCTGCCGATCGGTGGTCGGCGTGTGATCGCCAAACGAGAGCTGATGCCAGGGCAACCCAAGGCGCTTGGCACTGTGACGCTGCCACTATATTTACGGTTCTCAGAACCGGGGGTCTATACACTACCGGCGACCCGTTTGGAGTGTGCCTATTTAAAGAAGGGCAATCGAAACTTTGGTCAGTATGCGGCGCATTTTAACAACAGTCTATTTGCGCCCGAGGAGGCGGAGTCGCTTTACGAGCGTTTCTATGTCGAAACCGCACCGATTGAGATTACGGTTTTGGCGCTGCCAGAGCAAGGCCGCTCGCCAAATTTCAGTGGACTGTTTGCGCCCGTGCGGATGAATGTCGCGGTGTCTCCCGACAGCGGCAAAACGGTCGGTGCGATCATGCAGGCGGAGTTGCAGGTATTTGCCGATGCACCACATGGAATGATTGAGTTGCCACGCCTGAGCATTCAGCGCGGCCTGCGTGGACGCTTTTTGGTGGATGATGACCTGAGTCGTGTTTGGCATCTAGGCGGCACCACCTTTCGCTGCCGGCTACGGGCATTGACGACCGGAGTCGAAGCGTTTCCGTCCTTGCATATACAGACGTTTGACCCCGCAACTGGTGCGTATGTGATGCTCGTGACTGAGCCGATTGCATTGAGCGTGGCGCCGCTGGATGATGGGCAAGACTTCATCGACCTGAATTCGTATAAAGGCGCGCGGGTCACTTTAAGTAATCAGTCAGCAGGGATCTGGCATAATCGGAAGGCAAATAAGATGAATGATATAATCAATACTATCGTGGTGTGTCTGGCATCATGGTTCTGGCTGTGGCTGTCACTCGGGTTCGCCGTCTTTTTACTCATGCTACCAATGGTACGAGAGCAACGTCGCCGATCAATCGATGCAAAGTATCGCGCACGTGCGGAGGCGTATGCAGCATTTCGAAAATTGGCCGAAGACGATCCTGGCAAGTGGCCAGCGTTTTTACACTTTCTTGCCGTGAGCTTTGGAGCAGAAGGCGAGGCGTGGACGGTGCGGGATTCTCAGTCGGCATTGCAAGCAATGGGTGTGTCTCAGGACGACACTGAGTCGGTGCTTGCGCTACACCGAGAAGCGGATGAAGAGCACTACAGTGTACAGCACCCGCCTGCTCAGTTGGGAGCGCTGAATGCTGTGGGTAAGCGAATTCTTAGTTTGCTGGGAAAGTCCACCTTGCTGCTATTACTTGGAATAAGTAGCTTACCACAAACGGCGAAGGCATCTGATTGGTCGGAAGCGGAGCAACTGTTCGAACAGGCACTGATTGCGCAAGCTGGTAGTGATGCGGCCGCGGCATTGTATGCGGAATCTGCACTGAAGTTTCAAGCGACAGCTGAGGGCGGTGAACGCCCTGGTATGGCATGGTATAATGCGGGTAACGCGTGGTTTCAAACCGGAGCACTGGGCCGCTCGATTGCGGCCTATCGCCAAGCGCGAATTTTTCGGCCCTTTGATTCCATGTTAGTAGAGAATTTAGGCGCGGCACGTGCGCTGGCCCTCAACGATGTGCCCAAACTATCCTCATGGTGGCAGCAATGGCCGATCGTTTGGTTGAAGGCAACATTGCTCGTGCTAATCGTAATCTTCGGTGCTTGCTTGCTAGGCACAGCGCGCTATCGACGACGGGTTTGGTGGGTCGCGTGTTTGACGATGTTGCTGCTTTGTTGTCTCAATGCAGGGCTTTGGATCGTGTCCGCACAATTTTCTGGACGTCAAGGCGTCGTCGTTGTCGATTCGGTATTAGCGCGCAAGGGTCCAAGCTATGCGTATGCCGCAGCCTTCCATGAACCGTTGCATGATGGGGTTGAGTTGACTGTCCAGGAAACTCGCAAGGAATGGGGACTCGTGTCGCTCGTTGATGGGCGAGAGTGCTGGGTCCCATTGAACCAATTGCAGCTAATCCGCTAACACTATTAACGCGCAAGGTTCATCCGTGAGCTCGTATAGTCGTGAGCTTTATAGATGCGCTGTGATTGGATCAGGTCTAGTTCTAAGCAGAGTTTTTGAGCTATCTATTGATCCAAGCGAAACTGATGCCATAGGCAGGTTTCCTTTGAGTCAGTGGGCACAGCGATATAATTGTCCCGCAGCTCGAAACCAGGCTTTAGCACTCTCGTTCTAAGGTTTTAGTGGTTACGCACTGTGAAGGGCATTGCCATCAACAGCAAGCGCTGCCTCTTTGATGGCTTCGCTTACAGTAGGGTGGGCGTGGACCGTTCGCGCGAGATCTTCGGCGCTGCCGCCATATTCCATGTGCGCAACCGTGGAAGCGATGAGCTCGGAAGCGCCTTTGCCGATCAGTTGTACACCGAGGATACGGTCGGTCTTTTTGTCTGCGATGACTTTGGCAAATCCGTCAGTTGCATCAGTCGCGATGGCGCGACCATTCCCTGCAAAGTTAAATTTCCCAACTTTGGTTTCGTAGCCCTGTGCCTTTGCATCGCTATCTCCGAGACCGACACTGGCGATTTCGGGATCAGTGTAAATAACATTGGGGATCACGTCGTAGTTAACGTGGCCAGCTTGGCCAGCGATGCACTCAACACAGGCGACAGCCTCTTCCTCGGCCTTGTGTGCCAACATCGGCCCAGGAATCACATCGCCAATGGCGTAGACGCCAGTTGCAGAGGTTTGATAATGTGCATCGACCAAGATCCGGCCCTTGTCGTCGGTTGTAACGCCAGCGGCATCGAGGCCTAGGCCATCGGTGAAGGGCTTGCGACCTACTGCAACCAGTACCTTGTCGACTTCGAACTCGATCACTTTACCGGCTTTTTCGGCAGTTAGAATTTGCTTACCCTTGGACTTCTTAATGCCTGTAACCTTAGTTTTAAGGTGGAAGTTGAGGCCTTGTTTTTTGAAGAGACGTTCTGCCATTTTAGAGACGTCTTTATCGAAGGTCGGTGCAATGACTGGGAGAAACTCAATCACGTTGACCTCTGCGCCGAGGCGCGCCCAAACTGAACCGAGTTCCAAACCGATCGCCCCAGCGCCAACCACTGCAAGTTGCTTGGGCACTTGTTCGAAGGCAATTGCTTCGGTGCTACTGACGACGGTTTCTCCGTCATATTTAAGGAAAGGCAGTTCGATCGAAGCAGAGCCGGTTGCAATGATGATATGCTTGCCGTTGAGAACCGTGTCTTCGCCAGTGGCACGCACGCGCACTTTGCTGTCGCCTTCCAAAATGCCGAGGCCGTTAAAGACTTTGATCTTGTTAGCCTTCATCAAGTGCTGAATCCCACCGCAAAGTTGATCGACAGTTTTGTCTTTCTTCGCCATCAACTGCTCGATGCTGATTGAAAGGTTCGTCAAATCGATGCCATGTGCAGCGGCGCCATGACCTACGAAGTGAAACATCTCGCTCGAGTGCAGTAGTGCCTTGCTCGGGATACAGCCGACATTGAGGCAAGTGCCACCGAGCGTTTTGCTTTTCTCGATGAGTGCGGTTTTGAGGCCGAGTTGCGCCCCGCGAATGGCGGCTACGTAGCCGCCAGGGCCAGAGCCGATAATGACAAGATCAAAAGAATTCTCAGACATGATAGTTTAAATAGGAAGTTTGGCTGTGCCGACTTAAAAGGGTTAAAGGAATGAAGGTGTGGACTCCAGCTGTGCGAGATAGCAGGTGGAAATGTTTAACAGTAAAATCTTCTGCTCACGCGGTTCTACTTTGGTAGATACTAATTTTAAGGCTCCGTCCGAGGACCACTAAATACCAAATAGTAGGCGGCTCGGATCTTCAATCGCGTCCTTGATTTTGTTAAGAAAAGTGACGGCTTCCTTACCGTCGATGAGACGATGATCGTAACTGAGAGCGAGATACATCATCGGGCGTATAACGATTTCGCCACTTATGACAACTGCGCGCTCAGTGATGTTGTGTAGGCCTAGGATTGCAGGCTGTGGGTAATTAATGATCGGCGTGCTCAGCATCGAACCGTAGATGCCACCATTGGAAATGGTGAATACACCACCTTCGAGGTCGTTCATCTGGATTTTACCTTCGCGTGCAGCTTTGGCATACCCGAGAATATCTTGTTCGATTTCTGCAAAGCCCTTTTGATCACAATCTCGAATAGTTGGCACCATCAAGCCTTTGTCGGTACCAACGGCGACGCCAATGTCGTAGAAATGTTGGGTGACGACTTCGTTGCCCTCAATGCGTGCGTTGACGGCGGGCACGGCTTGTAGTGCGTGAGTCACGGCCTTTGTGAAGAAAGACATGAAGCCGAGCTTGATGCCATGTCGCTCGACGAATTTTTCCTGATGCTGCTTGCGCAGTTTCATCACGCTGCTCATGTCGACTTCATTGAAAGTTGTTAGTAACGCACACTCTTGAGAGGCAGCCACAAGACGTTCGGCGATCTTGCGGCGTAACGGGCTCATTTTTTTGCGCGTCTCACGAGTAGCTGGACTAACAGCGATCGGCACAGTCGCAGGACTGGCAGCGACAGACACTGGTGCTTCAGTGTTGGCAGCGGCTGTAAGAATGTCGGACTTGGTCACGCGACCGTCTTTACCTGAGCCAGTGATGTTAGAGGTATCGACGCCAGTTTCCTTGGCAGCTTTACGAGCAGCGGGGGAGAGTGGTTGTGCTATGTCAGCCGAAACTCCGACTGCGACAAGGTCTGCAACTGGCGCGGCAGCAACTGGAGCGGTAGCAACTGGAGCGGTAGCAACTGGAGCGACCTGAGCTTCGGCAGTTGGAGAGACGACTGGCGCGACACTCGCATCTGTAGCAGCGGTGCTTTCATCGATAATGGCGACGACTTGGCCGATATCAACTTCGTCATCGACAGCAACTTTTAGAGAGATGACGCCAGCAATTTCAGCATTTGCCTCAGAAGTAATCTTGTCGGTTTCGAGCTCGTAGATCGGTTGATCTTTTTCGACGTAATCGCCATCTTTAACGTGCCAAACGGCTAGGATGCCGCTGCTAATGGATTCGCCCATTGCGGGAATTGTAACTTCAGTAGCCATAATATGAGGGAGTGATTTTAAAAGTTGAAAGCTTGAAATTCGGCTGCGCCGAATGGGGAGTTTATTGTGTTACAGTTTGCCGAATGCTTCTTTGACGAGTTTGGTTTGTTCGCGCTTATGCAGTGCGAGTGAACCGACGGCGGGGCTAGCTGCTTCTTGGCGACCCGCGTAACGTGGTAAGCACTCGATGAATTCCATTATTCGTGGTGCGATAAACGTCCAACCACCCATATTCTTCGGCTCTTCTTGACACCAAACGATGTCTTTGGCTTTCGGGTAATTAGCCGTGATGCGCTGGAGCAAATCAGTATTGAGTGGGTAGAATTGCTCCAGGCGAACAATTGCCGTATCTTTGATTTTGTTGGCTTGGCGGTAGGCATAAAGATCATAGTAAACTTTGCCTGAGCAAAACACCACCCGTTTGGCAGTCTTTTTGGTGACAAGTTCATCATCTAAAATAGACCAAAATTCATTGTCGGTAAAGTTTTCGACCTTCGACACACAGTCCTTGTGGCGCAGCAAACTCTTGGGAGCCATAATGATTAGCGGCTTTTTAAATTGGCGCTTCATTTGACGACGCAACACGTGGAAATATTGTGCGGGGGTGGTCAGGTTGCAGACCTGGATATTGTTCTCGGCACAAGCTTGCAGGAAACGCTCTAAGCGGGCAGAAGAATGCTCGGGTCCTTGGCCCTCGTAACCATGAGGTAGTAGCATGACGAGCCCGCTCAAGCGTCCCCATTTTGATTCACTACAAGTTAGGAATTGATCGATAATGACCTGAGCACCGTTAACAAAGTCGCCAAACTGTGCCTCCCAGATGGAGAGCATTTGCGGGTAGTCGAGCGAGTAGCCGTAGTCGAACCCAAGCACAGCGGCCTCAGAGAGTGGCGAGTTGTGCACACAAAACTGGGCTTGTTCCGATTGCAGATCGAGAAGCGGGACATAGCGCTCACGGGTTTCATTATCATACAGCACGGAATGGCGGTGGCTAAATGTACCGCGTTCACTATCTTGCCCACTTAGCCGGACTGGGGTGCCGTCCATCAGCAAGCTTCCAAATGCAAGTGCTTCAGCCATGCCCCAGTCGATGCCGCTGTCGGCCTTGACGGCCTTCAGCTTAGTGTTGAGCTGTCGAATGATTTTCTTGTTAGCATTGAAGCCGTCGGGGAACTGCACAAGACGCTCAGCGATATGTTCGATTTGTGCCTGAGGCACACGTGTGTTGAAGCCCTTAAAGTTGTAAGACGGTTGTTGTTTGGCAGTCGATTCAGAAAGCAAGTCGCCATTAAGACTTTCCTCTTTTTTGGCGATTTTAAAGGCAGCTTCGAGACGTTTAAGATAGTCTGCTTCAATCGTGCTGATTTCTTCGGCGGTAAATTCTCCTGAAGCGATTAAGCGCTCTCCAAACGCACGGCCGATCGGCTGCATGCTAGAAATTTTCTTATATAGAGTGGGTTGCGTGAATGCTGGTTCGTCAGATTCATTATGCCCGTGCTTACGCCAACAATACATATCGATCACCACATCACTGCCAAAAGTTTGGCGATAGTCAAAGGCTGCTTCGATCGCTGCAATAGTCGCGAGTGGGTCGTTGCCGTTGACGTGAAAAATCGGTGCATCCACGATCTTGGCCACATCGGTACAGTAGCGACTGGAGCGCGCTTCATCGGGCCCGGTGGTGAACCCGATCTGGTTGTTCACCACAATATGAATCGTTCCACCAGTTCGGTAGCCCTGCAATTGCGAGAAGTCGAAGACTTCAGCTACAATGCCTTGGCCGGCGATGGCCGCATCCCCATGAATCAGTAAAGGTAATACACGCTTGCGCTCTAAGTCACCGATAATGCGCTGCCGAGCGCGGGCCTTACCTTCGACCACTGGATTGACCGCTTCGAGATGACTGGGATTGGCCGCTAGGCGAATTTCGACGGCATGTCCGTCGCTGGTTTTGCGTTTGGTTTCAAAGCCAAGGTGATATTTCACATCGCCATCGCCATGTATTGTATCTGGTATATAATTTTCTGAGAATTCGCGAAAAATGTATTCGAACGACTTACCGAGAAAATTAGCTAATACATTAAGGCGACCACGGTGCGCCATACCCATCACGATTTCATCCACTTTATTTTTACCGCAGCGTTCAAGGATGCTTTCCAAGCAAGCCATGAGTGTTTCGCCACCTTCAAGCGAAAAGCGCTTTTGACCAACGTAACGTGTTTGCAGGAAGTTTTCAAAATCCTCGGCCTCCATGATGGTGCGGAGAATACGCTGCTTCTGGGGCTTGCTAAAGCGAGGGACGAAGCACTCCGGCTCAATGCGTGCCTGTAGCCAACGGCGTCGCGGTGTTTCTTGAATGTGAATATATTCGAAGCCGACCGTACCGCAGTAGGTTTGTTGCAGGCGCTGCAACAATTCACCTGCAGACATCTCAACACCGCCCAAATAGTTGCCAGTATGAAACTTAGTATCAAGATCCGACTCGTCAAAGCCCAGACGCTCAAGTGAGAGTCGTGGATTAAATGGCAATTCCTTAGTCAACGGATTAAACTGGGCGATGGTATGGCCGATGGAACGGTATGCGTAGATCGCACCGATTAAGCGCGATTGCTTGCTCGCAAAATTATTCGAGTTCGTCGTATCGTCGTCCTGCACCGCAGGTGCGCGATTACTTAGCGCAAGTTCGAAGCCTTCGAAAAAGGCGCACCACTCGGCGCTGAGAGAGTCTGGGCTGGATTGCCAAGCCTCATAATTTTGGTCGATCAAATCTGCGTTCCAGCGGCTTGCGATAGTAGAGTGCTTCATGGCTTTCTTAGAGTAGTTGGATGCTGCCAAGTTAGGATTTAAGCATTAGCGATACAAATCTTAAAAACATATATGGGGCGTTATTCGATCAGCTAATACTAGAATGGCTTGATGTCATGTTTTATATCTTGATGTAAAGTAATATTACAAAGCGTAAGCATGATTCGTTATGAGCTTGCGCTCGTGGCGCGCCCTTATTGAGACTATTGGAATGGATCAGGATCAACTAAAATTGGACTTAGAATACATCACACAAACACGAACTTTACCTGAGGGGGAGACCCTACAGACGGTGCTGGCACGACTGGATGGCTATGCGCAAATATCAGGGTTGCATCATCGACTGGAGCACTATCTGACTAAGCGCAGCTATGCCAAAGCCTTGATCTGGCTCGATCATCCCGACAGCCCCCATCATCCATGAGCAAGCGTTCTAAAAGTAAAATTTCGACCGACGGCGCGGACAGTGCATTGGCGAACAATCCATTCGAGGTACTCAATACTGGTATGCTGGCGAGCGGATCGACGCTTGAACCGACGAGCCCGAAAGCTACAGAAAAGAAGCTGAAGTCCAAAGGACGTGTCGAGGTGCGCCGAGAAAAAGCAGGTCGTGGTGGGAAAACCGTAACCACGCTGCGCGAATTCCCTAGTTGTATCCCACTCAAAGAGCTTGAAGCGATGACCTTTAAGTTCAAAAAAAGCTGTGCCTGTGGCGGCACGCTTAAAGGCCGCGCCATCGAATTGCAAGGCGACGTCTGCGACCGGTTGATGGCGGAACTCGGAAAACTCGGTTATAAACCAGTGCGTGCGGGTGGGTGATCACGAGCCGAGTTTACCAAGCGCAGCTGGGAGTTGTTCTGGTGGTAAAATTGACAATGCTGATTCGCTTTAACAGCTGTCCGCCATTGCGAGGCCAGCAATTCGACCGCCGGTCCAAGCGGCCTGAAAGTTAAAGCCGCCAGTGATTCCGTCGACATCCAGACATTCGCCAGCAAAATAGAGGCCCGGTACTTTGCGACTTTGCATGGATTTGAAATCAATCTCTTTGAGGCGCACGCCACCGCAGGTGACGAATTCGTCTTTGTTGGTGGTCTTGCCTTGTACGCTATAACGGGCGGCAATGAGCTGATTGATGAGTTTAGTTTCGATTGCTTTGGAAAGTTGTGACCACGGTGTGTCTTTGCTGACACCAGTGGCTTCGACGAGGCGTTCCCACAGGCGGCGTGGAATGGTCTCAAAGACTTTGCTTCTGACCAAAGAGCGACCTTTGTGTTTGCGAAGCTTGGCGAACTGCTCGCGCACTTGGTTTTCCGTCAGATTGCTAAGCCAGTTAATCCCGATGTCGAAATGGTAATTTAGCTCCTGCAGGCTACGGGCCTGCCAGGCCGAGAGGCGCAGGATCGCTGGGCCACTAAAACCACGGTGGGTGATGAGGATCGGGCCGGTTTGTGCAAGTGACTTAATTTTGCGCGAAGAGGCCGTCGCAAGCGACGATGTCAGGAGGGATACACTGGCATTTTGTACGGACAAACCAGAGAGGCCATGGGTGCGTCCATCGACTACGTTGAATGCAAATAACGAAGGCGCTAGTGGCTCGATGGTATGCCCGAGGGTTTCGAGCGCACGGGTCAGCGGCGAGGCCTTGAGCGAGCCAGTGGCGATACAGGTCGCGTCGGCGTTTGTTTGTGTGCCGTCAGTAAGTTCCAGTATGAACGAACCGCCGGAGCTTTGGGTGAGCCCTTTGAGGCCCACGCCTTTCAATAATTTTACGCCGGCGTTGTCGGCGGCCTTATGGAAACAATCGATGATGGTCTGCGAATCATCGCTGTCGGGAAACATCCGTCCGTCGGCTTCCGTCTTAAGGGTAACGCCGCGCTCAGCGAACCACTGAATGGTGTCTTGCGGTTGCCAGCGATGGAAGGCGCCGTGTAGCTCGCGAGAGCCGCGTGGGTAATGGCTGGCCAGCTTGGCAGGATCAAAGCAACTATGAGTGACATTACAACGGCCACCACCTGAGATTTTCACTTTGCTAAGTGTATGCTGGCTACGCTCGTAAATCGTAACACTCGCAGCGGGATTTGCTTCGGCGGCGGTGATTGCAGCAAAGAAACCGCCGGCGCCGGCGCCAACGATGGCGATGTGCTTCTGAGAGCGTGTGGCGTCGTGAGTCGAGGTCATCATAGCGAGCACAAAGCATTGGCGGATAGCGACGTGGCAGACAATCCTAGAATGACGGGATTTAGAGAGCGCAGCTGCCCGCTGTCGACATGCGGTGATTAGCCATGGTTGTGTTGACCGGGCGGAGTTCGCGGAGCGCAAAGAGGTAAGGCGGGGACTGGAAGGGGGCACCTCCGTGTGGTCGGGGCTTACTTATTCCGCCTGCTTGCCAACCACTGCACTTAGCACGATTTGCGCGACCGCCTCGTCGCTATAATGATCGGTGTTGATCACCAGGTCGTATTCGAGCGGGTCTTCAACATCAGAGTCGAAATGATTCTTCATATAGCGTTGGCGTGCATGGTCTTCTGCCTTAATAAAATGCTTGGCCTCCTTGCTGGAGATGCCATGGATACTGACCATCTGCTTAATACGCTGTGGTAAGGTACCGACAAAGCGCACGCGTGTAACATTAGATAGGCCTTCGGCAACTTTATTGCCGCCACGACCGACTAAAATACAATGCCCCATGTGACATAGGTGCACCATGGATTCGACTGTCTGCTCGAACAAGGTCCATAGCGAAGGGTGCCGGCCGAGAATTTCATTAATCGTGCTGTCAATCTCACTGACGGAATCCTCCGGCATAAACTTCGCTAGGTTGCTTGGCAAATCGTGATCTTCTAGGACTTTCTCGACTAGATCTTCATCAAAGCAGGTCCATGGAATCGGGTCTTGGAGCGATTTGTCGCGTAGCGCGTCTTGAATTTTTCTGCCGATACTGCGGCCACGTGCACCCGTTTGGCGCGAGATGGTGATCGCCGGACGCCGCTGTTCGACTTCGGGCTGTGCTTTTTCTTGCATCAATGCAGTGACATAGCTGCAGCATTCGTTGAAACTACTGGACTCATTCATAGCTCTGTCTTTCTATTTTGGAAAGTGCGGACACGGTTAGCTTAAAATCATAAAAGCTAATTATAATAATAAACAGTTAGTCCGTTTTTGCAATGCCGCTGGTGAGTACATGCTGAAACAGGTAACAACACTCAATATTTAAGGTGCTTGGCTGCACCTGCCTTAAGTGGATTAGAAGTCAGCTTAGGCAATTGAAACGTGCAGTAGTGTGATGAGCTGAATGACGTAAGAGGGCTTCCTATGGGAGCCGTAGCATCACTATTTCATCTGTCACACAACTACCCTTAATCTTCCTCAGTTAACACTTCAAATTGCTCATAGGCTGCCATCGTATCGGCCTCGAGTTGTTCTAGGTGCTTGGCGTCTCCGGCCATATCGCTATTCTGATCTTGATAGTATTCTTTGGAGGCCATCTTTTCGCTAAGCGACGCATGCTCAGTTTCGAGCTGTTTGATTTGGATGGGTAAGGTCTTGAGTGCTTCGCGCTCTTTATTGGTGAGCTTGCGTGCAGGCTTTGCCGCCGGTATCGCTTCGGAGTCCTTGGCAACTGAAGCGGGTACTTTAGCAGCGAGTACTTCGGCAGCTTTGCGCGCTTCAAATTGCTCCAACCAGTCTTCGCAGCCGCCATTGTATTCAGTCACGAGCCCGTCACCTTCTAGAGCGATAGTGCTGGTAACGACATTGTCGAGGAAACTACGATCATGACTGACCAGCAGTAGGGTGCCGTCGTAATCGAGCAGACGCTCTTCGAGCAGTTCGACGGTTTCGATATCGAGGTCATTGGTTGGCTCATCCAATACTAGCACGTTGGCGGGTTGCAAAAATAGGCGAGCGAGTAGCAGTCGTGCACGTTCGCCGCCAGACAGTTTAGTGATGGGCGAGCGCGAAGTTTCGGGAGTGAATAGGAAGTCTTGCAAGTAAGTAATGATATGGCGCGGTCGACCATTGATTGTCACCATCTCACCAGATGGGCAGACATTTTCGGCGACCGAGAGCTTATCATCGAGCTGTGCACGATGTTGGTCGAAATATGCGACTTCGAGCTTGGTGCCGACGGTGACACTGCCCTTCTGTGGGTGCAACTTTTCCAGCAGCAGGTTAAGTAGGGTGGTTTTACCAGAGCCGTTGAGACCGACGATGCCGATCTTATCACCACGCCAAATGACTGTGGAGAAGTTCTGGATGAGTGGTTTGTTGCCCCAGTCATAACTGACGTTATCAACTGTAAGCACCTTACGCCCAGAAAGTTGACTTTCGTTAACGCTGAGGCTCGAGTTGCCGATAATGTTGCGGCGTTTGGCGCGCTCGACTCGCATCTTTAATAGTGAGCGCACACGGCCTTCATTGCGAGTGCGACGGGCTTGAATACCTTTACGAATCCAGACTTCTTCTTCGGCTAGTTTCTTATCAAATACCGCTTGTTGTTTGGCTTCACCAGCAAGTAGATCAGCCTTTCGCATTAAATAAGTCTGGTATTCGCAGTTCCACGATGTGAGCTGACCACGGTCGAGGTCGATAATACGATTGGCTACGCGACGAATAAAGGCTCGATCGTGTGAGACAAATAGCAGTGAGATATCGGCTTTACGCAGGAATTCTTCGAGCCAGCGAATGCCAGGTATGTCGAGATGATTAGTCGGCTCGTCGAGCAGTAAAATATGTGGATCAGCGGTCAGTGCACGGGCCAGAAGAGCGCGGCGTTTGTTACCACCTGATAGCGAGGAGAAGAGGGCATCGCCATCCAGTTCCACACGGTTGAGGATGTTTTCGACTTTGTGCTCAAGCGACCATCCGTCGGTGCGGTCAAGTTGTTCTTGTAGATCGTCTAAACGAGTCGCAATGGCGTCGTCTTGATTCTCATCGTATTCGTGTACCAGACGGTGGTATTCCGCAACGACTTTAGCAGCTGGGCCGAGGCCGTCGGCAACAATTTCAAAGACAGTTCCTTTCAAGTGTGGCGGCACTTCTTGGTCGAGCTTACCGATGCGTAGACCAGGAATAGCTTCGATCTCACCTGTGTCTGGTTTAATCTCGCCGTCGATGATGCGCAGCAGTGTGGACTTACCCTCACCATTACGTCCAATCAGGCAGATGCGTTCGCGTTTTTCGATGGTAATACCCGCGTCATCGAGTAGGCGAGGACCACCAAAAGATACAGTGAGATTGCGATATGTGAGTAATGCCACGTTGAGTAGTGAGTGTTGAGAACTTAAGGTTGAGAGAAGAGGAAATAGCAATGGCACAGAACTCTTCTAATGTTATTTAAACTTAGATTTCGCCAATTGCTCTGCAGCGAGACTGCGACAGGCTATATCGCTCTAAAGCGGTAAAGTGTGGTGGAGCTAAATGGCTCATCAGGCTGTAGAATCGCACCGCCCATCTCAGGGTAATTAATACTGTCGGCATAGTCCTGAGTTTCAAGACAGAAGCCATCCTTAGGTTGGTAGGTGACTCCACCCTTACCAATTTCAGGCGCATCTACCGATAGAAAAAGTCCTGCGTAAAATTGAACACCTGGTTCGGTGGTAAAAACCTCCATGACACGTCCTGTCGTCGGCTCGCGCACCACTGCTGCAGCCTTTGGCAGCTTGGTGCGGCCGTTATCGAGGAAGAAATGTATGTCTGCATTGTGAATGTTCAACTCACGACTACTGAGCAGCACAGGTTCGCGGTAATCGTTGAATCCATCGATGACGGGATCACGACGGCCCTGCAAAGTGGCATCGTCATTGATCGTTGCCACGGAGTCGGCGAAGATCTGCATTTCATGGCCGAGAATGTCGTCATTGCCAGCGCCGCTGAGATTAAAATACGAGTGGTTGGTCAGGTTGAACGGCGTCGTTTTATCAGTGGACGCGGTGTAAGCGATCTCGAGGGTATTATCGTCGAGCAATGCGTAAGTGACGGTGCATTCGACAGTCCCTGGAAAGCCATTACTGCGGTCGGGGTCGGTGATTGAGAGGCGCAGTTTGTCGACGCCGAGGTCGTTGATGATCTCAGCCGCCCAAACCAGCTTATCGTAGCCTTTGAGTCCACCGTGTAGGCAGTTCGGTCCGTTATTCGCTTCGAGCTGATAGGTTTTGCCCTCTAGCTTAAACTGTGCACCTGAAATACGCCCAGCGACACGGCCAGTGGTCGCACCGAGGTAAGGATGCCCTGCAGTATAACCGTCGAGTGTATCTTTGCCCAAAACAACATCGGCGAGTTTGCCAGTGCGGTCAGGCACATTGAGTGCGACTAGGATACCACCGAAATTGGTGATCTTGGCAGACAGACCGTTTTTGTTGGTCAGCGTAAAGAGGCTAACCGCTTCACCATTTGATAAATTGCCGAATGGCTTTTTTGCAATGCTCATGAGCTGGAGCAAGAAAGTGCTTTTTAGCGGAAGAGCAATACGGGAATTTTCACTGTTCGAATCATCGCAGTCGTGGTGCTACCAACAATAAGGTGGCGAATGCGCGAGTGCCCGTAAGCGCCCATCACTAATAAATCAATGTGATTTTCGGCAACTGCTCCGCTAATCACTTTGTCAGGCTCGCCGTCGCGAATTTCAGCACTGACGTCTAAGCCAGCGTTGCTCAATGTCTGCTTGGCTTCATCGAGTGCGGCTTCGAGCTTGGCATTGCCTTTGCCGATGCTGAGTAATTGGCACTGCATGCCTTTTAGTAATGGCTGGCTTGCGACATACTCTACAGCCTTTTTTGCACTATTGCCGCCATCAAAAGCGAGCACGAAGCGCTCCATTTGGGTAAATTCTCGCGATGTAACCAGCACCGGATGCTTACAGCAGCGCACGACACGCTCGAGATTGTGGCCAATGTGGCCTGTTTCGAAATTTGCATGGTTGCCGCGCTTGCCGATCACGACCAGATCGGCATCGCGCTCGTAGCTCTCGATCGAATCGCTGAGTCGGCCATGCTTCTGGTTGGCTTGGATCTCTTGCACGCCAGATGCGCTGAGTTGAGCAGTTGCATTTTTCAAAATTACTTCACCACGTTTGCGAGCCATTTTAGCGCGAGCCGCTTCGAGTTCGACGATTTCTTCGAGGAGTGCCGTTTTTGCGCCCAAGCCAATGCTGCCACTGGTATCCGCCATAACTGGATCTTCGTGGTGCGGGTTGAGCATATGCAGAACGTGCACGGAGGCGGACATTTTAGCCGCAGCCCATGCGGTGTAATTATAAACGCTGTTCGCGTAAATGGAGCCGTCGGTGCAAGCAAGTATGTTTGGCATTTTTAAAATGGGTATAAGATGATGACTGATGGAAAATAAATCTGGTATTAATGACCGCTAGTCTCAGCTATTGCATCAGGTTTATCATACTTTGCAACTTCAAGGACTAGGGTCTGGCTCGCTTCATTCATTCCAAAAAGATCCACTTCGGTGCCTTCGCGGCGAAACTTCAAGACAACACGATCAAGTGCATTGATTGCTGAAAGGTCCCAGAAGTGCGCCTGAGAGACGTCGATCCGCACCGAGTCGATCACTTCACGAAAGTCAAAGGCCTCGGCAAAGCTACCGGCAGATACAAAAAAGAGCTGACCACGCACCGTGTAAGTTCGTTCCTTCTTGGATACTTCGAGGGCCGAATCGATGCTGAGTTGCCCAGAGACTTTGTAGGCGAAGAACAATGCGCTGAGCAAGATACCTGCACCCACGCCATAAGCTAAATTGTGAGTTAATACGGTGGTGAGCACCGTAACGATCATCACCACACTCGAAGTGCGGTGGTGCACGCGTAGATCGCGAATCGACGACCAACTAAATGTGCCGATCGAGACCATGATCATTACGGCAACCAAAGCGGCCATCGGGATTTGAGTGACTAAATCACCCATCACTACGATCAGAATTAGCAAAATAATACCGGCAGCAAAGGTTGAGAGACGGCCACGACCACCAGATTGAACGTTAATTACCGATTGGCCGATCATCGCGCAACCAGCCATACCTCCGAAGAATCCGGATACTATATTAGCAATACCTTGGCCGGTGCACTCGCGGTTCTTATCACTCGTAGTGTCAGTCAAGTCATCAACAATGGTCGAAGTCATCAAAGATTCGAGCAAACCAACGATCGCCAACGAGATGGCAAATGGGAAAATAATTTGCAATGTCTCAAAGTTAAGCGGCACATTTGGGAGCAAAAAGATTGGGAGTGTAGAAGGTAGGTCACCCATATCGCCGACTGTGTTAAGCGTATCGCTGAGCCCCATTGACATGGAGACACCAGTTAACAAAATGATGCAAACTAGGGGCGAGGGGACCGCTGTCGTGAGTAGCGGTAACCCGTATATAATAACAAGGCCCGCTGCGACCATGCCATACATCAAAAAGCCTTGATGGTGGAACTGCGGCAACTGCGCCATGAAAATGATGATTGCCAATGCATTGACAAACCCAGTGACCACCGATCGTGAGACGAACCGCATCAAATTACCTAATTTGAAGGCACCCGCCGCAATTTGTAGTAAGCCAGTGAGTACAGTCGCGGGTAGCAAATATTCCAGCCCATGGTCACGCACCAGTGAGACGAGCAAGACTGCCATCGCCCCTGTTGCTGCCGAGATCATACCCGAACGCCCACCGATAAATGCGATGACGACGGCGATGCAGAAGGATGCATAAAGGCCGACTTTAGGGTCCACACCCGCAATGATTGAAAAGGCGATTGCCTCAGGAATGAGCGCGAGTGCGACGACCGTGCCTGCGATTACATCACGGCGTGGATTCGAAAACCACTCTTGGAAATATTTATTTTTAGTCATGTTCGGCTTTAAAAATAGAAACGCCAACAGGCGGATCTGTTGGCGAGGAAACAACAGACTAAGGCAAAGACTGCGCGGTTGATCAAGTAGAAGTTTAATCGCTAAGGAAATTTTGGCATCGATATACCAATCATTCGATTGGATGCACAAAAAACGCACGTAAAAGGAAAATTAAAATCGAAAAATATCGCCAAAGCTCTGCAAATTCACTTTATGAGCAAATCCGGGGGTTTTAGATCTTCGATACATAATGATAACCGACGCACTCAGAGTTTTTGAAGATCTACCCGTTGAAGCGTTTCAACGCGTAGTGGATACTTCGTACCTACAACAAGGCCTAGCGTACTTCAAAACGCATGCGGTAAAGAATCTGAACTGGAATCCCGTTTCGCGTGAATTGGTTGTAACAATTTGGGGTAGCCGTAGTAAGCCTTATCGGGTGGACCTGTGGGTTGAGCAGCAAAGATTGGAGCATCGTTGTGATTGCCCGACCTGGGAGCATCGAGGGCAGTGTAAGCATTGTGCCGCTGCAGCTGCCGCCGTTTATTCCGCAACACACATGCAAAGCTTCGAGGGCATCAGCATGCCGGACGGGTACATTCAGGAACTCCGCCGACAGCTAGGCTATGCGTCTCAGCTTGAGCCGGCAGAAGAGAATTTCGCTCAATTCGCGACTAGCACAAGCGTCGAAAACTCACTTTTATTGACTGTTCAGCCTACGACAGGGAATATAGTATTTAATATACTCGGCCAACTTCCCAGCGGTTTCTTGACTGCGATTGCTGCTATAACATCTGGAGACCCTACAGGGCGAGGGACGGCTCGATCATTCAGTTTGGAGGATGACTATAATCTCCCCGAGTTGCTGTCTGACGCAGAGCAGCGCAAAGTCGCAGTGTTGATCGATGTCGGTCAAACGCGACAGACGCTAAAAATCGGCGAGGGCACTTTGCAGCCGCAATACGTGTTGAACTTTGAAGACGATAAGTGTGTCGCGAAAATAATCGGGCAATCTGAGGCTGGAGATCGCATCGAGATTGTTGGTGCTCTCGGAAATACCTATTGGGGTGTCGCAGAAGACGGCACCTTATATGACATGGGCGATAATTCAGCAATCGAATATTATCACCTGTTCAGTGCCCCTCAGGACTTGCTCGAAACTCGAAGGTTGCTGCAGTTGTCAATGCCACTGGCAGAATTCAACTCAAAAGCAACTGTCTTACCTTTTGAGCACGTATGGGTCGCTGACGAACAAATACGCTTTGAAGGTGAGGGGGAAATGACATCTCTACTCAATGTGAAGGTAGATGAGGTCAAAATCGCGGTCAACATGTCTGCTGGACCGAACTCACGAACTGCGACACTAGTTTTTTCAATTGATGTTCGAGGTCAACGCATCTCATTGCTCCCGCTGATTCAGCGCATTCTAAAACCACTGCTTGAGCAGCGCGGCGATTTCTTTAATGCTAAATCTCGCGTTCGCGTGTTGATGGATACCTTACGTCAATACGTCGCAGCAGACACCGAAGGTCGCCAGCGCGTGCGGCAGCGTGTTTCGGGTGAGATTCCCGAATTTTTTGGTGCGTATCAAGAGAGTATTCTACTAAAGATTTTTAATGGCCTCGATGAGGTTCTAAGTGCTGAGGATACAGGCTATCAAGTACTTGGACTTGATTCTGCGACTGCAGAGTGGTTGAGCTACCCGATTCCAATTCAGCGGCTGGCGATGTTGTTGTTCAGCTTTTTTGATCCGGAATCGAGGGACGACATTCGTTTGCTGGAGAAATGCCTATTTTCAGTCGAAGCTACTGGTGCACGTGAGTCGATGTTGCAGCGCGCTTCATTGCTGGCGCGAACGCTGAATGTAGATTTCAAGTATGAGAATCAGTCGGTCAGTTCAGCAGCAGTTAAGGTAGAAATGATCAGCGAGCTAGAGAGCACGCGAGACATTGACTGGTTTGCACTGCACCCATCTATCCAATGTGGCGAGCGATTATTGACGGGGGCTGAGTGGCAATTATTAGTTCGCGGTGAGCTGTTGTTGCGCGATAAAGAGGGCAATTGGATTATACCAGATTTAGGTGTCGATGAAGAAGCGAGTCTGCAACTGCTGGCAGAGATGTTTTCTAAAAAAGATCGCTCCAAGTCATCCCAACGCGGCGATGCGCCTGAAGAGGCAATTCAAGTATCTCGCTTGGAGATGTTAGATTGGCTCTCAATGCGTCGCAGCGGCTTGAGGATCACCTTGCCGCCAGAGGCAGAAAAATTATTTCAAAGTCTACGCGATTTCGACGAGCTCGATGCCTTTAAGTTGCCGCAAGGGTTTAATGCGGAGCTGCGCGAATACCAGAATGAAGGCTGTGCTTGGATCGAATTTCTGTATCGGCATCGTTTTGGTGCCTGTCTCGCCGATGATATGGGTCTCGGTAAGACCGTGCAAACTATTGGTTTTATTGCGCAACGTTTGCAAAATGATTTAGCGAAACGAAAAGGTGCCATACTCATCGTCCTACCGCCGAGCCTAGTGTTTAATTGGCTAGATGAGTTTGAACGGTTCGCACCCGGCATCGTTGTCCAGGATTGCTTGTCTAAGGGGATAATCCATGAAGTGGTTCAAACTGCTCAAGTTATACTCACCACCTATGATCGCGTCAGAAGCGAAGTCGCGGCATTCGAAGAGTACCATTTCGATATCGTTGTATTTGATGAAGCGCATAGCTTGAAGAATGTGACGGCTGCACGCACCAAAGCCGCAGCTCGACTGCAGCGGCGCTTTACGCTCTGCCTGACCGGCACGCCTGTGGAGAATAATATCAGCGAGTTTTATTCGGTTATGACGACCTCTGTCCCAGGTATCTTTGGCAGTTTGAAGCAGTTCAAGGAATCTTTTCGCAGAGACCCTGAGCGGCTAATGACACGTGCAAAACCCTTTATTCTTCGCCGTACAAAGGACAAGATTCTCAAGGAATTACCGCGCAAAGAGGAGCATGAGTTATTCCTAGAAATGACACCGATGCAGAAAGAAATGTATGCACGGACAGTAGCTGAGGTGCGCGAAGAAGTGGCCGAAGCTTTTGAGGATCGCCCAGATCAGCAGGCTGGTATTGTCGCGCTGGCAGCTATTTTACGTCTGCGTCAAGTCTGCGTCAGCCCTGAGTTATTAAACAAACCGCAAAAGGAGCTTGCACCGAAATTTGCTTATATGGCCGAAAAACTCGAGGAACTTGAGTCCGAAGGACATGCAGCACTGGTCTTTTCCCAGTTTCGAGGTGGCTTGGATGAGATGGAGAAAGTTGCCAAATTGGCAGGGGTGCGCTATTTGCGTATGGACGGGAAAACTCCAATGGCGAAGCGCAAGAAAATCGTTGAGGAATTTCAGTCAGAGAATGGCCCATCATTCTTCTTTATCAGTCTAAAAACGGGCGGTGTCGGTCTAAATTTGACGCGTGCCAATTACATCTTTCATATCGATCCATGGTGGAATCCTGCAGTGGAAAATCAGGCCAGCGATCGCGCCCACCGAATCGGTCAAAAACGTTCCGTTTTCGTGCAACGCTTAATTATGAAGCACACCATTGAGGAGCGTATGCTAGATCTCAAAGCCCGCAAGGCTGAGTTATTTAGGCAATTAGTCGACGAGCCACAAAGTCAATCTTCGCGTAGTGGCCTGACTCGCACCGATTTTGAATTCCTTATTAACGGCTGAAGTTAGCCTTGCAAATATTCCACATGCTGGGACTAGCAATTATTGGACCTGCGCACAGTGCTGGGATGATTTGCTCCAGCTCAGCCTCAGCAAGTGCAGCACTCAAGGGGCAGCGCCTAGGATATGAGGACGATGGTCTACCAGAGATGTCGAAACTATGGCTGTGCCACTTCAACTCTAGTCGATCAGGTACGGGAGGCCGAACAGGCAGAATAGGAACAATAGAATACCGCCAATGAAAAACAGGCAGCATCCGATTTGTGTGCGCCTGATATCAGATGCGCCAGTGGCAAGCTGCTGCTCTTGGTCGACTTTGAGCTCTGAGGCCGATAGAGTTGTTGAGTCGTCAGATGTGCGATATTGGGGGGCGTACCCTTCGGTTGCCGCAATTTGAGTATCAATCCAGTTTAGGTGCGCTTGAATGAGTATGCGTTGAGCACGTAATTCTTTGAGTTGTTCAGACATAAAAAATCCCGGCTCTCAAAGAGTCGGGATTTTGGAAGTGTGTCGATTTAAAATCGCTTATGCAGCGAAGACTTCTTCGATGTTAATCTTGCGATGCAACTTATCGAAAGAGACCTTACCGGCTACCAGTGCAAATAGTGTGTGGTCACGGCCCATTCCGACGCCAGCGCCAGGGTGATAACGTGTGCCGCGTTGGCGCAAGATGATGTTACCAGGGATAACAGCTTCGCCACCGAATTTCTTAACACCGAGGCGTTTTGAATTACTGTCGCGACCGTTACGTGAAGTTCCTTGTCCTTTTTTATGTGACATTTTTTAAATTCTCCTAAACTTGTTTAATTATCCGTTGATGGATTCAATCTTGATGACGGAAAGATGCTGACGGTGCCCACGGCGTTTTTTATAGCCTTGGCGACGCTTCTTTTTGAAGACGATTACCTTCTTGTCCTTCTTATTTTCGAGGATGGTAGCTTTAACGGTTGCACCTTCAATTAGAGGAGCACCGAAACGAGCGTCTACACCTTCACCGATCATGAGGACTTCATTGATGTCAATAGTGTCACCTGCTTCCGTATCAGGGAAGGAGTTAACCTTGAGGACATCGCCTTCAGTTACAGTAAATTGGCGACCTTGTGTTTTGATAGTGGCTTTCATTGGAAAAACCGAACAGCAAAGCGGTGTGGGCCGTTTAATCAAGGCTTTTCTGGGATATTTTCACGCTATTTTTTTGTACTGTTCGAATGGAGCTTGCCATGCACAGATTGCTAGTCTCAATTCTGTCTCAATAAGTATTCCATGGATGCCAATACCTCAGATCTAGACAGTATTCGTGAGACTTTTAAGGAGTTCCTCACCAGCAAAGGACTGCGCGTTACCAACCAGCGCTTGGCCATTTTTGACGCTGCTTATGGGCATCCAGATCATTTTACGGCAGAGGATCTACTCGATCGAGCCCGCGAAATCGACGATTCCGTGTCCCGCGCCACCGTTTACCGCGCATTGCCGATTTTGACTGAAAGTAACCTCATTCGAGAGGTCGATGTCGGGCGTGATTACAAATTTTACATGGCCAATAAGAACGCGACAACGTTCCAAGCACAGGTCATATGCCTCGATTGTGACAAAATTTTTGAAATCGATGCACCTTTTATGGAGTGGTATGGCAAGACGGTGGCGGACAAATTGACACTCGAAGTCGAAACGCAACGCCTACAAGTTTCAGCTCATTGCACTCAACTACGCACTGCGGGGTTTTGCGAGCGAGGAGGCAAGAATCGTTAAATTACTAGTCGTATGATGAATCGCGACAGTTTTGATTTTGAACTAAGTTTTTTCAAAAACTTACACAAGCGCATGCCTAAAAACGTCCGTGTAATCTCCATGCTTGCCCACATATATACTCAAACGGGGCAATTAGATGAGGGACTGCGGTTGGACCGCAAATTGGCGAGACTCACCCCAGAGGATCCGACGGTGCATTACAATTTGGCGTGTAGTCTCGCGCTGAAAAACCGCAAGGCCGATGCCCTCAAGACACTCAGAGCTGCCATCACTTTAGGCTATGACGATTTTGTCTGGATGTGTAACGATCCGGATTTGACCAAATTGCACGAGTATCGCGGTTTTTTGGAGCTTTGCGACGAATTGAGAATTGGATAGTTGATCAAAGTCGATGCACAAACGTAGTTCAACATCGGATACGCGCGTAGTCGAAGTCATTGCCATGTCTGGCTTTGATAAAGCACTCGCGTATGCTGTGCCCCCAGCGTGCCAGGCGGATTTAAAGATTGGCTCACTGGTTCGTGTCCCACTGCGCCGCCGCAGTGAACTGGGAGTCGTCACACGCTTTGGTACCAATCAAGAAGTACCTCCAAGTAAGCTCAAGATGCTGTTTGAAATCGTGCAGCCGTATCCAGTGATGCCACCAGATCTGATGCAACTCTTTCGATGGTGCCAGCAATATTATAATGCTACTCCGGAAGCGATTTTAGAGACCATGATTCCTGCTGCTATTCGCAAGGGAATGCAGGTCAAAAAGCGCTGCTATATTTCAGCAGGCAAGGCCCCAACTGTAGAGGAACTGACTGCACTGGAAAAACGCGCACCGAAGCAAGCTGAACTGCTGCGCTATATTCGTCAGCAATCGAAGCCACTAGCCCGTGCAGATGTACTTAAACAAGTGAAGATCAGCGCCTCGGCTTGCGCGGGCTTGATCACTAAAGGTTTTTTGCGAGAGACAGATACTGAAGAGGAGCGCATCGCTTACGAAGATGAGTTGGGTGACATGGAAACCGTTGCCGAAGTTTCGCGACCAACACTCACCGACGAACAAGTCAACTGCGTCGATGCCATCAGCGGTGCGATCGAACAGGATAAGTTCAACGTGCGCTTGCTACATGGTGTTACGGGATCTGGTAAAACCGAGGTCTATTTAAATGCAATTGAGAAGGTAGTCGCCAATGGTGGCGGTGTGATTGTTCTGATTCCAGAAGTCGCCCTAGCGCCGCAAACTGTTGGAAGGGTGCGTGGTCGACTCGAAGCACGTGGCGTACACACCGTAGTTTGGCATAGTCATTTGTCCGAAGGGGAACGTTACGATGCATGGAAAGCTTTAGCCAGCGGCGAAGCACACGTAGTCGTCGGTGCGCGCTCGGCAGTTTTTGCGCCAGTGCAGAACCTCAAGTTAATGATCGTCGATGAAGAACACGAGCCGTCATACAAGCAGGAGGATTCGCCACGTTATAACGGTCGTGATGTCGCAGTGTATCGTGCCTTTTTGAATAAAGCAGTCTGCGTGCTGGGTTCGGCGACGCCCTCACTTGAGTCACTCTATAATGTAGAGAAGGGCAAGTATGCCGTGGATCGAATCTTGAATAGGGTAGATAATCGTCAGTTACCAAAAATTCATGTGGTGGATATGTGCCGCGAAACTTCCCCGGAAAAAGCAGCTTCTCCGATGTCACGGATGCTGATAACTAAATTGATCGATCGCTTCGAGAAGAAAGAGCAAAGTATACTATTTCTGAATCGTCGTGGCTTCTCAACAAGTATGCTATGTCCAGACTGTGGGTACGTGGCTGGCTGTGATCATTGCAGCATACCGAAGACTTACCATCGCTCTGACAATAATTTGCGCTGTCACCTTTGTGGCGAACAAGAGCCGGCACCAAAATGCTGCCCCGAGTGCAAGTCAAATGCGATACGCATGAGAGGCAAGGGGACGCAGAAGATTGAAGACATTGTGCAAAAGATCTTACCCGCCGCACGAGTTCATCGAATGGATGCTGATTCTATGTCGAAGAAGAATCTTTACCGTAAGATCTTAAACGATTTTCGAGTTGGTAAAATCGACATTTTGGTGGGCACTCAAATGATTGCCAAAGGACTTGATTTCCCGAATGTCACATTGGTCGGGTTAGTCGATGCGGACATGTCGCTGCATATTGAGGACTTTCGTGCAGCTGAGCGTACCTTTCAACTAGTGGTACAAGTTTCTGGCAGATCTGGACGCGGAGATCGTGCAGGGGAGGTCGTCATCCAAACTCATACACCACACGCGCCTCCGATTCAATTTGCGCGCAAGTCAGACTTTGACGGTTTTCAACTCGAAGAGTTGGAGCAGCGCCGCGAGTTCAACTATCCACCGTTTCGTCATTTAATTCGGCACTTATTTCGCGGGCGTAACCCAGATAAGGTGAATTTCTACATCGATCAATGGACTAAGTTAGTCGAAAAGGAGATGGGGGCTATGGTCGAAGTACGAGGCCCCGCACCCGCGCCAATTGAAAAAATACGTGATGAGTATCGCTTTCAATTGTGGTATTTCGCGCCAAGCGCTAGTGCCATCATTGGCAAGCTCGCGGCTTTGCGCGAAAGCTTTAAAATGGACCAAGAAGTGATCGATCACATCGACGTTGATCCGATGAACCTAAGTTAACGGTACACAGCTGCGGTAGGCTTTAACTACGACGCAGAGGTGCCGAGCAAAAGCGCGCAAGTGGATCAATCTGAATAGGTAATCAACAGCTCAACCTTTGACTGCAGAAGCCTTCATCTGGTCTTTTATACCACCTCTTCAAAATAGTGTGGCTTAAGCTCGCCCGTAGAGTTCCAGCAAATCTTTCAGGTATGCTGCGCTATTGTTCTGTAATACATCTAATTGTTCTGATGTATAGCGCCACTGCCAATTACCCGTTGCTGCGCCAGGTGTATTTAAGCGGGCTTCTGACCCTAAGCTCATCAAATCTTGCAGTGGCACAATCGTCATCAGTGCACTTGACTTAATTGCAGTACGTACCAGATCCCATGCGACTTCCTTGCCGGATACAGTTAAATAGCGCCGCACGTGATCCTGCGTCTCTTCACCTTCCTCTCCATACCAACCAAGCGTCGTGTTATTATCGTGTGTGCCTGAGTAGGCCACGGTGTTGCGGCTATAGTTGTGCGGCAAATACGCATTATCCGCCTCACCATCGAAGGCGAATTGTAACACTGCCATGCCGGGTAGGCCGGTTGCTGCGCGTAGTGCTGTCACTTCATCGGTAATCACACCTAAATCTTCTGCTACGAGTTTAGCATCGGGGCAGGATGCTTGAATTGCTTTAAATAGCTCTAGACCAGGGCATTGTATCCACTTACCATTACGTGCAGTAGTCTCATCGGCTGGTACCGACCAGTAGGATTCAAAACCACGGAAATGATCGAGCCGCACGATGTCATAGAACTCTAGGTTCGCCTTAATACGATCGATCCACCAAGCGAACTTGGAGCCCTGAAGCGCTTCCCAGTTATATAGCGGGTTGCCCCAAAGTTGCCCATCCGCCGAGAAATAGTCCGGCGGCACACCGGCAACAGCCTCAGGCTTACCGTTTTTTTTCAATTGAAAGAGTTCGCGGTTGGCCCATACGTCCGAGCTATCTAGAGCGACAAAAATGGGAACATCGCCAAGAATTTCGATACCTTTACTTCCGGCGTATCTACGTAGTTTGGCCAATTGACCATAAAATAGATATTGATAAAATATATGTGCTTCGGCGGCCTCAAGTATTTCCTCAGACAGTTTATGTGTGCGTGCTTTTTTTGCGTCGCGAAAGGCTGCTGGCCACTCTAACCAGCATTTTCCACCAAAATGCGACTTTAGTGCAAGGAAGAGGGCAAAATCTTCGATCCATGCAGACTGCTTTTTACGAAATGCCTTGATGCATCCATAGCCATCGAAGTGATCCGCACCAGAGCGCTTGAATCGATCATACGCATGACGCAGGATCGGCCAAAAAGCGCCATAGAGCGCACCATAATCAACATGATCGTTTGGCAAAGCATGTAGAGGACCTAATTCGTTCTCATGAATGAGTCCATCCGCTACTAGTGGATCAAGATCGATAAAATATGGATTGCCCGCAAAGGCTGAGAAGCACTGATAAGGTGAGTCACCATAGCCCGTAGGGCCGAGTGGACAGATCTGCCAAACATGCATGCCAGCAGCCACCATAAAGTCAATATAGCGATGCGCTGCTGTGCCGAGGTTGCCAACCCCAGTCTCCGAGGGAAGACAGCTTACGTGCAACAAGACGCCGGAAGTTCGCTCATTGAGCCAGTTGTATAAAGGTGCAATCATAATGTATGCTGCCGAACAAGGAACGCATATGTACGTAGGTAGCAATACAGTTTATTGGCGGAGCGTTAGATGGTTGAATTCGGAGAGCTATCTGCGAACTGAAAAGCATTGAGCATTTGAGTAGAAGCGCTTCGCAGCCAGTGCCTCAGTGTAAAAGAAGATAGTCGCGCGGTTATTCCCCAAAATTCATCGAGCATCCGCATTGAACTTCTTACGCAGTGTCTCCTGCATCCTAGCTTCATATTTATCCAATTTGAGTGAATCAATCAAAGGCAAGAGCGGGGCGGCATCAGCGCCTATCCAGTCGATGATGTTGAGTATTTTCAACGTTGCGTAGGATTTCTCAGCCAGCATCGAGCGCAGAACTTTAAGGCCTTCGGCTTGCCGCCCATTTTTAATCAACATCCACGCGGCCATAACTCGAACTTCGTGTGACTCGTCATCTAGAGCTATTTGAGCCGACTCGACATCATTTAGTAAAAAGCAACCGACGATGCCCCAGTAACGTAAGCCTAAGTCTGAACTGCTAAGCAGGGCGCGGAGTTTTGGTAGTTCAGTGATATCAGTCGTCAGAGCAACATCGGCGGCGTTGAGTAGCGCCTGGAGGTTATAGAGTTTCGGATCGCGCACCATTTCATAGATTGTGAGGCCGTGTTCAGCCGCACGTCTCACACTTTCCGATTCCGGCAGAAGGCCAGCGTCAAAAATTTCAGTTTGCCACTGACGCAAGCCTGTCCGCATAAGAGCAGCGACTGTCTGATATTCGGGGCTCTCGATCAAGTTATTGATATTATCAGGATCTCTACTCACATCGTAGAGTTCTTCAGTCCAGCCCTTAGGCTTAAAGAAACGGGCTTCGAGCTCGCTGGCATTACCAGATGCGGCATGCTTCATCCAGACCTGCGTCGCCTTCATTTTCCACAGGAAGCCGAGTTGCTGCATCCAAGGTGCGTAGGGCATGTAATTACGGATATATAGATAACGACCATCCGTGACTGAGCGAGCATTCTCATTACGCTCATCCATGCGTCCGCGGAATGAAAAGCAGAATTCTGGCTCAGGTTCAGTCGTGTTACCGAGAAACGTTGTGCCTTGCATGGTTGTAGGTACTGGAGTCGATGTGATGCCCAGCCAAGTTTTCGGCATATCAACAAAACTGACGAGGCGATCGATTTGTGCGCCAATTTGTGGTGCGGGCCAAAGTGCTTTGTAGCGCGCTGGGATGCGCACGATCAATGGACAATGCAACCCCGAGCTAAACAGGAATCGTTTACTGCGTGGCAACACACCACCGTGGTCAGAGTTATAAATAACAATGGTATCCTGCGACATTCCAGACTTCTCAAGCGCTTGCAACGCTGCGCCAATCTCGGCATCCATCTTGGCCACAGCATCATGATAATGAGCGTAATTTTGGCGTATTGCAGGTAAATCTGGATGGTAAGCGCGTAGGGTAGTGAGCGTTGGGTCGTGATCAGTATTACCGACCTCGCCAAAGGCCCGACTCTCATGAGAGGCGGAGAAATTGATGACCTGGAAAAAAGGCTGATTTTGCTTCAGAACCTGCCAATCGACTTGACCCGTGTTATCCCAGCAATCGTTATCGTCACGTCCGCCAATATTATAATCGGTCTTTCGACAATTACCGACAGTGTAGCCATTGGATTTAAGCAGATCTGGGAAATATGCGATTTGATCATGCGGTATTTGATAACGGCTGCGCATCGGATGTGTGCCCATAGACAGTGCATTGATTCCAGTAATCCAGGTTGAACGTGAAGGCGCGCAGACCGGGGCACTGGCGTAAGCGTGCATATATTGAAATCCCTCCGCAGCCAAGTGATCAATGTTCGGTGTTTGCGCATAAGGGTTTCCGTAACAACCGACCCAGCTGACACTGTTATCCTCAGATACAAGCCAAAGAATATTCGGACGATCTTCTAGTGTCGATGTGAACGCCTGCGACCACAGCGAACAGAGCGAAAACAGGACAATAAGGGGTAAACTCATGACTTGCGGAGTAAGGTAAAACGTAGTGATTCAAAGTGATCGCTAAAAAACAAATTAGACATAATATATATTGTGCGAATCATGTATTTAAATAAGGTTGGACCTTAGCTGCAGCTAAGCCCGCTGAATTGCCTGTGGCAAAACAGCCTTGCATGAGGAATCCGCCTGTGGGTGCTTCCCAATCGATCATTTCACCCGCGCAATAAACATTGGGTAGTTTCTTAAGCATCAAGTTTGCATCGAGCTCGTCCCATGCGACGCCGCCGCTGGTGGAAATAACTTCATCAATTGGGCGTGGCCCACTCAAAGGTATGCGACACGCTTTAACTATTTTGGCCAACTGCTGCGCGGAATCTATTTCGCCATATAGCTGCCGGATAATCGCACAGGCACCCATGCTTAATTTCCAGCGTAGCTGGGCTTCTTTGAAGAAATCCTTGCGTGCCGATTCCATTTTATGGACGAGTCGTTCGATGGTAAATGTCGGTTTAAAATCAATCACGATTTCGGGTGCAGCCATTCTACGTAAGGTCTGTGCTAACGCGTAGATCGGTGCGCCCTCGAGCCCATACCGTGTGATCAATAATTCGCCGATCTGTAGCTCCTCGCCCACACGCACGTGGATATTGTGTAACGGACAAGCCTCAGCGACTATGCGAGTTTCGTCGGTCCAGTCACATTCCCAGCCACAATTGGCGGATTGCAACGTTTCGACCGTAATGCCGTGTTGTTCGAGAATTGGCACCCATTTGCCCGTGGATCCGGTCTTCGGCCAGGACGCTCCGCCCATGGCCAATACGATTGCATCAAAATCCTGATTAAAGACACCCTCTTTGCATTCAATCTCGAGCTCAATTGACTCACCCTTCTTCTGTAAGTCTAGCCACTGGTGGTTCATTTGAAAATCGACGCCCATTTCGCGCAGTCGCTGCACCCAGCGACGTAGGATCGGCGCAGCCTTCTTCGTTTCTGGAAAGACTTTACCGCCGCTCGTTGCAAAAGTATTGATGCCGAGTGATTTCGCCCATTTACCCATCGCGGTGTTGTCAAAAGCGGCGAGCTGCTTACGCCACTGATCGTCAGGTAAATCCTTGCCCGAATACTGCTCGACAAACGGCTCGAAGTCAGCGCTGTTGGTGATGTTGAGCCCACTCTTACCCGCGACGAGGAACTTACGTCCGACTGATGGCTTGGCGTCAAAAACAGTGACAAAGGCACCCGTTGCGGCGGCGACCTCCGCGGCACGCAGGCCTGCAGGGCCACCACCAATGATGGCGATGTTACGTGGTGTACTGCTCATTTCTGAGAAAATAATAGCTGGAATAGGAAGTTAGGCAAGTGAGCTGTCACATGGAAAATAACATGCAAGTTATGATGTAAAACGCGATTTTTCGGGTTGCAACGGCGTATTCCCGATTCACCAGGTTACGCACTATACACTTCTCACAAGGTAAACCACGTATTTAACAAACCTCGACCTCAAGATTTCTGCGCCCTCCCTTCGCAAGCCTCTTCCCCACTACTCCGCGATGCCCCAGCGCTTGGTGAATGGGTAGTAGATGAAGATGGCTTTGCCGATTACGGAGCGTTCTGGAACGAAGCCCCAATAACGGCTATCCAGACTGTTGGCTGAATTATCCCCGAGTGCGACAAACTTATCGTCTGGAATTTCAAGCACTCGGTCTTCTGCCAGAAGCGTGTGGTTGATATAACCACCATACTCGTCCTCCTTCGCAGCATTACGAGCAAAGGCTTCGACTTCATCACGCGGCGCACCGTCGACGAATAGACCTCCCTCCTTAATCTCAAGAGATTCGCCGCCGATGCCGCCGATGCGTTTGATGTAATATTTGTCACTGTAATCACCTGTTAGGCGTCCAAGCTCTGCGCGAATATCATTGGTGCGAAAGACGAATGGATCGCCCGCCTTAGGGCGCTTAAAATGGTAGCTAATGCGGTCGACGAACAATGCATCGCCGAGTGTGATGTCGAAGCGTACGAGCGAATCGCCTGCTTTGGCCGTGTGGTTTAATGCCAAGGCTTGACCACTGGGACTCTCCCGTGATGGCACGGGCATCGTCAGGTTGGAATCAGGGAAGAACTGTCGAATAGCAGAGAGCATATCATATTCTGCTGGAACTTGAATTGATTGCAGTGTGCCGCCGACCGAGAAGACATATTCTGCTCGAGTTGCAGGCAGGAAAAAATATTTACGATAGGACACTGGGCGACTGGTCCCGACTTTACCCGTTTTTGGATTTGGAAGTAACAGCAATGAGACGGGGCCAGAATCTTCAGCAATGAGGCTTTTATGTTTAGCTCCCAAGGTCAGCTTATTAAACACCTTTCGCAGGGTGTTCGGTGATGATTCACTTGATGCATAGACAGCAGTGTTCATGCCGCTGTAAGTCGGATACATCGAATTGGTTGGAATGATGAAGGGCTGAAAAAAGAACGTGCGCACGCCAATGACTAAAATCGCAGCGACCAAGATCACTTCTAGATTATCACTCCAAAAAGTTTTCGGATGAAGCTTACCACCGATCTTGCGAAGTAAAGCATCGAGACGATTCATCGCTGCTTGAAATGGAACCGACTCTGTGGATTTGTCGGCAATCATCATCTCGATTTCAGTGACACTCTTTTCGAGTTCCTGCAATCGAGCCGCCGAAGTGACATCGCGACGGTAGTGGTAAACCTTAGTGGCCGCGTGGAGTAGTTCTTTTGCTTGTTTGCGTAACTTTTTCATGGATATTGGGGGGACTCAAATATTGCTGCGCCATCTCCGGCGAACCTAGGTCAATGTTGAACGATGCCTAATTGCCGCCATCAGAGGTCTTCAGGATTTTAATAAATGCATCCTGTGGAATCGATACGCTGCCGATGTTTTTCATGCGTTTCTTACCCTCTTTTTGTTTTTCGAGCAGTTTACGCTTACGAGAAATATCACCGCCATAACACTTTGCAGTCACATCTTTGCGGTAGGCACTGATAGTTTCGCGAGCAACGATATTGGAGCCCACGCCGGCTTGAATCGCGATCTTAAACATTTGCTTTGGTAAGATCTCTTTGAGTCGTTTACAGAGCGCGCGCCCCCTGCCCTCAGCTTTATCGATGTGAACGATGGATGAGAATGCGTCGACAGCCTCAGCATTGACCATAATATCGAGGCGGCACAGCTTCGCTTTTTGATAGCCATTCATTTCATAGTCCATCGAACCATAGCCGTGGGTGATACTTTTGAGTCGGTCGTTAAAATCTATCAAGATTTCGTTGAGCGGGATATTACAGACGAGCATGACGCGCTGATTATCGATTGTTTCAGTGTGTTCACAAATACCACGCTTCTCAGAAACCAATGCCAAGACATCTCCGATCGATGTGCTAGGGACGTGGATCGAAGCCAAAATCATTGGCTCTTCAATAAATTCGATTTCGGAAACATCCGGCAAGTGCATCGGATTGTGAACTTCAAGTTGCTCAAAGTCAGTCTTAGTGACCTTGTAAACCACGCTTGGATAAGTGGAAATTACGTCGAGATCATACTCGCGGCGAATACGCTCTTGGATAATTTCCATGTGTAACAAGCCGAGGAACCCACAGCGGAAGCCGAAGCCGAGCGCGACTGAGTTTTCCGACTGATAGACGAAAGCCGCGTCATTGAGGCGCAATTTGCCCATGCTTGCCTTGAGCTTATTGTAATCGCTTGTATCAATCGGATAGATGCCACTGAAGACCATCGGGCTGACCTGCTTGTAGCCAGGTAACATTTCCGCAGCCGGCGCGGTCGCATGTGTAATGGTATCACCAAGCTTAATGTCGGCCACGTCACGCATGTTGGTAACAATGTAGCCCACGTCGCCCGCTTCGAGTGTCGCTTGCTTGGTCATTTCTGGTGAGAAGCGCCCCACTTCCTTGACCTGCGCCTTGCGCTCGTCACTCATCGTCATTATCTGGTCGCCCATCTTCACCGATCCAGAAAAGACGCGCACGTAGCAAATCACACCTTTATAGGCATCGTAGAGACAGTCAAAGATCAGCACACGTAAGCCATCAATCTCAGCCCAACGTGGTGGTGGAATGCGGTGAACTGCGGCTTCCAAAAGGTCAACGATGCCAAGGCCGCTTTTACCACTGGTGAGAACCGCTTCTTCAGCTGGAATCGCCAGCACATCTTCGAGCTGTACTTCGATCGCAGGCACGTCAGCACTAGGAAGATCCACCTTGTTGATCACAGGAACGATCGCCAACTTCTGCTCTTCTGCGAGATGCGCATTGGCGACTGTTTGCGCTTCAATGCCTTGAGCGGCATCGATTAGGAGCATCGCGCCTTCGCAAGCCGCCAGACTGCGAGAGACTTCATAGGAGAAATCCACATGTCCTGGAGTATCGATCAAATTGAAAGTATAGTCTTCGCCGTTCTTCGCGCGATAGACCATAGTCACTGGGTGGCTCTTAATAGTTATACCACGCTCGCGCTCCAAGTCCATCGAATCGAGGAGTTGCGCCTTCATGTCGCGCATCTCGACGGTGCGTGTAAGTTCGAGGATACGGTCGGACAACGTCGTCTTGCCGTGGTCGACGTGGGCGATGATGCAAAAGTTGCGAGTATGGGCTAGATCAGTCATGTAAAAAGGCAGGAAGCGCGTTAAGATCGCGTGCTTTGAGAAAACTTCAACGTCGAAATACAGCAAAGAAGCGCGGACTGTGAGGTCCGCGCTTCAAATGGTTCCAGATTGTGGCGATCTCAGGGATCACCATCTCAAAAACTACCCTGATAAATCGCTGAACTCAGACACCGAAGTGATGTTGAGGGAACGGTCGATGCGCTTTGCGAAACCAGCGAGCACCTTGCCCGGGCCACACTCGTAGAAGTCGCTCAAGTCGTTTTCGGCAGCCATATTGCAAAGGTCATCCTCGAAACGCACCGAAGACACGACCTGCGCCACCAATGCATCCTTAATTGCCTGCGGAGCGCTGATGCGCTCACCGGTGACATTGGTGTAAACTGCGATTTCAGGTGCTTTGAAGTCGAAGTCTTTGATAAATTCAGCAAAGGCATCACGTGCCGACATCATCAATTTACTGTGATAGGCACCTGCCACATTGAGTGGCTTGCAGAGCTTGAAACGTCCCTTGGAAGCTGCAACTGCTTCGAGCACCTTCACATTGTCACCAGAAATGACGATTTGCCCTGGGCAGTTGAGGTTAGCGATCTCGATGTCGAACTCATCACAAAATGTTTGCACATCCTCATGTGTGCCACCGATTACGGCAGCCATGCCACCCTTGGTCGCGTCGCAAGCGAGCTGCATCAAGCGCCCACGCTCTGCCACCAGCTTAAGGCCGGTGGCGAAATCAAACACGCCCGCTGCTGCCAGTGCAGTCAGCTCACCGAGGCTCAAGCCACAGGCAGCAGTCACATCCTCGAGTTTGCCAGCGTCCTTTAAAATACTAAAAAGTGCATAGCCTTGCACATAAAGGGCTGGCTGGCAGACCTTTGTTTCGGTCAGCGCCTCATCGGGGCCTTCGAAGCAAAGTGTTTTGAGATCCCAGCCAAGGATTTCGTTGGCCTCATCATAGAGGGATCTAGCGATTGCAGAGCTCTCATAAAGAGAACGGCCCATGCCCACGAATTGTGCGCCTTGCCCGGAAAAAAGAAGTCCTGTTGCCATAAAGTATAAGTGTCGTGTGTGGTTGTCTTTATTGAAAAAAAAGAAACTTGGCGTTCTCGCTCTAGGAATCAACCAGAAAGCGGTCGAACCGCTTTGCCCAAAGGACGGCCACTCCATCGGTGGTCTGAACGGAGTCCTACTGGTACGACGAATAACCCACACCAAGGACTAATCGTGCGGAGAAGTTGATTTTAAAAGCTCTGCGGCGATTCGTCGGGCTCTGATGTGAATCGATAGCTCATTGGTATTAACTAATTTAAATACGGGCCTCTTTGCGAATAGATCTAAATTTCGTATTTCAACTCTTTATTTAGATCGATAGAGTCGCTTATCGTCTACGGATGCCATCTTCGCTTCGTCGAGAGATCCTCCAAGGAAGGCATTCACAGAATTTGACACGCCAGCGGGTTGATTAACTGCGTCAACAAAGTCCACTGCCAATAGCTCCATTTAGGGTACGCTTCAACAATACGCCGACCCACAGCTTCAAGCTGCGCCGCATAAACCTGCGCGACTGCGCGATCATCAACCGCCGCACCTTGCTTACCGTCTCGCTCAAGCATTGTGCGCTGCGAATCAATCACTTCACGAGCATCACGTTGCATAAAGATTACTTTCACTGGAATATCATGCGGCATTGTGCTCAACAAAGGTGCCACAATTTTAACCGCCTTGCCCTTTGGGGTGCTGGCTATCTTCACCTGGCACATCGTCCCACGAGTTCACGAAATCAACATCACAGTCGTCTCCTCCCCCGCGAGTTCTAGCAACACACCCAACATCATTCGACCTGCTTTAAGTCCGTTTACTTGCTATACCTTTTCGCTAATCGAGGATGAACCAAAAAAAGCCGGAGCGTTTCTGCTCCGGCTGGTGAAAGTTTGTACTCGAAAACGACTACTTAGAGAGCTCGACAGCTGCTTCGATGATACCAGCAAAGTCGTTGGCCTTTAGTGCTGCGCCGCCAATAAGACCACCGTCGATGTTATTTTGAGCGAGAAGCTCAGGTGCATTGGCTGGCTTCATGGAACCTCCATAAAGGATACGCACCTTCTCTGCGGCTTCTGTGCCGATAAGGCCAGCGAGGAGGCGACGAATTTCCGCGTGCACTTCTTCGGCCATTTCGGGTGTCGCAGTCTTGCCTGTGCCAATCGCCCAGACTGGCTCGTATGCAACTACCAATGTATCAGCAGCGTCTGCAGTCACACCGACGAGTGCGCCTTCGAGTTGAGTCTTGATGACTTCGTTAACCTTACCAGCTTCACGCTCATCAAGTGTTTCACCGATGCAGACGATTGGCTTCAAGTTTGCTGCAAGTGCAGCGATTGTCTTCTTGTTTACGATTGCGTCGGTTTCACCGAAGTATTCGCGGCGCTCGGAGTGACCGAGGATGACGAAGTTGCAGAACAGGTGACGAAGCATCTCAGCAGAGATCTCACCTGTGTATGCACCAGAAGCTTCGAAGCTCATGTTTTGCGCACCGAGTTGAACGTTGGACTCGTTCACGACCTTGGAGACGGACTCCAGTGTAGTGAAAGTTGGGCACACACAGACGGCTACGTCTGTTTGTGGGCCAACGATGCTGACAACGTCTTTAGCGAGCTCTGCGCCTTCTGCAGAGTTCAAGTTCATTTTCCAGTTACCTGCAATGAGGTATTTACGTGATGATTTACTCATAGTTTTTAAAGAATTTAGAATTCAGGAGATAGAAGTTAGTTTAAGCTTGGTCGAGTGCTGATACACCTGGTAGCTCTTTTCCTTCGAGGAACTCGAGAGAAGCGCCACCACCAGTGCTCATGAATGTAACTTGGTCACCGTAGCCAGCCATTTTAATAGCTTTCACGGAATCACCGCCACCGATGATGGAGCATGCGTCGGAATCCGCGATGGTCTTGGCGACTGCGAATGTGCCCTTGTTGCAGGCTTCGATTTCGAAGATACCCATAGGTCCGTTCCAGAGAACAGTCTTGGCGTTTTTCACTTCAGCATTGAACAGCTCGATACTCTTCGGGCCGATATCAACCCCTTCCCAGCCGTCTGGAATGCTGCCTTCAACCACTTTGCTATCCGCAAATGTGCCTGCGCCGAAATCAAGACCTTTGACGACCATATTATCCACTGGAAGTAGGAACTTAACGCCCTTCTCTTTCGCCTTGGCGAGTGCTGCTTTCGCAGTTGAAACGAAATCAGGCTCGCTAAGCGAATCCCCTACGGTTTGCCCCAAGGCCAATTTAAATGTGTAAGCCATGCCACCGCCGATGATGATGGTGTCCGCCTTCTCCAGTAGCGTATCGATCACTTTGATCTTATCGGAAACCTTAGCTCCGCCGAGGATCACAGTGAGCGGGCGCTCAGGGCTGTTGGTCTTTTCGCCGAGGTATGCGAGCTCTTTCTCGATGAGAAGGCCGCAAACGCAAGGTGAAAGGAATTTTGCAACACCTGCAGTGGATGCGTGTGCGCGGTGCGCGGTACCGAATGCATCGTTGACGAATGCGTCAGCAAGCTTCGCAAGCGATGCAGCAAATTCTGGATCGTTGTCTGTCTCGCCTTGGTAGAAGCGAACGTTTTCGAGGAGTGCGACTTCGCCGTCGCCGAGCTTTGCGACTTCGGCTTCAACTTCTTCGCCGATGCAGTCTTCGATGAATGTCACGGGTTGACCGAGCTGAGCAGCGAGTGCTTCAGCAACAGGAGCGAGTGTGTATTTCGCGTTCTTTTCGCCTTTAGGGCGACCTAGGTGACTGGAAAGGATGACTTTCGCGCCTTGAGCGATGAGGTTTTGGATCGTAGGCAGCGCTGCAACGATACGGGAATCGTCGGAGATCACACCGTCTGTCAGAGGGACATTGAAGTCACAACGGACAAATACGCGTTTGCCGGAAAGATCGGCGTCTTTGATGGATTTAGTAGCCATAGTAATTGAATTACGAATTAGAAATTACGAATTAGGACTAAGGCCTGCCGCAGATGGCAAAGCAATGATCCTAGTGTTAAAAAAGAAAAAGGCCGCCACAACAGAGGATCCGCACAATGGGAAACCTGCGCGGCGGCCAGAAAATCAAGATGTGATTAACAAGTTCTTAGAGGAATTTGGAAACCTTCTGAACGAGCTCAACCACCCGGTTTGAGTAACCCCATTCGTTGTCATACCAAGAAACGAGCTTGAAGAACTTATCGTTAAGTCCCATGCCGCTACCTGCATCGAAGATCGAGCTGAGCTCGTCGTGGATGAAGTCAGAAGAGCAAACCTCGTCTTCAGTGTATCCGAGGATACCCTTGAGAGAACCTTCAGAAGCTTCCTTCATCTTTTCGCAGATTTCTGCGTAGGATGTGCTCTTCTCTGTCTTAACTGTAAGATCTACAGCAGAAACGGTTGGAGTTGGAACGCGGAAAGCCATACCAGAGAGCTTGCCTTGAACAGCTGGAAGCACGAGGCCAACAGCTTTCGCAGCACCTGTAGTGGAAGGGATAATATTCAGCGCAGCTGTGCGGCCACCCTTCATGTCCTTAGGAGAAGGACCATCAACTGTCTTCTGAGTCGCGGTGTAAGAATGCACTGTTGTCATGAGACCTTCTTGGATGCCGAAGTTCTCAAGGATGACCTTAGTCATTGGTGCCAAGCAGTTCGTGGTGCAAGATGCATTTGAGATGAGGTCGTGCTCAGCTGTGATCTCGTCGTCATTGACGCCGATAACAACAGTTTTTACGCCGTCACCCTTACCAGGAGCGGAAATGATAACTTTCTTCGCGCCAGCAGTAATGTGACCTTGTGCCTTTTCGTCTTGGACGAAGAGCCCAGTGGACTCGATGACAATATCAACGCCAAGCTCTTTCCAAGGAAGGGCTGCAGGACCTTCGCGAACTGCGAGAGTCTTAATTTCGTGGCCGTCCACTACGATGACGTCGTCACCCTTAGTTTCAACTGTGCCTTTGAAGCGACCCTGAGTAGTGTCATATTTAAGTAGGTATGCAAGATTCTCAGCAGGGACGAGGTCGTTAATTGCAACCACTTCGATCTCGCTTCCAAGAAGGCCCTTCTCAACGAGAGAGCGAAATACTAAGCGACCGATGCGGCCGAAACCATTAATTCCAATTTTTGTAGCCATATTATTTGTATGTGATGTGTTCAGTTTGAGATGATAAATTCGAGAAGCAGGGACTAGTTAATCAGGTTTGACGCATTGGCAAGAATTATTCGCAGCATTGTTTAACCGGAGGAATGGCATTCAATGAACAATTGGCTATTATAAAATAAACGGCCATTGTTTATGACAAGGATATGATGTTTGTGGCATTTTTCGGTTAAATTTGTGCACGCGAGCCAGATAGAGTTAAACCACTTGACAATCAGGCACTAAAAGTCGTCCTTCCGACCGGTACACACATGCCTAGCGCAGGCACATATTATAATTAGAGCAACATCCCATGTTAAACATATAGTACATGCTTATCTGCTGTGCATCAGATTTCTGTATACTTTACACTTTATGAAAATTAAAAATTGGGACATATTTTTGTTCATCGTCTTCTATCACCTATTGTTAGTAGTATTGATTCCTGCTGCGATCGCAGTGCTTAGTTGGCCCGCTATAATATTATTTCTTGTCACTTATCTTATCGGCGGCATGTCGATCACCGTCGGCTACCATCGTCTGTACGCCCATAAGGCCTATTCGGCTAGTGCCTTTTTCGAATGGTGCGTCTTACTGGGCTCAGCCCTTTCCCTGGAGATGTCAGCACTTAAGTGGTCACACGATCACCGCATCCATCACAACCATGTGGATACGGACAAGGACCCCTACTCGATCAAAAAGGGATTTTGGTATGCACACGTGCTCTGGCTTTTCGACTACCAGCGTAATTATGATGCATCTCTGGTCACAGACTTGCTGAAGAATCCGCGCGTGGTCCTACAAGATCGCTATTATGGTGTATTTGTCGCGGGCGTAAACCTTGCCTTATTCGGTATCGGCTGCCTGCTGGTCGGGCCACTCGCCTCGTTCTACTTCGGAGTGCTCTTACGCATCGCAATGATTCACCATAGCACCTGGTTTATCAATTCATTGTGCCACACGATCGGCTCGAAGACATATGCTCGCGAATTGAGCGCAGTGGACAACGTTCTTCTAGCACTACTTACCTTTGGTGAGGGTTACCACAACTACCACCACGCTTTTGCCGCAGATTATCGCAACGGCATCCGCTGGTATCACTTCGATCCTTCGAAGTGGACGATCTGGCTCGCCTCCAAACTCGGTATGGCCGACAAGCTACGCGTCATTAATGAGCTCACCCTGCAAAAGGCACTGGTGCTGAAGGACAAGAAGATGATCATCGCGCATCTCGAAGAAGAGATGGATGCCGTGGCCGCAGAACTCAAAGCAAAGCTCGAAGAAGTCTCTGCTGTGTTCGAAGCGAAGGCTGCTGAGATTATGCTGCAGGCGCGTGAGCTAAAACAAGCCAGCGACGAGCAGAGCAAGACGATCCAAAAGGAGATGAAAGAGCTACGTGCCTCTCTCAAAGTCACTTGGAATGAATGGATTGCGCTGACTAAGCAGGCGAGCATGCAATACGACTTGGCTCACTAGTCGGACGAAATACGCTCCATCTTTTATTAACGATAGGCCCTGTTACGCGATCATGCGTGACAGGGCTTTTTTGTTGTTCGCATAAGCGGAGTGCTATTCGCGTGGCACAAGATTAGTTAGTGAGTCATATCAAAGGAGTGAGAGCGACTCGCCTTCATTGAAAAATGATAGATGCTGTGGGCGGGTCGTCCAAACTCCTTTCCCTTTCATTGGCGAAGAACCTCGTTGTTGATCAAACTGAGAACTACTTATTGCACCAACCAAAGGCCGCAACCGAGTGGCGGGATGTGCACTGTCTTGTTTCCCAGTGGGATGCGTGCGGAGACCAATCCAGTCACTTTGAAGCGTTCATGATCTGCGATTTGAAGTGCACTTTCAAGGCAATCCACATCACAAATAATATTGGCATATTCCAAATGCGGATTAACCGCGAAAATCAACATCGGCGCATCAATACTGCGGTCCGCATTATAAATTGCGACCGTCGCACTTGAGCCCTCGGCAACGAAGAATTTGAGGTAGCCGGCCTGCAGCGCCCCATCATGGCGGAATGCTTTTCCCAGTGCCGACAGGCGAAATGCGATCCAATTGCGAAAATAGGCATGTGTGCCAGAGTAAACCAAGCGACGATTGTAATCGAGCGCATTAACGTCGCCGCGCTGATAGGTATTTGAAATGCCAAGCTTCGATCGCATAAAGTCCTGTCCTTCAGCGAGCATTGGTACGCCGAGCGAGGCAAACAGTACCGCGGCCATCAAATGTGTGCGACGGCGGTCTAGCAGTGTCGGATCGGTGCCATCCTGCTCTGCGCGTTCGGTAATACGATCCATCCAGCATTGGTCGTCATGCGACTCAGTGTAATTGATTGTCTGCGCCGCAAAGCGACTGCTCGATGGGGAGCCAGCTAAGAAATACTGGATCGAATCTTGATTCCCTTCTCCGCAAACGTAATCCGCAATTGATTCACGAAAGCCGTCGTTCCAAGAAGCAAAACCAGTTTCTTTCAATTCTTCTTGAATGTGGCCACGGAAACTCCATGGCTCAGCAATCAAAATGACTGAAGGTTTCACTTTTTTTAGCTCGATTTCGATTTCGCGTAACACCTCTATTCCGATCAGCTCAGCTAGATCAAAACGGAAGCCGTCAACATCGTAGGTCTCAATCAAATGTGTTAAACTTTCTATAATGAGTCGGCGTGCCATTGGCGTATCGCAGCGTAAATCGTTGCCGCAGCCACTCCAATTCATTAAGTCATTCGCCTCATCCATGTGGAAATAGTAGCATTTATCGACAAACAATAGATGGTTTGGCTCACCAACGTGATTATAAACCACATCAATAATTACCGAGATGTTTTGGTCATGAAAGTCCTGTACTAAGCCGCGAAACTCTTCGATTTGCGAAGCCTTCTCAGGCTCTAATGCATAGCTACTCTCGGGGGAAAAGTAGTTCACTGTCATGTAGCCCCAGTGGTAGTCTTCCTTTCTGAGGTTGTCGAACTCTTGAATCGGCTGCAGCTCAATCGCGTTGACACCGATCTCCTGTAAATAAGAGCCCTCAGCTTTAAGCCATTTACGCAGCCCCGCATAGCCTCGACGCTCTTCTGTAGTTAGTTCGATCGGCGCGTGAGCCGCCAAATCGCGCACGTGTCCTTCAAGAATTACTAGATCATGCCAGGCCGGTGCTTTATAGGGCGTTTCGATCTTCTGCAAACGCGCAGGATCGACTACCATTGCAGGGCCGCGATGACCAAGGCATGCCTTGGCGTAGGGATCAAGCACTGCAAAATCTAGATCAAAGTGGGACGTACCTTCATGGTTTTCGCCGAGCACACGAAAGGAATAATAGCTGCCAATTAAGCTCTTATCGAAATTAATTTCCCAAGTGACACCATCCACGCAGTGCATCGGAACTATGACCACATCGGACTCGTCTGCTTTTTGACCATAAGCCAGTTTAACTTCACTTGCCCGGGGTGCAAACAGTCGAAAAGTAGTTCGGCCCTGTTCAACAATTACACCCAAGGGTAGATCAGTTGATGACGCGATTAAGAACTGCGTATGTGGCAGTTCATGTGTTTCCACATGCTTGGCATCTCGCCAAAGGATTTTCTCATTACCTTTCGGCGTGTAGCCCTCGGGCGTATAAAAGCGAAAAATATGCTCGCCGGTTTGTTCAGGATGAAACTCGTAATTGGTCACACCGTCAGGGCAGCGCACATAATTAGGCGCGCTGTCAGGTACGTCGAACCAGTCACCATTTTCCGTGACAAATTTGAATTTAAAGGACTTCCCTTCAGGTATGTGCTTAACTGGCACGCTGACTTCATAGGTCGCACCAGCTTCATTGCTCAATGGCGTAAGCTCCCACTCTGGCTTACCGATTGCCTCACTCCATTCATTGAACTCACCAGCAAGATAGACACGGACCGTACGTTCTAACAACTGCGGATAACGCTTCGACTGCATGGCAAAAACCCAACTCTGCTTGTTGCGGTAATAGCGACAATAACGCCCGGTTTCTTCTGGGCTTAAGCGCTCTAATGCACCGAGATTAATATCTGAGGGTCCCAGAGATAGCGGGGGCAATGTAGTCGTGCCTGCCCAATCTGAAGCTAAAATCACCAATCCAGAATTATCTGAGATCCAGAAAGCATGTGCGATGTGTTTGACTTTTTTTGTCATAAATAAAGCTTATCATTCTATAAGATTTTATTGGAGAGCAACACTCATTCCGTATTCTATTAGCTTTCATTCGGCTATCGAGCGTTCCTCATACTTAAAAGCCATTTTGTCATTCAAAACTAGGCAAGGTGTTAATAGATACTATAAGTGCTTTGACTCGTATTGACGCCAAGCTTTGTTGTCGTTTTGTTTCAACGATGAAAAAAATCCTGGTAGCCTTATCTGGGGGTGTTGATAGCGCCGTCGCCGCCCTGTTACTTAAACAGCAGGGCTTTGAGGTGTCCGGTGCCTACATTCGCACATGGATGAATGAAGAAATGCCGTTGGCCGATTGCCCAGCGCAGCAAGACATCGAAGATGCTCGAGCGGTCGCCGCGCACCTCGCCATCGATTTTGAGATCGTCAACCTCGTCAATGAATACCGCGAACATGTCGTCCACTACCTCGTCGAAGGCTATCAAAAAGGAATCACGCCGAACCCAGATATTATGTGCAACCGTGAAATGAAGTTCGGCATTTTTCAAGATTATGCACTTGATCGCGGGTTTGATGCACTGGCCACTGGTCATTATGTGCGCAAACGTCAAAACGGCGACGGCCGCTTCGATCTGGTTTCAGGAGTCGATACTAACAAAGATCAGACCTACTTCCTTGCCATGCTGCAACAGCAGCAGATCGAACACGCGATCTTCCCCGTTGGTGAACTCACGAAGCCGGCAGTGCGAGAGCTCGCCGTGCAACACAAACTGCCCAATGCCGACAAGAAGGATAGCCAGGGCATCTGCTTTCTCGGCGATATGAATATCAACCGCTTCCTTGAATATTACATCGAGGATAAGCCAGGCGACATCGTCAACGTCGATGGCAAAGTGCTCGGCCAGCATCAGGGGCTACATCGTTATACTTTAGGCCAGCGGCGCTGGATCGGAGTGCCGTCCAACACCGATAACGAGTGCTACGTGGCGATCGGCTTCAATATGGATCGCAACCAGCTAATCATCGGCTTCGACCAGCCCGATTCTCCCGGCCTGTTTGGCCAGGAATTCGAGGTCTATGGCCTCAGCTTCGTGAATCACCCCATCACTGAGCCCTGTAAGCTATTAGCGAAACCGCGCTACCGAGATGCTTCGCAACAAATCACTTACACGCCGACCGGCGCCGACACTGCATCAGTCGTATTTGACGAACCGCAGCGTGCGCTCGCAGCCGGCCAAATTATCGCATTCTACAACGGCGAAACGCTACTCGGCGGCGGATTTTACCGATAAACGAAGGATCACGGCCATTTAAAAGTAACTATCCAACGCCACTGCAGTGGTCTCATAGGTCGTATTGGTCATTTCTAACCACTGAATGACCTCATAGTCTGCGCCACCTAAATTCACATCGGCTAAAGCCTCATCAAAACTAAAATGACTATTGCCGACGAGTTTGGCATCATACGCAACCACGGCACCGTAGACACGACCTGAGTTGCCTCCACCCTTTAGTTCCACATTTGCATTTGGGGCATACACTGTAGCGGATAATTGACCATTGCCACTAATTTTTATCGTCTGCACGCCCTCATTAGTATTAGTACCAATGACTTCTAGATTCTCTGGATTGGAGGAGTTTAATACCCCATTGCCACCGATGGACACATCGCCTTCAACGAAGAGCTTTAAAGTAGCATTATTTTCTAAGGTAAGTATCGCTTTACCTTTTAAGTCGAATGCTCCAGTGACCACCAGTATAACGTCAGTATTCGGGGCAATTGCTAGCGCCCCACTGTTTCCTCCTAATGACCAATCGCCATCCACGTAATAGGTGCCACTAGTCGTGATTGTTCCTGAATTGGGAAACTCCCATGCAGACGAGACCGACGGAGCAGAACGACTGGGAAAGGAAGCATAATAATCCGTCAAAATTCGATCTTCTTGGACGATCTGCGCCTCACCGTAGGAACTAATAGTACCATTTTTCCCGACATCAATAACATCCGATCCAGTTTGCCCAGGAGCAAGCGTAGCTCCAACCGCAACGTAACCAAAGATATTCGCATTACCGATATCAATCGCATCGGTTTCAATCGAAACAGTAGAAACGCGAACTTCAGATCCTCTGTTACTGACACTGTAAGAGCCGTTAGCTGAGTTATAACTATCCATAGTTACGTTTTGACCTTTCAAGACGAAACCATTTTTCGAATCAAATCCATTTTTATATGGAAAGAACCCACTAGTCAGCGCCACTTGCAGTTGCTTAGAGACTTCCCCAGACGGATGGCCTGAGACGATACCTTTTGAGTGGATTGTAGGTGTATCAGAATTAGTGCCGGTCGCATCTATAATCACCACCCGTATAGAGCCCGTTCCGCCATCGGTGATTTTTAAACCAGTAATTTTTCGTGTCCATGTGGAGCCGCTAACATTCCAACCGCTAGCGTCATCATCATTCAGTGCATCGATTGCTAAGTCTACCCCGCCTTCAGCCAGCGAAAAGCTTGCACCGATTAAAAGAGAACGGGTGGCTAGGCGGTATTCCGATGATGCTAGCGACATGTATCCGCCGACTAAAAGAGAGACGACGAACATTGCGATAATCGCAGTCATCAGTGCGGATCCCTCTTTGCCGCTAAGCACCTTCGCGGTCGTTGAGTGGTAACGTTTCATAGGATTTTGATTCAGTTCTAATTTATATTCCGCATCATAAAGCGTGCTGAAATTATGTAGTCAGTATTGTTGAGTGCCATTACGGTTCGTATTAATTCAGCATCTAACTGTACGCTTTTGGCCCACTCATCAACAGATGCAACCGGCCCCGAAATGGATTCAAAGTCGTCACCTGGTGCTTGAAAAAACTGTATTTTAAACCGCTTCATGCCAGTCAAAAGACTCGCTCTAGTCTCGGTGTCCTCATACCTTTCGATTCGGCGCAATGTGCCACTATTCGAATCATAACGATACCTGATCCATCTTTCTCCATAGTAATCAGGAAAAGTAAGATTCAATCCTTGTTCAGTATAGACAACACCATCTGAGCTAGTTGCATCGATTACCGTAATTCCATTTGCGGCTCGTACATCACGAGAAAATAATTCTAAGGCCTTGCGACTCTCAGAGCTCATATCGACGTATTCAGCAACGCTAGCCGAACTTCTAGCGAATACCATAAACGTTCCGGTAATTGAGCCGAGCGCAATCATCAAGATGGTCATTGAATATATCAGCTCGACCAGGGTAAAAGCCTGACGCGGATGGCTTTTTGTATTAATTGAGGAAGTAATCATTAACGCCTCCATCAGTAAAAAATGTTACATAATTTAAAGTATGCACACGTCCCTTGCGTGCAGACCACTCGACCGTCACTACTACCTGCATGAGGTCCCCACCCGTCAGTTCTGTTGCGACGGTACCATCGTAAGAGCCCTCTCCAAACTGAGCAATAATCTGCTCCTGGAATTTTTCAGTTAATTCAATGTCTGTCAGTTGCGAGAAAGTCGACCAAGGTAAAGTCCTTAGTAATTCCAGCTCACTCTGCAGCACTTGCGAACTACGAGTATAATTACGAGTGGTATCAATCAATTCAAAACCTCGACTGATCCCCACCAAGCCACCCGCAATTACCATTGTAAAAACAACCATAGCGACCATCACTTCGATCAGTGTGAATGCACCCTGTCGATTATGTGGAAAAATCATAGTTTACGATAAAGACGTTTAGCCTAATAACACAAGAGCCATAGCCACATCTAAAGGTGTTAAGAGCAGTATCACACAAAATTTACAATTTTGGCACCTATCTTGAATTTAACAATCGTTTTTAAGATTATTTATTTATATTTAAATAAATAGCACCAAAATAGATTGTATACGCGAAGGCAAAGTGGTGGTTAAGCACTCTTTTGCATAAATGAAAATCGACCGGCGAACTGCGTATTCAAAGCTTGAGCGCAGTCGATACAGTAACTATCGGCCACAATATAAACTGCGTAAAATTGACCCAATGTGAATCATATCCTGCCAGTTTGACTTCGCCCCTTAAGTTGAGTGCCACTATAAATCATGCCTAGCGGATAGCGCTTTCGAGCGAGGTAATTCGCCCCTTAACTTTATGTAAATCAATGACCTATAATTTTGATCGAGTGATTGTATAGTTCGATCGAATTAACTCCTCACAGAGCGCATACTTACATTTACTTCTGAGTAATACTACTTATTAAACTATTTCTATGTCTCCGCAAAAACTCATTTCATGGAACGTCAATGGCTTGCGCGCTGTAATCAAGAAAGGCTTCGAAGTCTTTCTCGACAGTGAACAGCCGGATGTCATCTGCTTACAAGAAACCAAGATTTCTCAAGATCTAGTTGATGACTTTGCTTTTGTGGGCTATCCACATGCCTACTGGAATTGCGCGACCAAAAAAGGCTACTCGGGCACGGCGATCATTTGTAAGGATCGACCCCTATCGCTTCAGCGCGGTTTAGGCATAGAAAAGCACGATGACGAAGGCCGCGTCATCACTGCCGAGTTTGAGGACTACTTCCTCGTCACCGTCTACACGCCGAACGCGCAGAACCACGACGAGAACAAGCGTCCCAAACGACTCGATTATCGCACCAAAGAATGGGATGTCGATTTTCTCGCCTACTGCCAAGCGCTGGAATTGCAAAAGCCAGTCATCTTCTGCGGTGATCTCAATGTCGCTCATACGGAAATCGACCTGACCAATCCAAAGCCGAATAAAAAGAATGCTGGATTCACCGTTGAAGAGCGTGCGAGCTTCGATGCAATCCTTGATGCTGGCTTTGTTGATAGCTTCCGACAACTGAATCCCGACGCCACCGAGCGCTATAGTTGGTGGTCATATCGTGCAGCTGCCCGCTCGCGAAATATCGGCTGGCGGCTGGACTACTTCTGCGTCTCTGCTGCGCTGAGTTCGCAGATTGAAGATGCCCAAATATTGGATCAGGTCGAAGGCTCTGACCACTGCCCAATTACGTTGATATTACGCTAAGTCGCAAAATGGTACCTTTTACGCATAATTTCGCTGACAGTGTATCGCGGCTTGGTGAAGTTGCGTTGATTCAACAGATTAGTCGTTGGTTAGGGCCTGTAAGTCCAACTGCTCCGCTCGGCATTGGTGACGACTGCGCGGTACTAGAGCCGATCAGCAGCGGACAACAGATACTGACCGTCGACAGCATCAGTTATGGGCAACACTTTGATGCCAGCGTGTCTCCCGAAGATGCGGGGGCCAAGTTGGTCAAACGCAACCTTAGCGACATTGCTGCGATGGGAGGCACGCCCGGTCCGGCGGTGCTCGCCCTACTCTGCGGGCCGGACGTATGCACTCAATGGTTAGAGCGTTTTTTCTTTGGCATTCGGCAGTGCTGTGAGTATTACAAAATCAGTCTAGTAGGTGGCGACGTTAGCAGCCTCGAACCGGGTAATTTCTCAGCGGTATTGACGTTAACAGGGCAAGCGTTAAGGCCTAAGTTGCGTAGTACTGCGAAATGTGGGGACTACATTTACGTAACAGGTACCTTAGGTGGCAGCATCTTAGGTAAGCATTATCAATTTCAACCTCGCTTAGCCGAGGGCCAATGGCTCGCACAGAATCGCGACTGCAATGCACAAATGGATCTTACTGACGGTTTGGTGAAAGACCTGAAGTCCTTGTTACCCCCAGCGACGCATGCAGCACTTGACTTAGATTCACTACCGATTGCACCAGCAGCGTACACCCTGGCCCAAACTTCCGGACACAGCGCATTAGAACATGCCTGCTGCGACGGAGAGGACTACGAATTGGTCGTCACATTAAACATGCAAGTAAATCGCATGGCATTCGAAACGCAGTGGTCAGCACAGTTTCCTGAGACAGAGTTGCAACAAATTGGCCGCATTCGTCCATCCTCCACCGACGGACAATTAATCGACTCAGTAACAAACACAGCCTTGCCATGGGCGCATGGTTTTGAGCATTTGAGATCCGAATGAGCAGCACAGGCACAGATTTACTTCAACAACTCCGACAGGGTATCGTCACCACATCCGCCGACGAAACCGAGCGGATCGCAGGTGCCTTTGCTGCGCTCGTGCCCGAAAATCAAATACTCGCCTTTCATGGCGACCTTGGCGCCGGCAAGACCACCTTTATTCGTGGCTTAGCCCGCGCATGGAATATCATCGAGCCTGTCACGAGTCCGACCTTCAACTTATATACGCTCTATCAAGGTAGCCGCCAGCTTGTGCATCTTGATGCCTATCGTTTAGCCTCTGGCGCTGATCTGGACGCACTGATGATCGACGATTTTCTTTCGCCACCGTGGTGCCTGGCGGTCGAGTGGCCCGAACGTATCGAAGACTGCTTACCCGACGATGCATGGCATCTGCATCTTGATATAGATAGCGACACTGCGCACCGCATACGTCTCGGCGCTTGAATTCCAGTGTGCTGGCGTAAGTTTTGCTGTACTATTGCGAAGACTGGATTCGCGACATCCCAGGTAACTGCTCGTCCGAAGGGCAGGCTAAAAATCCTCGATAGCCATCTTATCGTGTGTCCATATGTGGATCATTTTGATCTAACTTCTGGGAATGAATGGTCACGTGACATTTAATGCCCTCAAGCGTAATTTCCCGAAGTTCTGAATTATATTTTTCACTGGCAGAATTCTGCACAGGAACTGAAATCGGCGTGATGCAGCAATACAGGCGGGTTTATCAATGCGAATTCTTTACCTCGTAGAAGACGCTAAAGCGATCCACGCGGGCTGAACGTCCAACAATTCTTCAGCCCTTAGATTTACCGCGAAATGGTTCGCATTGACGAGAAGAGCTCAACAACATCACGCCGTTCTTGCCAGATTTTGAAGCGCCTTTGCATGCGCACTGAGTTGCGGCTTGTATTAAGCTATACATGCTCCAGCATTACATTACTTTTATCGAATCTATCTTTATGAAATCAACCTCCTCTTTAATCTCAAATTCAAAGCTCCACCGTCAAAGTGGTTTTAGCTTAATTGAAATTCTCATCGTGATCGCGCTGATTGCGGTGCTCGCGACGGTCGCTATCGGCAATCTCGGTGGCATTTTCAGCGGGCAACAGGACAAGGTTGCTGCGATCTTTGTGAACCAGACACTCGACACTGCACTTGTGCCCTACCGCCTCGACGTAGGCAACTACCCTTCTAGCGAGGATGGCCTAGCGGCACTGATGAAAGCTCCTGCGGGTAAAGAAGCCAAATGGAGGGGTGCCTATTTGAAGGAGCTTCCGCTTGATCCTTGGGACAATCCTTATCAGTACCGTTACCCCGGGTCAAAAAACATCAACGCTGCCCGTGGCTATGATGCGTGGTCGTGGGGACCGGATGGCACCGAAAGCGCTGATGATATTGGCAACTGGTAAGCAGGCAGACCAAGCGTCTGGCACCAAAGGCTTTACACTGATTGAGATCGTATTAGTTCTTGGGCTTATGGCATTTGCTGCTGCAGCCGTCATTACTAATTTTGCCTCACTAGCGGATCGTGGCGACTCTCAAAGCAGCGAAGAAATCCTGCAAGCCGCAGTCCGTGAGGCTCGCTATGTGGCTGCGAGCGAACGAATTGTTAGCGAACTTCGATTCGATAAAAAAAGTGGCAGGCTTCTCATTTCCAGTGAAGCGAGCAGTGGCAAAGACTTCCCGCTGAGCGAACGCTTCAATTCCGACGGCCCAGCTAGCATGCAGTTCTATTTGGTGCCCCCCTCTGAGGGTCTGTCACCGCCAATCGATGCCAGTCGTACTCGTCTCGAAACAGATGTGATCAAATTCGCTCCCGATCGTAGCTCCAGTCCATTCGTGGTCGACATCGACACAGGCAGCGGCACGCCAATACGACTAATATTTGATCCCTTCTCTAGTTTGTTAATCACTCAAAAATGAGTCCACCTCGCACTGAATCTGGTTTCTCGCTGATCGAAGTAGTGGTTGCATTAGCACTGTTTGCGATGGCCTCCGTCATTTTGACCTCTTCATTTGTCAACGCCTTACTCGCTCGGGAACACGGACAAAGCAACGATCTGCGTCACGCAGACATTCGCGCAGTGCGCATGCAGCTTCTATTAGAACCAAATGTGGAAGATGCCGAAGACGGTGATCGCTACGAAACACTCAACAACGGCACTGCTAATTGGGAAGCATCGATTGAGCCAACCAACGTGGTCGATCTGTTTCAGGTGCAGCTAATGATTGAGTTCAGTCAGCCGCAGGAGGAGCAACAAGCGTCGCATACCGAGACGCTCTACTTACTGCGCCCAACATGGTCTGAGTCCGACGAACGCTCCGACCTGTTGCAGGATAAAAAAGAAGACCTTCAACGCTCACGGGACTACGACCGATTCTAATGCTGCACAAATCAACAGTCTGCATGCATCCACCATACGCATTTCGCCATCCGTCGTCGAGATCAGGCATGAGCCTGCTCGAAGTGATTCTCGCGATCGCGGTGGCAGGCTTTGTGCTCGCAGCCGCCGTCTCAATGCTGGTCACAATTAGCACTATCTGGTCCGAACGATCCGAACGGCATTTCTTTGTAGATCACGTCGATGGCGTCACTGAATTCCTGAACGCCACATTGAGCAGTGCAGGTGTCGAAATTGCATTGAACGAAACCAGCGACAGCAATACGAATAGCGCCCCAACAGATGCTGGCGCCGGTATTCAGCGACCAAATCTATCCATCTCAAGCTCAGGCGCTGGTGCTACGCAAACAGGCACTAAGGTGACCAACAGCAACGCCAGTGGCGGTCTTATCCGCGCGGCAGACGAGCCGATCGGATGGGCACGGCCACCTGGATATTCAGACAGCAAAGATCCGTTGCTTAATTTCAAGCTCACCACAGTACCATCGCTGCTGGTTGACCTCGAAAATGCACCGCTGCTCAGCATCGATAGCTTTCTCTACTTCGACGACTCAGAGGGCCTCAGCCTGCTCTGGTATACGACTTTACAAGAAGATACCGATAGCATCAACGATCTGCGCCGTACCCTAATCAGCTCATTGGTTCGAAGTATTCAGTATATTTACTGGGATGAGCGTTTTGAAAAATGGGAGGAAGAGGCCGAACCGATGGAAGGCGACGGCGACGATCAATACATCCTTCCCCGCTTTATAAAACTTACATTCGAGTATGAAGGTGAAACCCAAGAGCGCACTTTGACGATCCCATTGCCATCCAAGAGCGCATTAATCTATTAGTATGCAACAGGCGACTACACAGTTAGAGAATCACAGCAGCGGAGTGTTTCATGCCGATCGGCAGCGCGGTAGTGTGTTGGTGGCGGTGCTCGCTATTATATTAGTCATGACTTTTATGGTCACGCGCTTTATGGACGAAGCGGTCAAAGACCTCGAATACCGCGCCATCTTTAACGAGCCCTCGGATGTGCGCGCTTTTGCCTACGGGATGCTGGAAGTCGCCTTGGCGACCGTTCAGGAGGTCGCCTTGATCGACGAGGGCAAACTCTATGCAGGCGAACAAGGTTGGAGCGACCCGCTCAGCTACGCTGGCGTCAGCATCCCCAATGGCTGGGAAGTCAGTATCAGCATACGCGACGAAGGCGGGAAATTGCCGCTCAATACGATGCCCGAGGAGCTGTTAAATAAACTCCTCGAAGAACAATTGGACTTCGATTTCGGCACCGCTCGGGAGCTCAGTAGCACCTTAGTCGACTGGAAAGACGAAGATGACAGCCAGCGACTCAACGGGGCCGAATCCGACCACTACCTTAGAAATAACCCCCCGTATCGCGCAGCCAATGCACCACTCCAGTCGCTCGAAGAATTGCGCCTGCTAAAAGTGTGGGAGGATGAGTTCTTCGACCAAGACGGCAACCCGAACGAACTGTTCGTGCAGCTATCTGGATTGGTGTCGGTGATGAACACCGGTGCGGTCAATCTGAATGCTGCCCCCGCAGAGGTGCTAGAGCTATTAGCGCTCAAAGACGGCTGGCAGGACGATTACTTATTCGATGGTCTTGAAGAACCGTATTTGAAAAATACGCCTAATGGTGCAGGCGCAACCAGTGGCGTCGAAATCAGCCTGCTGCGAATCAACGTCAACCTCAAGCGCGGTGACGTGCCGTTTTTCATAAGCGCCTTGGTCGAGCCTAAGTTTAGCATAGATACAGCGTCCCGGGCAAGTGCATCAGGCGCCACTTCCAGCGGCATGGCCGAAGGCGTGGCAAAAACGGGCTCAATCAAAGAGCAAGATTCCATTCAGTTCCCTTTTAAGATTCTACAACTGAGCGAATACACTCAGGGTGGCCCAGATACCCGATCTGCCCGTTATTCGGCTATGGACATTAGCGCAGAAAGCGCTTCCTTTTAAGCATCATTGATATTCAGCCCTGTGAAAGACACTAGCACATCCTCAAGTCCCACTGAATCTGTTCCGGCAGAGCAAGTGCTCGTGCTCCCAGGGCACCTGTTTTTTATCGAAACCATCGATTTGCCCGTCGATTTGGAGGAAGCTGAGATTCCAGATTTCATCGAGTTGAGCCTCGAAACGATTGCGCCCTTTCCTGTTGAGCAACTCAATTGGGGCTACCTCTACAGCGCAGACGCACCCACGATCCTCGTCTATGCCACACATCGAGATCGCCTCAAAAATGCTGGCTATACCGAGTTGCAGGGCTACACATGGGTACTGCCAGATTTCGCGACACTGACTGGCGCATGCTTTCCAAACGAGACCTTGGTCGAACTGGAATCAACCAACAACCTCAGCCTACTACTTTTTGATAAAGGCACATCTATACCGCGTATTGTCCTAGTCGCACCAGTGACGGACGGCGATGCCAATCAAGCGCTCAAGGATCTAAAGGCCAGCCCGAGCAATCTGCCAAAATCTGCTAGCATCCTCAGAATACGCACTGGTGGGATCGAGCTGAGCGAGCAAGGCGAAGCGACCTTCCATTTGGAACTAGCCGACGCATCACGCAGCACACTTGCATCTGATGCATGGACGACATTGGCACCCACCGAGGCGCAACTCTGGCAAGCAGATGTGCGCAGCGCGAATTTTAAGGAGACCGAGCGCAGCGCCCGACGCCTTGGCACGCTACTGATGCGGATCACTGCTTGGGCGGCACTTTTCGCCCTGGTGCTCGTCAGCATTGAGATACTGCTACTTGCGAGCCAAGCTTGGCTGAGCACACTTGATAAACAGATCGAAAGCCAGCGCACCGCGGTGCTTACGATCGAGGACAAGCAGGCGCTGATGATTAAATTGGAGCAAGTCGCCAAAAATGAGCTGCGCCCCATCGCCATCCTTGAGGCCGCCAACAACATCCGTCTCAAAATAAAACTCGGAATCGAATACGACAGTGTCGTTGTCGAGGGCGAAAACAACATCACCATTGAAGGTAAGGCGACCAGTATCAACGCGCTCAATAGCTACACCGAAAGCTTAAAGCAATCTGGCTATTTTGAGCTTATCACCGCGCCTGAATCTATTACCCGCGCAGGTAAGACCACTTTCACTGTCACACTAGCGTACACGCACTTGGATACGGCAGCACCTGTTGAGGCTCCCGCCCCCTCCGCTATCGAATCACCCACAGAGGAGGCCCCGATCTGATGCAAACAATCCTCCAACAAGCGAAGCGACTCTTCCTGCGGATGACGGCACGCGAAAAAAGCCTCACCCTAGCGTTCATCCTCGTCATGCTGTTTATTTGGACTGGGAGTCTGCTCAATCGCAGCTCGGTATGGAACGACAACCGTAAGCAAGCGCAGTCGGATTTACAAAACCAGCAACAATGGCTCGACCGCAGTGAGCAATTCAGCATCGGTCTCGCCAATGCGCTTGAGCGAGTCGACCCCCAAAAGACTTATGCAGGATCTCAGCTCTCGGGGCGTGTAGACGCTATTTTGCGCCAAGTCGCACTGTCTGGCTTAGCAGACATTGATCCGGTGCAAACACGCGAAGGAGAGATTTTCAATGATCATAACATTCGCATACGACTGAGCCGAATCTCTATTGCGCAACTAATACGACTCAATAATCTACTTAGTCAGGAAACTCCATATATCAATCTCCAGAGCGTCCGCGTGAGCAAAAACCGACGTAACCCCGAAGAACTGGATGTCCGCTTTAAAATCAACTCTTTCGACCTAATCGACCTCAAGAACCAATAAGACGAATCCATTTCGCCCTCTTTCGAGAATGAACACCATTTACCTCAAATCCTGCCTCTTGATCAGCCTTCTGCTTGCCTTTGCTACCACAGCGAACGCGCAGCAGTCGGGCACGCCGGCAACTACACCAATTGTGCCACTTGAGCCTCGGGTCGAGAATCCTGACGAGATGGTCGGCCTGATCGTGCTTAGCGATGAGACTGCCCTACAAGTGCTAGACATGCTGGAAAAGATGACCGGCAAAATCATCCTGCGCCGGCAAGACATCGCCGCCGTCAAAATCAACTTCAACTCTCGCGGCCCACTGACCAAGGGAGAAGCTGTGCTGGCACTCGAAAGTTTACTCAGCCTCAACTCAATCATGCTGACCGATATGGGCGGCCGCTTTATGAAGGCCGTGCCAGCCACCAGCGTAAACAGCCACGTGCCCGAAATGCTCATCGGTAGCACGCTCGACCTGCCAGCGAGTCAGCAAATCTACGCCAAGCTCTTTAAGTTTGATTACTTACAGGCTGAAGCGACCAGCGGCACCACTGTCACCCCGCTTCTATCACAAAACTCCAGCGTCGTCGTCTTCCCTAAATCGAATGCAATGCTGATTACCGATGCGCTGATCAACCTGCAGCGCATTGAGCGTATCATCAACGAGATGGATAAGCCGCAGGATATCCGCGAGGACATCCGCTTCATTAAGCTCGACTACATTCAAGCCGCTGAGATGCAGCAACGCATCGAAAACCTGATCCAAGGCCCCCTTAAAAGTTATCTTGAAGGCAATACCAGTGTCACCGCCGATGAGCGCACCAACCAGCTCATTCTGATTACGCACCCGGGCAACCTGAAGATCATCATGGACGTCATCGAAAATGTGGATGTCGATGCCGCACCACTCACCAGCAGTGAGGTGTTTCCGCTGCGTCAGGCCAAAGCCGAAGAAGTCGTGCCAATCATCGAGGAGATCATCTCAGGTCAAAAAGAAGGCCGCGAAGAAGATGCCAAGACTGAGATTAAAAAGAAAAACAACTCCAATAAGAACAATAACAAGAGCAACAATAACAACGGCCCCATACCGCAGCCATCAACCCAAGTCGCCAGCCAAGGGACAGCGACCAGCAGCTCCAGCAACAGCTCACTGCAATTTTCGAACTTCGTCGGCCTGTCCGCCGATGAACGCACCAACTCGATCGTCGCTTACGGCACGCACAACGACCTGAAGACGCTCAAAGAGCTGATCGAGAAAATCGATATTCCGTTGCCGCAAGTATTGATCGAAGCAGTGATCACCGAAGTGACTTTAAAGGAAGACCAAGCCAGTGGACTGAGTAGCTTCGGTTTTACATATGACGGACTAACAGATCCATTAAAACAACTATTTACTGGTGTTAACATCGTCACTCCTGGTGCTACCGGCGCAGGTAGTGGCATTACAGGAGGTTCGATTGATCTAAACAACCCTAGCGACTTCAGCCTGTCCGCACTCGTAACCGCCAGTGACACCGATAGCAACGCGCGCATTCTTTCCACTCCTCGCATTATGGTCAGTCACAACGAAGAAGGTATCATCAACGTCAGTGAGTCGCGGCCGATTATCACCTCTTCCACCAGCTCGCTTAACAATACCAATAATAACAGCCGCAGCACGGTCGAGTATCGCGACATCGGCATTAAGCTGACCGTAACGCCATTGATCGGTGCCGACGGCACCGTTCAGATGACGATTGAGCAAACAGTCGAAAACGTAGTTGGCACGATTCAAGTCGATGAAAATGACCAACCGATCATCGGTATCCGCGAGGCCACATCCACCGTTAGCGTGCAAGATAATCAAGTAATCGTCCTCGGCGGTCTCCAGCAAAACAGTCTCACGGATAGTAATTCATACGTTCCAGGGTTTCGGCGCATTCCATTCCTCGGCGGATTATTGGGAACAGACACCAAAGAGTATGACCGTACCGAACTGATAATTTTCATCCGTCCAAAAGTCTTACCTAATCCAGCTGAAGCCCAAAATCTCTCCAACGCCTATATTGAAAAAGCCGAAGAGAAAGAGGCGGTCATGGACTATCTGGAGAACAATTCCAGTGGCGATCTCTATATGGAGGGCAGTATCTTCGAAAAGGAAGAGACCAAAATAAAAAAAGAGACTCCAACACGCTTGCGTTCGCTTCGTCGCACTCGATAGCCCCTCAATCATGTCGTTAAAGAACAGAGTCGTTACATCCCTCCGCAAAATGTGGCTTGCGCAGTTGTTGTGCGCACTCACCGCAGGGGCCCTCACCGCCGCTACCTCCAAGTTGGAGTCAAACAGCCCCTTCCTACCGCCGGGCTATAGTAACAAAAAGCCTGCCACACCCCAGCCTGTCACAAAAGTGAATGGCCCGCTCTCGCGCGAACTGGAATTCCGCGGCATCGTGCAGATGAAAGGCATTTACGAGTTCAGCTTATTTAATAAAAAGCTCAATCGGGGCTATTGGATTGCAGAAAACAGCTCCGAAAGTGGCATCAGCGTTCGTAACTTCGATCTGGATGCCATGAGTATCAGCGTGACACTCAATGGCCGCACCGAACAACTCACTTTAATGACTGCGACCGACAGTCCCTTGCCAGTTGCAATCTCGACATCTACAATGCCAACGAAGCAGCCAAGTCCACCAAATATCCCTGGGCTGACGCCCAGCACTACTAAGAAACAACCCACCAGCCGTGTAATACCTCGCAGGCGTGTTATTTTGCCGAAGAAAAAATAGGTGTCGGGAGAGGGCTGAAACCTGAGTGCTGAAATTTGAGGATTGAAGTCTCTGTGTGGCGCCTGAGCTTACTCAGGCCAGTCGTATGCCGGCCCGATGACCCAGATCAATGAAAATGCCGCTATCACTACCAGGTGGGCCCGAGCAAGCTCGGTCACCACTGCCGTGCTTGCGGACTCACTAAAAAGTGCTCAATCCAGAATCGCTGTCACCATCACACTGGCATGTATGCCGAGCCCGCGACCGACGTCGTTGAGCTGCTCACCAGTCGTTGCGGTGATGCAGACGTCGGCAACTTCAAGCCCTAGCAGTCCCGCCACCGATGCGCGCAGCACCGGGACCTTCGGGTCGATCTTTGGGCGCAGACACTCCAGCACAATCGATACATGTGTTAGGCGCCAAGTGCCAAGGCTTTCGAGTGCAACTGCCAAATAAACTTTACTGTCGGTGATGCCTTCACGGCACAGCTTGTCTGCCACCGCGCCGATGACAGTCACGCCTGTGACGCCACTAATGGCATCGGTCACCGCATGCAGGATGACATCCGCATCACTGTTACCAGACAACGCGGGGGCATCATCAAAAACGACTCCCCCAAGTACCAAAGGCCTATCGGAATCGCCTTCAACAAAGCGATGACTATCGAGACCAAGTCCGGTTTTTACCTTCACGGCTTAAAGCTCTGGAAAGAAACGTGCTTTTTCAGCTGCGGCCGACTCCGGACTATCCGAAGCATGTACCACGTTGCGCATCATATTGGTGCCCAAATCGCCACGGATCGTGCCCTTTGGCGCCTCCTCAGAATTAGTAGGTCCGAGTAGATCACGCACCTGAGCAATGACATTTTCACCCCGTAGGATCATTGGCATCACTGGGCGCGAGCTCATGAATGCTTCGATTTCAGGAAAGAACGGCAAATCCGCTACGTGAGCATAGTGCTCACGTAGAATTGGGCCATCCAACTGGGTAACTTTAGAGGCAACGATATCGAAGCCGGCATTTTCGAAGCGTGTAATGACCTCGCCTGCAATGCGTTTTTCCATGCAGTCGGGCTTGAGGATAATGAGTGTTTCTTGCATAAGTCTTTTGCTAAAAAAGTCATGCAATGGCGCAGCGCACCGTCGATGACAAGTCTAAAGGTTGTGACAGAGGCATTCCTGCATGATCTTTAACTAAGCCAAAGGCAGAATGCCTATGTTACGGTATCTGATCTGACCTCTGCTTGAACTGAATTTTTCAAACTGCCGATACCAGTAATTTCTACCACCACCTCGTCGCCAGGATTCAGGAAACGTTGCGGTTCACCTGCCATTCCGACCCCAGAGGGCGTGCCTGTTAAAATCACCGTCCCAGCCAACAAAGTTGTACTACCACTTAGGAACGCAATAATTTCGGCAACACTGAAAATCATATCCCCCGTGTAGGATTCTTGGCGTATTTGCCCATTTAGAATCGTCCGAATTGGTAAGATTTGTGGATTCGGAATACGATCAGCTGTCACTAAGATCGGACCCAATGGACAAAAGCTATCAAAGCTCTTCCCTTTCACCCATTGCCCGTTTCCATGAAACGTTTGCCAATCGCGCGCACTTACATCGTTCGCACAGGTATAGCCGAGTACGTAGTCCAGCGCATCTTCGACAGATGCATTTTTACAATCACGGCCGATCACTACTGCGAGTTCACATTCATAATCCACTTGGTCGCTGTGCAAATGACGCGGCAAAATAATCGGACCATTTGGGTGCTGCAATGAAGTCGGACTCTTCATGAAGACCACTGGATATTCTGGTAATCTGGCTCCCACCTCAGTGGCATGTTCGCGGTAGTTTAGACCGATACCATAGATCGCAGTCGGTACCACCGGTGCTAAACGACGCACTGGTTGTAACAATACATCCGACTGGCTAAACGCCCCGTATAAATCACCGTCCAAGCGAAACACTTGATTGCCGACCTCACAGCCATAGCAAATTTCACCCTCCACAGTTTCGACTCGAACAACTTCCATAGATATAACTGGTAAGAAAAATCACCTCATTTTCAAAGTTATTCGTGAATGAAGTTGAGCTCGATAGAGTACAAAACGAAAGCTTGTCGCAGGATATCGAGCAAAGAGTAAGTACCGTCTTCAGTAGACCAAAAACAACGAAAGATAAAATCGACGACATTTCAACAGCTTGGGTAACTTGGCGATGCACAACTATTACGTAGGCAAACAAAAAGCCCAACCCCAATAAGGAGCAGGGCTTATTTGCATCTCATGGTAGGCGCGGAGGGACTCGAACCCACGACTTCCACCATGTCATGGTGGCACTCTAACCAACTGAGTTACGCGCCCGTACCAGAGAAGATGGCGAATAAGTAAGGCGACTCGATCATTGTCAAGTCGCCTTTAAAACAAATCGTTTTTTCTATAAAATGCCGAAGCAAGTCATCGATAATGCAAGGATTTCAGTTTGAGCAAACTGACTTGCCAGCTAACAGTAGCAAATCTTTGTCGCAACGAGAATGCAGTTTTTTTATATTTCTCGTTGCCCTTTCCAGTTTGCCGTTCACATTTCCGTTTTCGGAGCGAGGCACCTCATTAAATGCGTGCCAGCCAGACTACACATGAGCACTAGCCTTACCTGGAACCGAAAAGACCTGATCGGCATCGATCCTCTCTCACGCGAGGAAGTTGAAACGATCTTCACTGCAGCCACCGCGTTTAAACATGCAATGGAGGCCGACGACAAAAAGCAGCCCTATCTTGATGGCTGCACGATTGTTAACCTGTTCCTTGAGCCGAGCACACGCACACGCTTAGCCTTCGAAGTTGCTGCAAGCCGTCTCGGTGCGGATATTATCACCATGACTGGTAATGCCAGTAGCTTGACCAAAGGTGAGACACTGCGCGATACCGCACAAAACATCGCAGCGTTGAAGGCGGACATGATCATTATGCGCCACTCAGCATCTGGCGCACCAAATTATTTAAGCAAAGTGGTCGATATTCCAGTGATTAACGCGGGTGACGGTTCGCACTCCCACCCTACCCAAGCGCTGCTCGATTCTTTCACATTATTAGAGAAATTCGGCAGACTGGACGGTAAGAAGATCACTATCCTAGGAGACATACTGTTTAGCCGAGTCGCGCGCTCCAACATCATTTGCCTTCAAAAACTAGGAGCTCGGGTTACCATCGCAGGCCCAAGCACATTGGTCCCCAAAGCCTTCGAAGCAATGGGAGTGAAGGTTTGCCATGATTTTCGCGAAGCCTTGGAGGATGCTGATGCAGTGATGCTGCTACGTATTCAGCACGAACGCCAAAGTTCAACTCACTTCCCTTCGCTCGGCGAATACACCAGCATGTTTGGGCTCAACAAAGAACGTGTCAAGTGGCTCAAGCCAGATGCGATCATCATGCACCCGGGACCGATTAATCGCGGCGTCGAGATCGACTCAGAAGTCGCCGACTCGGATCAATCCGTCATCTTGCAACAAGTCACCAACGGCATCGTGGTGCGCATGGCCGTCCTGCACCTCTGTCGTTGTGCCTATAAAAATCAGCCAATCGATCTACCTGCTTAAGCCGCACTAGCTGGCTGCTTCATTTTAATTACAACTCCATATGCCTAACATACTTTGGATAACTGGCGGTCGTGTGATCGACCCTGCAAACAACCGCGATGCGATTGGCGACGTCTACGCCATCGATGGGAAGCTCACAGCTGGCCTTACTCAAGATCAACAGCAATCAGCAAACAAGATTGATGCCACAGGACTCGTTGTCGCGCCTGGATTGGTTGATATTCACGTTCATTTTCGCGATCCGGGGCAAACGCACAAGGAATGCATCCGCACTGGAACCGAGGCCGCGGCAGCTGGAGGTTTCACTTCAGTCATCTGCATGCCGAATACGAGCCCTGTCTGTGACAACGCTGGCACGATCCAGCGCATTATGGATAAGGTCGCACGCGAAGCTGTGGTTAACGTCTACCCGACTGGCTGCCTAACTCTTCAAATGCAAGGTAAACGTTTGGCTCCGACGGGGCAGTTGAAAACTGCTGGAGTCGTGGCAATGACAGACAACGGCAAGTGCGTACAGAGCCATGAAATTATGCGCCGCGCAGTCGAATACGCTAAGATGTTTGATCTCACGATCATGGATCACTGCCAAGATGAGACGCAAACTGAAGAAGCGATGATGAATGAGGGCGAGTGGTCCCTCCGACTTGGCCTGCGTGGTTGGCCAAAGTTTGCTGAGGATATAATGGTGGCCCGTAACGTCTTACTAGCAGAATTAACCGGCGCTCATATCCACATGCAGCACGTGAGTTCCGCGACCTCGATCGACATCATTCGTCGTGCCAAAAGGCGAAATATACCCGTAACAGCTGAAGCATGCCCACATCACTTCGAGTTCACTGATGCAGACCTGAAAGATTACGACACGAACCTCAAAGTCAATCCACCGCTGCGCACGGATACCGATCGCGAATCAATTATCGCTGCACTCAAAGATGGCACGCTGGACTGTATCGCTTCCGATCATGCGCCGCACACGCCAACCGAAAAAGATTGTGAATTCGATTACGCTCCTCCCGGGATCATTGGTTTAGAAACCTCGCTGGCCGCTTCATTACACGCGCTCTACCACAGTAATAGACTGAGCTTAAGTGAAGTGGTGGCACTCATGACACATAAGGCTGCGGCAATCTGCAAACTGGATGCCGGTACACTGAGCGTCGGAGCTGCGGCAGACATTTGCCTCTTCAATCCTGACGAAGAGTGGACAGTCGATGCGGATAAGTTCTACAGCAAGTCGCGTAATTGTCCATGGCATGGCCAGTCCCTGAAAGGTAAAGTGCAGGTGACCTATGTAGCAGGCTGTGCAGTTTTTGACGGACAATCGATCATCATTTAAGATGGCTGTAGATCTGGATTTGGCCGCGATACTTGCGGGGGCAATCATTGTCGTTATTTTAATTGCCAGTGCAGTGCTCTGGATCGTCCATCTGCAGCGCGACCAGCACAAGTTCGCTTGTGCAGCAGGTGTACCTGCTTGGCCAATCGGCTGGATTAACTTCGGGATCTTTGCCTGTACATTGGTGTCCAGTGTTGTCGTCGTTCAGTTATTCGCGGGTGAATTGATTTATCTGATGAACCCTATCGAAGCGGCAGCCATCGACAATGAGGTTAAACTGGAAACATCTGTCGATTTAGTGAGCAGCGAGGACTCCCTGGTAACCGAACCTACGGCACTAACACCGTGGATGGCAGTCCTGGCGGTACTGTTGTTGCAACTGCCATTGCTAGGAGCCTTCTGCGCGCTGCGTCGATTTTACCCGAGGCATTTTTCAAGTCGACTGAACAACCAACGCTTGACGCTCTGGCAATCATTCGCGTATGCGATACCACAATTTATCCGCTATTTACCAATCATCTGGTTCGTCAGTTTTACATGGTCAAAACTACTCACTGAACTTCAAGAACTCGGAGTCATCGACGAATTCCCTCCCCAAGAACTCATCAAACTCTTCACCAATGGTGGCGATCTTACCGCAATTTCCCTACTCGCTGTTTTTGCAGTAGTACTCGCACCAATCGTTGAAGAAATCGTTTTTCGCGGAGGAATCTACCGTTTCTTAAAGAGCCAGTCGAGCGTCTTAACTGCCCAGATAATCAGCGGCGCCTTATTCGCCACCATGCATGGTAACTTGATGTCATTCCTGCCACTGCTCGTTATAGGTATTATTCTCGCGCGACAGTATGAAGGCTCGGGAAACATTTTAGTTCCCATATGCTTCCACGCCTACTTTAATGGATTCAATCTGCTTATGTTATTAATTATGAGTCAATCGTCTTTCCCGATCAATTAAAGCTAACGTTAAAGTTGGGAGCAATATTAGCATTCTCATTAAATTAGGTATAAATCTATGACTACCATTAAAATGCGTGTGTGATTAAACTATATTCGATATTACTTCTCAGCCTCGTCATGGTTTATTCAGTGTTTGATCGACATCTGAACGCATCGAGTTTCAAAACAGGAAAGCGCCCAGGCGACTCGAGCTTTTTTCTGTAACAACAGCAAGCTTCCCATCATCCAGACTTTTCTAATCGTGAAGTATCCAACTACCTCACGCCCGCAGAAAATAACAACGATCTAGCGATGCTGAGGTCGAAGTACTTTCTCCAGTCTGGCGCAGACAACTTTCCAAAGATCACCTTTATATTAAGAGCTGCGGGTATTGAGCCCTCAGTTTTTTTATGTTTTCATTCAACACAGTGTTAGTGAATCAATCACAGTGATGATCCCTCTTTTTCGGCCGCAGATTACGATCTCAGCATAAACTCTCAACTTGCCAGCCCAAATAGTTTCAGTTCCTCTATCAGTTATGAAAAATCATCCTGCAACGATCCCTCCCGCTTCACCCACGCTCGTCGTCGATGGTAGTGGCTCAGCGGTCTTTGCGGGCGTGCTAGGATCAAATGGCAATTGGCTCGCCCGCTCAAAGCAGATTGGCGCCCCACTGGAAAGCCTTTTTCCCACAATCGAAGCCACACTCAAAGCTGCAAAGCTCACTTTGGCAGACATACGCAGTTTCATCTATTGCGAAGGGCCTGGCTCCGTGCTCGGCTTGCGACTCTGCGCAATGGCGATTGAGACATGGGGCCGTTTGCATCCTCAATCGGCGCACTACTACGCATACAATAGCCTACAATTGGCCGCCGCACTTATTTGCGTAGACATGCCAGGTCTTGACCAAGCGCTGTTAATATCAGATTGGAAAAAGGGCATTTGGAATGCGGTCAAGATCCGCAATGGTCAACCGTCAGTCACAGAAGTCGCTGACGACGCCACCGTCGCAAATTGGGCCGACTCACTCTACCACCTACCTCAACGCAAAGGCTGGCAACAGCCTCCTGCCAGTGCGACTGCCGTTGAGTATCGACCCGACCGCCTTTCGGAAGTCATCCACCTTCCGTGTCCAACGGCTACTGTCGAGCTGTACGCCTCAAGCGTGAACGTATTTCAAAAATGGACACCTGAGCGTCACCGTGCTGCAACTCGGAGCTAAAATTCCAAATGACTTCACCATCGCCGATCGTCTAAAATCTTAACCCGTAATCCTCCACTCACATTCCAAATTCCATACAACGCTGTTGGGCTGAGATCAATCTCGCCGCATTTGAACGTAATTTGAAACGTATACAAGCTGCACTACCATTAGACGTGCGCTATGTCGCCGTGGTAAAGGCAGATGCCTATGGCCATGGGATGCCGCAGATAGTCCGCCGTTTAATGCAGAGCGGAGTTGATTATTTCGCAGTCGCCAACGTGCACGAAGCAGCGGATATCCGCCACATGGGTAAGGGCTGGCCGATCCTCATACTTAGCCCTGTACTGCCAGGTGAAGATGATTACCTCATTGACTACGATCTGATCGGCACGGTAAGCACACCAGAAGAAGCGGTGCGCTTTAATTCATTAGCTGCGGCTCGCGATGTACAGATTAAGGTACATTTAAAAATAGACACTGGAATGGGACGACTAGGCATTTGGCACAACAAAGCCCTTGCCCTATTGCAAACGATTCGTGAATTGCCACATCTTAAGCTCGAGGGAATCTACACGCACTTTTCTAGCGCTGACATCGATCGCAAATTCACCCGTATTCAACGTCAGCGTTTGCTGGCTATACTAGAGCAAATAGATACCACGGGCTTATTGATACATGCAGATAACTCAGCCAGCCTCAGTACATTGAGCGGCGATAGCCCTTTTAACGCGGTTCGCATCGGATTACTCCAATTTGGAGTTCGCCCCTATCCAGACTCTTTGCTCGGCAATGTTGAAGTCGAGCCTGTCTTTAGTTTTCATGCTCGGGTTGGTATTGTTAAAGATCTGCCTGCAGGTACAGACATTAGCTACAGTCGCACCTGCTCGCTCAAACGCGACACACGTATCGCCGTGCTAACTGCAGGCTATGCAGATGGCATCCCGCTCATGTTAAGCAACACTGGGACTGTTCTGTTACACGGCCAACATTGCCCGATTCTTGGCCGTGTCACCATGGATCAAACCATTATTGATGTCAGCGATTTGTATCGAACAATCAAGCCTGGCGATCACGTGGTTCTGATCGGCACGTGTCAAGCGGCCGAAATTACGGCCAGTGAATTTAGTGATCTCGCTGGAACAATTCCATGGGAGGCGCTTTGTTCGATTTCAAAACGAGTGGTTCGTATTTACATCGGCTCAAGAGAAATCTAGAATACCCAGAATTTATTAACGATTGATTGAGTAGTCACTATTTATCATTCTAACTATAATTTTGATTAAAGGAAAAACCAGTTCCTTGTCGCGTTTTCTACTGCTCGACCCTCCGTGAACAAAAAATAGAATATGAATCCTGTCAACAAACGTTACTTAATCACGCTTGGATCATTAATATGCTTAGCGATCGCTCTCGTAGGCATTGCCGAATTTTGGAACCACAGCCACGATGCCGATATAGATAGACAATACGCAAACGCCTATCGCCTCATGTTCATTTGCGCAGCATTTGCTTTTCCACTTTTTGGAATCGCACTTAACCTGCTGAAAAAACAAGAAATTGCACACATGGACTCTTTGCGTAAATCGATTGCGAAGTCGACTCGCGAAGGCTTCGCCCACAGCCTAAATATCATTGAAGGCACTGAAGCAGGTACTTGGGATTGGAATTTACTGACCAACGAAGTTGTACTAAATGAGCGGTGGGCAGAGATCATTGGCTATAGTCTCAAGGATTTGCAGCCGATCAGCTTAGAAACATGGAATGAAAAGCTGCACCCAGAGGATCGTGTAAAGACTAAGTTACTCCTGAACAAACACCTCTCGGGTGAAATTCCATACTACGATGCCGAATTTAGGCAGCGACACAAAGATGGCAGCTGGCGATGGGTTAACGCGCGAGGCAAAGTCATCGAATGGTCAGAGACTTGCGAGCCTCTGCGCATGAGTGGTACTCACCTCGACATCACCGAGCAAAAGGAAGCAATGGAAGCGCATGAGGCTTCTAGGCATCTATTAAAAAGTATCTTTGATGCGACTAGCGGGGTCTCGGTAATCGCAACAGATCTAAATGGCATGATCACACTATTTAACACTGGCGCTGAATCTATGCTAGGCTACAGCGCGCAAGAATTGCTCGGTCAATCGACTCCATTTATTCTGCACTTAGAATCCGAGTTAGCCAAGCGAGGGATTCCTCTGAGCGATGCAGTATCTGAAGGTTTCGATACGTATATGCAGCGCGTCCTCGAAGCAGGGCAAGAGTCGAACGAATGGACCTACGTTTGTAAAAATGGCCGACAATTTCCGGTTACTCTGAGCATTACAGCAATACACGATGAAACTGGGGCAAGGACCGGTTACTTAGGGGCTGCGATGGATATTAGCGAACGGAAAAAGGCGGAAATTAAGCTCAACGAGTCACAGGCCCTACTTCGAAAGGTGCTGGATACGATTCCTGTGCGAGTCTTTTGGAAAGCCAAAGACGGCACCTACCTGGGAGCGAATCAGCTGTTTGCCGAAGACGCTGGAGAAGCCACTGTAGGCGATGTAACAGGAAAAACTGACAATGACTTTTCATGGCCCGATCAAGCAGAAGTGTTTCAACTCGATGATGCCACCGTGATTAACAGTGGTAATTCGAAATTGAACTATGAATATCAACAATGTAAGCATGATGGCAGCAAAAGATGGGTGAAAACCTCGAAAGTCCCACTCCGTAACGATGCAAACGAAGTGATCGGAATCCTTGGTACCTACGAAGATATCTCGGCGATGAAGCAAGCTGAAGAAGAGCTCATTGAAGCCAAAGAAATTGCTGAAGCTGCAAGTAAGGCCAAAGACGAGTTCCTGGCGATTATGGGGCATGAAATACGCACGCCACTCAATCCGATATTGGGCTTTGCGGAACTGTTGCGACAAAATATCAACACCATGCCGGAGTCTGACTATATTAAAACGATCATTACAGCAGCTAACCGACAATTACGCCTCATAGAAGATATCTTGGAATATATGCGTATCAACCGCGGGGATATTAAGCCAAGGATCGAAGTATTTAACTTGGCAGAGCTCTGTCAACTTGCAGTGAATGATGCTAAAAATTTTGCAGGTTCACTCGACCTAAGCTTCGTGACGGACTCGACCTTACTAGATTCTACACGTAGTTGTTGGGTCCAAGGCGACCGAACAATGTTACGCCGAATCCTCGACAGTGTAATCAACAATGCTTGTAAATACACAAACGAAGGCGACATTTCAGTCTCCCTCAAGCGATCCGACTTTCCAGGTAGCTCGTTCACCATCGCAGTCAAAGACACTGGCATAGGCATTGATGCGCAACACCTGCAAAAGCTCTTCGATGCATTTAGCCAAACTGATAGCTCATACACACGGCAGTATCAAGGCTTAGGGCTCGGTTTAGCTATTTGCAAAAAGTTACTCACGATCTTAGATAGCAACATTACAGTGGAAAGTCAGATGGGCGTGGGCTCAACCTTCACATTAAATTTGTCATTAAAAGAGGTCGAGAAGCGGACCATTCAAGCAATCAGTTCGACTCCCCGAATGATGCCACGTAACCTAACCAGCCCTTGTCACGTTTTAATTGCCGACGAGCAATCAGATCATCGATTCATCGCCCGTTCTTTACTCGATTCCTACGGTTGCCAAGTAACCGAAGCGACCGATGCAAAGGTACTGACCAAACTATGCCAGAAGACCAAGTATGATTTGATTTTAATAGACTTAGCGATCGCTCAGATCGACGAGACTAAGACGTCCAATCTGATACGCAGCACTACCAATATGAACCAACATACACCGATGATTGCTTATACCGCGAATTTGACTCCTGCGGTCTTAGCAGCCTGCGAGTCCGCCGACATACAGCACTGCATCACTAAACCAGTCACTTCAAAGACGCTGTTCGAGCTAATTAATCTCTACGTCTAATTGCACGTTTTTAGGCTCATTTTTGTTGTCGATACGTTCCAAATAGGCAATACCTGCAAAAATACTGCTATTTCAGGTCATTATATTTTTTTCGCTCTACTCGTTAATACCAACTGCGTAGCTGATAATTTTCTACAAATTCCAGCAAAAACAATTCCAAATCAGATATGAATAAAGTTCAATTTAACAATAATGTGCTTCGTGATGGTCACCAGAGTCTCGCTGCTACACGCATGCGGACTGAGCAAATGTTACCAATCTGTGAGCAGCTCGACAACTGGGGTTTCGGCGCATTGGAAACATGGGGCGGTGCGACGATCGACTCTGGTCTGCGCTTTCTCAACGAATTTCCTTTCGATCGTCTCGATGCCTTGAAAAAAGCCTGTCCCAAGACGCCACACATGATGCTGCTGCGCGGGCAAAATATTGTGCAATACGCACACTTCCCTGACGACGTGGTTTCCGCCTTCATTAAGACTAGTGCAGACCACGGCATGAACATTTTTCGCATATTCGACGCACTCAATGATACGCGTAATATGAAATGTGCAATCGATGCGACTCGAGCTGCTGGGGCACAAGCGCACGGCACCATTTGTTTTACAAGTAGTCCGGTACACTCTCCCCAAAAATTCATCGACATGGGTCTAGAGCTTCAAAAATTAGGTTGCCATGCGGTTGTACTTAAAGACATGGCGGGACTCGTTTCTCCGATGGATACTTTTAAGATCATCGACGGCCTCAAAAAGACCTTAAATATTCCAGTCTGGATGCACACCCATGACACCGCTGGACTCGGTGCAAGCTCTTATATGTCTGCAATTGATGCGGGTGTTGACGCAATCGACCTCTCTATCAGCCCATTTGCAAATGGTACTGGGCAACCGGACACTACCCGTATGCTTGCCTTGCTCAATGGACATGCGCGCTGCCCAGACATGAGTACAGATCAACTCAATTCACTCAAAGACATTCGCCATTACCTAGAGGGTACTTACGAGGAGCTCAGTGAGTTTACCAGCCATAAAAACGAGGTGATCGATACAGATACACTCGAATACCAAGTCCCCGGTGGAATGCTTTCCAATTTTCGCACTCAGCTAAAGGAGCAAAAAATGGAGGATAAATTCGAAGATGTATTTCGCGAAATCCCTGTGGTACGCGAAGCACTCGGTTGGATTCCGCTTGTAACGCCGACTTCGCAAATTGTTGGCATGCAAGCTTTTCTCAATGTGAAGTTTGGTCGTTGGAAACAAATCTCACCACAAGCCGCTGATATCGCACTCGGTTACTACGGCCGCACACCTGCGCCAGTCTCCACCGAGCTGCAACAGCTTGCATCCAAGCAAGCAGGCAAAGAGCCCATCACTTGCCGCCCAGTCGAAAGTCCGAATACACAGCACAAGCACATGGATGACCTTCGTAAGGAACTCAATGATTTGAATCTGCCTAGCGACGATGAGCACTGCATTATACACGCGATGTTCCCACAGCAGCTAGCCGCACACTTTAAAAACAAAAATAAATCAGCAAAGGTCAGCGTGCCAACTGCCAAAGCGGAGACGGCAACCTCCGCTGGTAATGGTGAAGTCAAACGCTACGTCCTGAATGTGAACGGCAAACGCATTGAAGTCGGCGTCGAAGAGTTGGTGTAGTAACTTGGCCGTAAAAGTCGCCCCGGACAGTGCGAACCTTTTTACACATTCAACATTGCTCCGATTCCTACTGACACAAACCGCTAGTGCACGACTGCTAAAATACGATACAACATATTCTGAAACGGTTTTCAGTAATCTATAAATCACTACCTGTATCAAAAAGATGAAAATAGAAGCCGCCAA